>NZ_LVYY01000035.1:0-328590 GCF_001909085.1 Paenibacillus sp. P32E | reverse complement strand
CCCCGTAACCCCGTAACCCCGTAACCCCGTAACCCCGTACCCATTGAAAACTTCGGCCCTTTACCGGCTATTTTTTTAACTTCGCTCAGTGGATTCTTCGTTTTCAATTTAGTGGGAATTTCTCCATATAAATGCCATGTGCCACCTCTTGAAGGGGTGCTAGTGGGAAAAAGTATACTTAAAACAGCCGAAAATCAAAAGTTCGAGTAAAATGATGCTATTTAAGTTTACTTTTTCCACATAAACGTCCTGAAACTAAATAAATGTACAAATTAGATTTCCTTTTTCCACCTAATTCTGAGATTGAATGTTGGCTAAAGGACAAATGCGATTCACTGTTGATCATTGATTGAACGTGACCGGCAGCTGGGCAATTGGAGAGACAAGTAACCGGATAAAGGGGCCCATCTGACTACAGTACATAGCTTGTAGGTTACTCGAAACATAACCTCTGCAACCCGCAAACCCACAAACTCGTGCCATCCGTTGGCCATGTCCGCCGTTAATCAAACTACTTAATAAAACTAATGAAAGTACTCCAGAACCCCGTGTACCAGCTCGTAACGGACAATTCTTTGCAGCCCGGCGTCCGGGGAAGGGAGTAGCCAGCCTTTTTCGGTCAGACTGCGAAGTATTCGAATCGCCGTTTTGTAGGTAATATCGAAATGCTCCTCCACATCCAAGGGGCGGATGGGACGTGCCAGTTGAACGGCCAGCCGGATGATCTCCTGCTCCATCAGCTGAACGCGCGATACAGGCGCTTCAGACGGTTGGTATTTACTTAGAACCATACGCAGCAAGGTCATGCAGAGTTCTGGGCGTTGTTCCACATCATCATAGGCAAAAGAAATCACATGGTAGCCCATGGCGTATAGAAATGTTTCACGGTTGAGCTCGCTGCAGTATTTCTGCCTGTCCATATCACGCACATGTGACGCAAAGCCTTTGATTTCGATGAGCAGCTTCACATACCCGGGCAGCCAGGCGAAATCGGCAAAATAGGATCTTCCTCGCCAGTCGGTCACCTCATATTCGGGATGAAGCCCTGTAAAGTTACCCCGAAGCGGCCACCAGACATTGCGCAAGAATAAGGCTTCCGCGTGCTGATGACCCCTCTCCAGCCTTCCCCGCCGTTCTCCCGCAGGTCTGTCCGTCAAATGTCCTTTGATAAATTGCAGATGTGCTTCTTCAAATATCAATAGATTCACTCTCCCTGGAAAAATAGAAAACGCCCCGGCTTCCCCTTGGAGGGCAACCGGGACGTTCTTCGTCTCGCTTCAATAAGTATAGGTTAAGCACAAAGTATAGGTCAAACACGAAGTATAGATTAAGCAGGAATTATAGGTCAAACAAGCGGATAGGGCTAGAACAAACACCGCAAACACCGGCTACTTTACCCCAATCCTCATCCGGTAGCTGATCAGCACAGGCAGTGTCCGGCCTTGGAAATATGGCTCCACCTTTGCTGTGAAATCCGCAATATCCTGTGCTAGGGCGGCAGGAGCAAGCTTCAGCACGGTTTGGATACCGCCTTGACTGAGCGTAAGTCCGACATAACGCTGTGCATCGCAATCCTCCATGTTATGAAACACCATTTCCCGCGCATAAGAAAATGCACCGCTGGCTTTTATTCTGGCTAAATGGCCTGCTTTGTCCCATTTATGCGCCTGTTCGGCTGCGGGTTGTAGCTCGGCCAGCAGATCATCTGCTGCAGCGATCAGCTGATTGTAGCGAACTTCAATATCCGGCTGCAGGGCAAGCGGCCAATCACAATCATAAGCGGCGAATACGCCGCCCGGACACAGACAGCGGGAGATCTCCTGTAGCGTGCTGGCCGGGTCCATCCAGTGGAACGACTGCGAGCAGGTGATAATGTCTACGCTGCAGGGCGGAAAAGGAAGCTGATTGGAGAACCCCTGGACAAACGACAGGGTTTCTGCCCCGCTGCCGAGGAGATGCAGCTTCTCCAGCGCTTTGCCAAGCATATCGGGGTTAGGCTCCACTCCGGTTACGACATCCGCGGCATCCTTCCATAGAAAGGTGGACAGCCCGGTTCCACAGCCCACATCGGCCACCCGTGAAGGCCTGCGGCCCAGGTAATTGGTCAGCAGCCCGGTCACGATGGGCGGAGCTTCGGGCCGGTAGCGGTCGTAGTCGTCCTGATACCCCAGGAACCGTTCAATATTAGGCTTGCTGTTGCCGTCAGGGATCATATAATCAAAAACCTCCTCGCAAGTGCTGGTCAATACTTCTATTGTAAGGAGTCTAAGACGCCATGCCAAATGGCAGGGAGAGAAATGAAGCTGATTTCCCAGCGTTAATGCCGGACAAATGTTAGAGTACAGTGAACGTGAGCGTGTACGTGTACGTGTAAGTGTGGGGTACGGGTGCTAGATTGTCAGCATAAAAATCGTTTGTAGCCGGCAAATACCCAAGCCTCGGCTTGCAGTATAGGATTAGTAGTCATACAGCCGGCAGAGGGTAAAGGGAATCTTGAGCCGTCAGGTTATAAAATAAGCCGGCTCCGTAGCGTTGACACGCGGTCCGGGAGCCGGCAGGGATGTTGTCTGTACGTTACCGCAGCAGTGAGGGGTCAACCGCCGGAACTAAACCTTCGGCGGCAGCGCGGCTTAGCAGCGCTGAAACTGCGGCGTAGCCGTCGTCTCCGAGGTTCATCGTGAACTCATTGACATAAAGATCAATGTGCGACTTGGCGACCTCCGGCGAGAGCTCCTGGGCATGGTCCAGCACATATTCTCTGGAATCGGTGGGGTGATCCCACGCATACTGCAGTGAGCTGCGGATCCAGCCGGTAATGGCCTCATGGTCCAGGTCGCGGCGGGCGATAATTGCACCAAGCGGTATGGGCAGCCCGGTATCGCTCTCCCACCAGCTGCCCAGATCGGTCAGCAGGTTCAGGCCATAGGACGGATAAGTGAAGCGGGCTTCATGAATCACGAGCCCCGCATCGATCTGCCCGTCACGTACCGCAGGCATGATCTCATCGAAGGGCAGGACGACGATCTCGGCAGGGCCGCCCGGCACCTGCTGTGCCGCCCATAGCCGGAACAGCAGATAGGCGGTCGAGCGCTCACTGGGAACGGCGATACGGCGTCCCGACAGTTCACGCGGATGCTTGATAGCGCCAGCGCCCTTGCGGGTCAGAACCAGCGGGCCGCAGCCCCGGCCAAGAGCGCCGCCGCAGGGCAGCAGCTTGTACTTCTCCAGCACCCAGGGGAGCGCAGCGTAGGAGATTTTGAGCACCTCCGGTCCGGTGCCATCCGCAGCCAATCCGTTGGTGATATCGATATCGGCAAACGTTACATTCAGCTTGGGCGCATCCGGAACTAAGTCATGAGCCCAGGCATGAAATACGAAAGTATCATTAGGACAAGGGGAAAAAGCTATATTCAGCTCTGTTGACATTACAGCACCTCCAGTAGTATAGCGGCTGCTGCCGCGAGCGCATCGAGCGCTTCAGGGATTTTCCACGCGGCCCGGTCACGCGGGCCGACCGGGTTCGAGATCGCGCGCAGCTCCAGCGCCGCGATCCCGAAGCGCTGGGCGGCCACGGCAACCCCGTGGCCTTCCATCGCTTCCGCCGCCGCCTCCGGATGGCGCGCGGCCAGAGCGGCGGCCGTCCCGGCGGTGCCGGTCGCCGTCGACACGGTAAGCACGATTCCCGTGCTTACCGCAAGTCCGGCCGCTGCCAGCGCGGCCGCAAGAGCCTGCACCGTGCCGCTATCAGCCGGCACGGATACGCTGCCGAAGCCAAGCTCGGCAGCGCTGCGGAAGCCCTCCGGCGTCTCTGCGCCGAGGGCCGCGTCAAGCATCTCGCTGGCGACGACCAGCGAGCCTACGGGCGCACGGCCCGGGAAGCCGCCGCCGATCCCGGCGCTGATGACGCAGCCGTAGTTCCCGGCTGCCAGAGCGGCGGCGGTTCCAGCCGCCGCTGCGGCGGTGCCGGCGCCCGCCGCGATGACATGGAACCTGCTGCTGCCCTTCAGGCCGCGCAGGACGGTATCCCGCTCTGCCGCGACTGCCGTCACGATCAGGATGCGGGGAGCGTCAGGTAGAAGCCCTGCTTCACCGTGCGGGCCTGGAGCTTGTCTATCGAATGCTTCCATCATCCAGCCTCCTTCTATAAGAAGTCACTTTACTATAAGCATAAGTTCAGCGGATCAATAGCAGCTGATCTCCGAGGCAATATCCAAGGATTCAGCCGGCTTTTCCAAGGAAAAGGATACGCCGTTTTTAGAGGCAGGTCAAACCGCGGTGATTTATTTTTTGCAGAAGGTGTTGACAAGTGATCTGGATTGGATTATATTTATCTTAACTTAAAGATAATTAATTTAAAGATAAACGAAAAAGCGATGGGAGGTGAACAAGGATGAGTGATTCCAAGGAGACATTAAGCATAGCGGCCGATAGAGAGGCTGCAGATCAGGCAGCATCGCTGAAACTGTTCGTTGTCCTGTCTAAGGCGTATAAGAGCCTGATGGATCAGGCGGTGAAGGATATGAAGAGCCACGGGCTCGCTTCGGCGGAGTTTATGGTGCTGGAGGTGCTGTATCACAGAACCCGGATTCCATTGCAGCAGATCGGCGAGAAGATCCTTGTCACCAGCGGCAGTATTACTTATAACATCGATAAACTGGAGAAGAGGGGATTGTTGAAGCGTGTTCCCTGCAGCGACGACCGGCGCGTAACTTACGCAGAGATTACAGATGCGGGACGCGAATTGTTCGATGATATTTTCCCCCGTCATGTCCATTCCATTCATAGTATGATGGGTGGTCTGAATGGAGAAGAGAAGGATCAGGCCATTCAACTGCTGAAGAAGCTTGGCAAAGGCGTATAGACATAACGCATCTGACACAGGTGCAGCCGCAGATACGCCTTGCCAAGGAATAGCGGAGAACAGCCTCATTGTATAAGAAAGCAGAGTTCGTCAGGAACAACAGCAAGACTAAAAATTTTTACCTAATATCTTAACGTTAAGATAATTAAAACAAAGAGAATGGAGCGTGTTTAAAATGGTTAGTGTAGGTTTATTGTTGATGAGATTGGTTATCGGGATTGCGTTTATCGGGCATGGTTCACAGAAGCTGTTCGGCTGGTTCGGCGGCTATGGTCCAAAAGGGACCGGTGGCTGGATGGAGTCAATTGGGATTAAGCCTGGGGTACTGATGGCGGTGTTGGCCGGACTGATGGAGCTTGTCGGAGGTTTGCTGTTCGCAGCCGGGCTGCTGACACCTCTGGCTGCCGTACTGATTGCCGCAGCTATGCTGGGCGCCATTGTTAAGGTACATGCTCCGAATGGCTTTTGGTCCACAGCGAATGGTATCGAGTTCCCTCTGACGCTACTGGTGGTTGCGGTGGGTGTTGCACTGGCCGGACCGGGATCGATCTCGCTGGACGCGTTGTTCTTTAACTGATTTTCGCTGAAACATCATTCTTGCACATAACATTTCAGGAGGTAATTATAATGACTATGCAAACTCAAGGTATTCACCATATTACTGCTTTTGTTGGAGACGTACAGCGCAATGCTGATTTCTATGCCGGAATTCTCGGACTGCGCCTTGTGAAAAAAACCATCAATTTCGATGCTCCCGAGGTATATCACCTCTATTTCGGAAATGAACAGGGTGCGCCTGGCACAATCATTACGTTCTTCCCCTGGTCTGAGGGCCGCAAAGGCCGCATCGGCGGCGGTCAGGTGGGTGTAACCACTTATGCAGTGCCGGTAGGCTCCATGGAATTCTGGAAGCAGCGCCTGGCTGCTTATCAGATCCCGGTGACCGAAGTCAGCCGGATTGGCGAGTCTTACCTCTCGTTTGCTGATTTCGACGGATTGCGGATTGAACTTGTTGAACGTGAAGAAGGGGCGCCAAGCACATGGTCCTTTGGCGGTGTGACACCTGAGCATGCCATCAAAGGGTTCGGCGGAGCTGTTCTCTACAGTACAGATCCGGAAAAAACAGCAGATACCCTGTCCCGTACACTCGGCCTCGAGCGCATCGCTGAAGGTGACGGATACATCCGCTACCAATCGACCGGCGATCTGGGCAACATCATTGATTTGAAGGCAACGCCGGTTCCGCACGGAGCAGGAGGCACGGGTACGGTCCATCACATCGCATGGCGGGCCAAAGATGATGCCGAGCATCTGGAATGGGGCCGTCACGTGCAGAGCCATGGCTATCAGCCGACGCCGGTGCAGGACCGCCAGTACTTCAACGCTATTTACTTCCGTGAGGAAGGCGGAATTCTTTTCGAGATCGCAACCGATCCTCCAGGCTTTGCCCGTGATGAAGCACCGGATGCGCTGGGACAGAAGCTGATGCTTCCCGCCTGGTTCGAGCCGCACCGTGCGGTGATCGAAGAGAACCTGACGCCTTTTGAAGTCCGCGAAATCGGGGTGAACCAGGGATGATTCATATCTTCCGCAAAGGCACCGATGATCGCTTGCCGACGTTAGTCTTGTTCCATGGTACAGGCGGCAATGAACAGGATCTGCTGCCGCTGGCTGAACTGCTGGCCCCTGGTGCTTCGGTGCTGGGTATCCGGGGGAATGTGCTGGAGAATGGCATGCCGCGTTATTTCCGGCGGCTGGCTGAAGGCATCTTCGATGAGGAGGACCTGATCTTCCGCACCCATGAGGTTAAGCAGTTTTTGGATGAGGCAGCGGCAAAGTACGGTTTTGATTCCGGCAATCTGGTGGCTGTAGGGTACTCCAACGGTGCAAATATCGCCGGCAGCCTGCTGTTCCACTACGGAAGTATCTTCCGTTCCGCTGTGCTGCTGCATCCGATGGTTCCGCTGCGCGGGGTGAACCTGCCATCCTTGAAGGATGTTGCGGTGTTCATCGGAGCAGGCACAAATGATCCGATCATCCGCGCGGAGGAAACCGGGGAACTCGAATCTCTGCTGCGGGGGGCAGGTGCAGAGGTAACCATGCTTTGGGGCAATCAGGGTCACCGCCTCAGCTCAGCCGAAGCTGAAAGTGCCCGTGATTGGCTGAAACAGCAAAGTAATTTCCGCCAAGTCTGACTGTATAACCGCCTGCAGGGCCGCTGCCAAGTGACTGTATCAGCCACTTGAAAGCCCCTGCGGGCGGTTTTTTGCATTGAATAATCCAACCAGGATCGGTAGTATGAAGGTTACATTGCTACGGAAAGGTTGACGTTATTGCTTATGATTACAAAAATCGATAGTAGGGTGCTGGAAGCGGAAGGGCCGTCACGGAAGCAGCGGCTGCAGATCGCTGTCATTCTGGGGGCTATCTCCGCGATTGGCCCGTTGTCCATTGACATGTATTTGCCCGCGCTTCCGGCGCTGGGGGCACATTTTGGCGCCGGAGCTGCGCTGGTGCAGCTCAGCCTGACCTTTTTTTTGCTGGGACTGGCCTCGGGTCAGCTGGTAGCCGGACCTTTGAGCGACGTATATGGCCGCCGCACCCCACTGCTCATTGGCATGGTGGTGTATGCAGCCTCCTCCTTGCTGTGTGCGTTCAGCCCTTCCATCGGGCTGCTGGTGATGCTGCGGTTTATCCAGGGGTTAGCCGGGTCGGTAGGAGTCGTGATCTCGCGCGCGGCGGTGCGTGACCTGTATAGCGGCTCGGAGTTAACCAAATTCTTTTCCCTGCTGATGATTGTCAATGGACTGGGTCCGATCCTGGCCCCGGTCATCGGCGGCCAGCTGCTCAGAGTGACAACGTGGCAAGGGGTGTTCGTGGTGCTGTTTGCCGCCGGCCTGATCTTTTTTGCCACAATTCTGCTGCGGCTTCCGGAGACCTTGCCCAAAGAACGGCGTTCCAGGAGCGGGCTTCGCGGTACGATGCGTACGTTCGCTGTGCTGCTTGGCAATGGAAGATTTATGGGATATGCCCTCTCTCAGGGATTTGTCTCTGCCGCCATGTTTGCGTATATTTCCGGTTCATCCTTTGTTTTGCAGAATATTTTTGGGGTATCTCCGCAAATGTACAGCCTGATTTTTGCCGTAAATGGACTGGGCATTATCCTTTCGGGCCAGGTTGCCGGCAGACTGGCCGGACGATTCGGCGAACAGAGATTTCTGGTGGGCGGCCTGCTGCTCTGCACGCTGGGCGGTGTACTGCTGCTGCTGACCGTTCTGTCCGGAGGCGGGCTCGTGCCCATCCTGATCTGCTTGTTCGCCGTGGTTTCCAGTGTGGGCATGGTCGGAACAACCAGCTTCTCCCTGGCCATGCAGGATCAGGGCGAGGCAGCAGGCAGCGCATCGGCACTTCTAGGACTGCTGCCCCTGCTGCTTGGCAGCTGTGTAGCTCCCCTTGTCGGACTTGGCGGCAGTGAGACTGCCTTGCCCATGGCAATGGTCATCGCGGGGACCGGCCTGTGCTCCATTCTGTCCTATCTCCTGCTCTGCAAGCCGGGAGGTGCCCGGTGAGCCGCAAGGATTTTGGAACTCTGCTGCTGCTGGCTTTTACCTGGGGCGCTTCCTTTTTGTTCATGAGAATCGCTTCGCCTGAGCTGGGACCGGTATTTACGACAGAGCTCCGTGTCACGCTGGCTGCTGCCGTCCTGCTGCTGTATGCGGTATTGAAGCGTCAGAAATTGGGCATCTGGCGGCACGCCAAGCAGTTCCTGTTGCTTGGGGCGGTCAATGCCGCCCTTCCCTTTACGCTGATCTGCCTGGCGGAGCTGCATCTGAGCGCCTCTCTGGCAGCCATCCTTAATGCCACAACCCCAATGTTCACAGCGCTTGCCGCCTGGGGAATCCAGCAGGAGAAGCCGGGACTCACCAAGTCGGCAGGCCTTGTGATCGGGCTGCTTGGAGTGGGTGTTCTGGTAGGCTGGAGTCCTGTTCCAATGGAGGGCAAGATTCTGTTATCCGTCTTCTTTTCTCTGGGGGCCGCCCTCTCCTATGGGTTCGGCGGGTTATATGCCTCCCGGGTAGGCCACGGCCTCGAGCCCCTGACGCTAGCCGCCGGACAGCAGCTTGGAGCAGCAGTGGTGCTGTTGCCGCTGGCTATTGTTTTTGCACCCCGTCATCTGCCGTCGGCACCGGCTGTCTATTCGGTTCTCGGGTTGTCCATCTTCTGTACCTCCATAGCCTATCTGTTGTATTTCCGCCTGATCCGCAATGTCGGCCCCGTGAAGACCGTCAGCGTAACTTTTCTGGTTCCTGTATTCGGTCTGGTCTGGGGTGTGATTTTTCTGCATGAGCAGGTTTATGCCAATACCATCGCCGGGCTCGTGATTATTCTGATGAGTGTTACCCTTGTGAACCGGCGAAAAAAAGGTGCTGGACCCGGCAACCCGGGTGAAGTATCGGCCCATCAGGGGAAAATATAGTCTTCGGCTTACATGCATGGGTGCATTGTATCTCCCGGTAGGCCAGATGCCTTTCAGCAAACTTTCAGCGCATTTTAACGTTCCTCCCGGCTAAACCGCCTATACTTGGAAAAGTGAAGGGAGGGACAAGCATGAATATTTCATCTGTATCATCGGCATCTTCCACCGCTTACACTTCCTCCAGCGCATCGGATACCGCTGCATTGGAGAAGCAAAAAGCCAAGCTGGAAGCCGATTTGGAAAAGGTTAATTCCAGCAAAGACGATGAGAAGACCAAGGAGACGAAGACCAAGCAGCTGGAGCAGCAGATCAAACAGATCGAAGCACAAATTGCCCAGAAGTCTCAGAGCGGGAGTTCCTCTTCGGCAAGCGGTAATACGGCTCCGCCAGAGAAACCGGCAGGCGGCAAAACGCTTGTGCCTGCAAGCGCGCAGGATATTGCGACAGCCACTACAGACAGCGAAGGAAGATTTGACATCCGGGTGTAGTTCTGTCAAAGCGAGTAAGCAACTGAATCGTAAGCAGTATCTGAAAAGAGGACACCTTTGCCGTGAGAGGGTCCTCTTTTTGGTGTGCCATGGATTTTTTTAGCGCTGTAGTGCAGGGTAATGGGGCTTGCGGGTAGTCTAACCTTTGAAACACTCCAAAATGAGCCTTTCATCCATAGAATTGGTATAATGGAGAAATGAAAAAGGGCAAGAGGCTTATTAAGTCCATCATCCGGCAGTAAAGGCAGGAGAAGACATGCACTCCAAGATCCAGACACTCGAACGTTTCAAAATCGTAAGACTGATTGTAGCGGTCTACCGGCTCAGGGCGGTAAGAGCGCTTATACCGATTGCAATCATAGCTCTTGTATATCTGGAGGGACAGCATGAGCTGAAGCAGGTGCATCTGGGACTGATCCTCCGTGAACTAAAACGTGTGCCCGCGGAGGCCATTGCCCAGATGATGGGGGTCGCGCTGCTCGCTGTTGCCGTCATGAGCGGCTATGATTATTTGATCCGGCGCCATTTCCGGCTGAATATCGGGGGCTGGAGCACTTTCCGTTACTCGTGGATTGCGAATACCTTCAACAATCTGATCGGGTTTGCGGGTCTGGCGGGGGTCGGCCTACGGACGCTTCTCTACAAAAAAAGCGGTATACCTGCCGCCGTTCTTACGCCCGCCATCGTGTTTCTCTCACCGCTGATGATCACGGGGTTGTCGCTGCTCTCCTGGGGCAATATCATTGGCTTGCTTCCGGCGGCCGCGCTGCTGCACAAGCATCACTGGCTGGTGTTCGCGGTCTGGGGCATGGCGCTGTATTTGCCGTTTTTCATTATTGTTCAGCGTTCGTCGCTGTTCGCCAGATGGGTTAACCGGGACCAGGGCCGAACGCCCTGGCTGACCGTGGGTGCTTCCGTCGGCGCTTCCTTTCTGGAGTGGCTGTTCGCGGGAATCACGTTCTGGACGATCGGGAACCACCTGCTCGGCGGGGTAGATTTCGTGACCGTTTTTAGTATTTATGTAATTGCCGCGATTGCCGGCATTCTCAGCATGGCTCCCGGAGGTATCGGCGCTTTCGATCTGATTGCCTTGCTCGGGCTTACGCAGCTGGGATACCGGAGTGATCAGGCGATGGCCGTATTGGTTATTTACAGACTGTTTTATTATCTGATTCCCTGGCTGATTGGCCTGGGACTGGCCGCACTGGAAATCGGGCTTCAGAGTAAAAAGGACCCCGACCGTAGTACAGCGAACATTGAGCCTTCGCTTAACCGCTGGCAGAAAATCTGGGGCTGGCCGGGCCAATATACGTTCCTGAGCGATCTTGGCGTTTGGGCACTTGGCAAGCTGGTACTTGTCAGCGGACTTATTCTGCTGCTGTCAGCAGCCACGCCCGAGCTCCTGTACCGGCTGAGGCTTACGGAGGATCTGCTCTCGCTGCCGGTGATGCGGATATCGCATCATCTCTCCGTGCTGATCGGATTCATGCTCATTCTGCTGTCGCGCGGAATTTCGCTGCGGGTCCGCAGAGCCTATGTTTGGACCAGCGTGCTGCTGTTCGTGGGAGCTGTATTTACTTTTACGAAGGGCTTTGATTATGAAGAGGCCCTGTTCCTGCTGCTCGTAGCGCTCATCCTGTGGATCTCACGGGCGCGCTTCTACCGGGTCAGTGTGCCGGTAAGCCGGCAGAATACCGTGTGGTGGCTGGCGCTGACGACTTTCATAGCACTGCTCTACTACTGGCTGGGCAGCTATGCGCATCGGGGCTTCCTGAAGCATCTTCCCCGGGGTGTCGATCCCGAGTGGCTGCAGCGTCACAGCAACGTGGCGGTTACCGCTGCAGGCGGGCTGGTGTTCTCCTGGATTCTGCTTACGATGCTGTTTACCCTTCGGCCTAACCACAAAGTGGATGAGCTGTTCGCGGATAAGGATATGGACAGATTGAGCAAATTTCTAGAGGGCAATCCCGGGAATGCCTTAACCCACATGCTGTTCCTGGGTGATAAGAGCTTTTACTGGGCCCAAGGCGGCAAGGTGCTGTTTGCTTTTTCCCGGGCGCGGGACAAGCTGGTCGTACTGGGTGATCCTCTGGGCCCGCTGGACTTGATCAATGACGGAATTAGTGAATTTCGACAGGCTGCGGATTTATACGGGCTTGCTGTGGTGTTCTATCAGGCCACTCCGGCTTTTCTGCCGGTCTATCATGAGCAGGGCTACCGTTTTTTCAAGCTGGGGGAAGAGGCGATGGTGCCGCTGGCCAATCTCACTCTCAGTGGCAAAAGGAATTCCGACCTGCGGAGTGTAAGAAGCCGCTTTGAGCGGGAGGGATATGTATTCGAGGTGGTGGCTTCGCCTCATTCCGAGGCGTTGCTGGACGAGCTGCGCCGGATCTCTGAGGAATGGCTGAATGGCCGAAAGGAGAAAGGTTACTCTCTCGGCTGGTTCAAGCCGTCGTACCTCCAGCTGGCACCTATTGCGCTGCTGAGGAGCAAGGAGGGCGCTGTACTGGCTTTTGCCTCCATTGCACCGGGATATGATGGGGGAACCACGGTTTCAATCGATCTCATGCGTCACCTGAAGAAAACGCCAAATGGCACAATGGACTATTTGTTCGTCCGTCTGCTGGAGTGGGCCAAAGAACAGGGCAGCAGCAGATTCAATCTGGGCAATGCCCCGCTGTCCAGCGTCGGGCACAATTCAGGAGCGCTGCGGGAAGAAAAGCTGGCTCATCTGATTTATATACGGGGTGGCCACTGGTACGGTTTTTCCGGGCTCCGCCGCTATAAGGAGAAGTTCAATCCGGAGTGGGAACCCAGATATCTGGCCTATCCGGCCGCGGTTACGCTGTCAATTCTGACACTTGATCTGGTAAGGCTTGTCTCCCGTTACCCGGAAGAGGGGAAGGACCGGAAATAAACTTCATGTGCTATATGTCCTGGACGATTAGGCGGAAATCGGCAATACTGATTTTACCGGATTCATGAGCGCGAACAAGCAAACATAGATATACATCATTGGAGATGGCTACTGCGCGATGCAGGCGCCATCTTTTTATTTAGAAACAAGTGATTCAGGTCCGCTTGATATGAAAAGGAGGATACAATTATGGGAACCGCCATCATGGAGATTATGGAGAAACGCAAATCGGTCCGCACTTATGAACAGACACCGATCCGGGAAGAGGCCCGCGCAGCGGTAATGGAATATTTGGCACAGGAGGAGAATCTGCGCGGACCTTTGGGCGGAAAGGCTTCTGTGGAATGGATCACAGTCAAAGGAGGTGTGGCGGAGGCAACAGGCGTTAAGCTTGGCGCTTACGGGGTCATCAAGAACCCGCAGGCGTATCTGGTGGGTGTGGTGCAGAACGGAGAGACGGCGCTGCTGGAGTTCGGCTATATCTTTCACAAGCTGATTCTTCATGCGACCGGCCTGGGCCTTGGAACCTGCTGGATGGGCGGTACCTTTAACCGTAAGTCCTTTTCCCGCGAAATTGATCTTGCGCCGGGAGAACTTATCCCCTGCATCTCCCCGCTGGGCTATGCAAGCGAGAAGCAGCGTCTGCTGGACTCGGCGATGCGATATATCGCCAAATCGAATCAAAGGAAGCCCTGGGAAGAGCTGTTCCAGGATGGCGGATTCGGCCGCGAGCTGACCCGCGAGGCTGCAGGCAGCCTGGCCGGACCGCTGGAGATGGTCCGGCTGGGCCCGTCGGCTTCCAACAAGCAGCCTTGGAGAGTCGTGCTGTCCGAAGACAGGAAACAGGTGCATTTCTATTACCTGCCTACGCCAAATTACAGCGGCAACAAGCTGGGGTTTGAGATGCAGCGGATCGATATCGGGATTGCGGCATGCAGCTTCGAGCTCGCGTGCCGGGAGCTGGGCATCTCAGGCGTCTGGACCCGGCAAGACCCTCTGTTACATACTCCGGACCCGCACATGGAATACATGCTGAGTTATATTCTTAGCTGAACCGCGAGACCGTCCACAACAAGGCGGCTGCCAGCAGGATACATAGCATGACGAGCGTATCACGGTTCTGCCAGGACAGAAGGTAGGCAGGCGTCCGCTCTTTAGTAGGGTCATAGCCCCGGGATTCAACTGCGGTAGCCAGTTCATCGCCCATCCCGATGACCAGAATGAGCAAGGGGACAATCAGCAGGGCAACCTGCCTCGGCGTATAGCGGGCCATTCCGCGGGCTTTTCTGCCGCGCGAGTTCAGCGCCAGCTGCAGCTGGGCCAGCTTATCGAGAATCCAGGGCACAAACTGGAGTGTGACGGACACCGCCAGGGACCAGTTACGGGTACGGATGCCCAGCTTTTTGAGCGGGGCTATCCCCCATTCCAGCGCTTCCCGCAAGGGGGCGCCGGTGGTAGTCTCCGTGAACAGAAAACCGAGTGCAACCAGCAGCAGAAAGCGGAGCACGTTCAGTCCTCCCCGTTCCATACCGGCAAGGCTTAGGCCCACAGGCCCCAGCTTATAATCCGGAGAACTCCAGGTGAGCGCGGACAGCAGCCAGAGGAACAGGAACATCAGCAGGAACGGACGGAAGAAACGGATCGTCCTCTGCCAGGGAATGCGGGCAGAGAGCATGAGTCCAGTAATCAGCCCTGAGGCCAGCAGCAGCGGCAGCAGGGCTTGCATTCCCAGAACGGCCAGTGTGCCCAGCACCATCCCCAGCCATTTGACGCGGGGGTCCAGCCTCTGCCACGGCTTCTGTGCAGAGGCTGTTTGTATATCCGTGGCAGCGGAAGACCGGCCGGCCGTATTCCCTTTGGCGGGCAGCAAGTTCTCCCCGCCGCTCCAGCTTAGGCGGGGGATCTGCACCGAAGCCGGAGGGGCCTCCTCCGGCGGTGCGGGAAGCGGCTGCTCTGCAAGCGCTGCGAGCAGGCTGTCCAGGCTGTCCGGCAGCTCAGCCAGCAGGCCGCGCTGCCGGAGTCTGTGCCCGAGCCGCGAATAGGCGGGGGGCTCCAGCCCTGCGCCGGTCAGCACAAGCGGATCGGCGGACAGGGTAGAGGCCGGCCCGCTATAATGGACGGCGCCCTGGGACAATACAATCGCTTCATCTGCGATGGGCAGGAAGCTGTCAAGGTCATGGGTACCAATGACCAGGGTTAAGCCGCTGCGGCGAAGCCCGCGCAGCAGCTCCAGCAGGGACCCGGCCGCCTGCGGGTCCAGTCCGGCTGTGGGCTCGTCAAGGACGAGCAGCCCGGGGAGGGAAGCGATAGCGGCGGCGATGCAGAGCCGCCGCTTCTCGCCGCCGCTCAGCAGGAAGGGCGAGCGCCCGCCGAATTCATCGTAGGGCAGTCCGACTCTGGCAAGCGCGCTGCGGATCAGCTCCAGCCGCTGCGGCCCCGGCACTCCGCGCTCAGCTAGGCCGTATTCCAGCTCCTGGTGCACGCTGCCTGCGAACAGCTGCGTCTCCGGCTGCTGGAATACCATGGAGACGTTTCCGGCAGCAGCCTGGCCGCCGTCCAGGAGAATCGTGCCGGCAGCCGGCTCTGCAAGGCCCGACAAGAGGCGCAGCAGCGTAGACTTTCCGCTGCCCGTGACCCCGCACAGAACAGTCAGCGTACCTTCGCGTATGTCGAGATTAATATCTGTGAGGACAGGGAGTCTGTCGTAGCTGAAGAATACATGGTTCGCCTGAATCCTCACAGAACCGCCTCCAAATCCTGCTCGGTCAAGGGCAGGCTGTGCAGAGGCCAGCCCTTGTCCTGCAGCAGCTGTCCGATACGGACGGCCGGCGCGGAGGGCCAGCCGAGAGCATCCGGCAGCCCGCTTGAATAGAAAAGCGTCCGCGTGTCTCCGTCATACAGTATTTTGCCTTGGCTCATGACGGCAACACGCGGGCTTTCGGCAAGCTCCTCCATCCGCTGGGTCACCCAGAGTACCGTCGTCCCCTGTTCCCACAGCTTGCGGGCCAGCTCCAGAATGTCCCGCCGTCCGGCCGGATCGAGCATGGAGGTTACTTCATCAAAAATGATCATTTCCGTCTCCAGTGCGAGGCAGCAGGCGACCGCCAGGCGTTGCCGTTCACCACCCGAGAGGGTGGCGACATCGGCCTCTGCTTTATGAGTCAGCCCGACCTGGTGCAGAACCTTCTCAATCTGTGCGAGCATCGCCTCCCTGCTTAAGCCGCGGTTTTCCAGTCCAAAAGCAATGTCCTCAAACGGTGTGGAGCCGATCGTCTGTGCTTCGGGATTCTGAAATACCAGCTGGATATGCTGTTTGACAGCTGTGCGGTTGTCCGGTGAACGCAGATCCAGACCGGCGGCAGACAGACTGCCCCCGGTTGGAATCTTCAGACCGTTAAATGTGCGGATGAGCGAGCTTTTGCCGCAGCCGTTGGCTCCGGTTAGGGCCACCCATTCGCCCCGATTGATATGTATGGAAATCCCCTGCAATACCGGCAGCCTGCGCTGGCCGTCCCGGTAAGACAAGGTCAATTGCTCCGCTCTAATCATTGTCGTGCCTGCTTCCTTAACTGCTGTAGTCGATAATTGCTACCCATTATAGCAAATATTTTAAGATTGATGTATCGGGTGGGGGATGATATAGTGATCCTAAAAAAATGGGGGTAATCCAGCTCATGAAAAAATGGACGACTCGCGGCCTGATCTTCAGTGCCCTATTCGCCGGAGTCATGATCGCACTTAGCTATTTAAGAATATCACTGCCTTTCTCAGCCGTACCTATCACCATGCAGACGCTGGCAGTCATGCTGGCCGGTTCTATTTTGGGCGCACGCTATGGCACCTTGGCCGTGCTGATTGTAATTGGGCTGGCAGCAGCCGGATTTCCCGTATTGGGCGGAAGCGGAGGCTTGTCCGTCCTCGTTGGACCAACGGCAGGCTATATCTTCTCCTGGCCGGTGGTGGCCTTCCTGATCGGCCTGTCTGCGCAGCGTATCGGGCAGAATAAATACACATTTGTGAAGCTGCTGGCGGTGAATTTCCTGTTCGGCGCACTTCTTGTGTATCCCGGCGGTGTATGGTGGCTGGCCCACTCTACGGGCATGACTTCTCTCTCCAAGGCATTAACGGCAGGCATGTGGCCGTTCATCCCCGGTGACCTTATCAAGGCAGTCTTGAGTGCTGCCGTTGTAACCGCCGTATGGAGAGTCTATCCGATTGAGCGTATCCTGAATACGGAACCGGACACTTGGACCGAAGGTGGGAATTCAGCGGTCAACCGTTAATGGATGGTTCCTGACAACATAAGAGATCACACAAATAGGTGACCCCGGCTGTGTGGCCGGGGTCACCTATTTGCTTGAAGCCCCAGTTACTCCTGCCGCTGGGCGGCAGTGTTGAAATGGGCTGGACTTGCTGGACTTGCCAGACTTGCTGGACTGTTGGACCAGCTGAACTTGCCTGGTGCAATCTTATAAGTCGGTTCAAAAAAATAATTTTGTGTACCAGCATGTGATAGCCTGAATGGAATTAGCGTGTTAGACAGAAACGCTCGCGTTATTCACATGGTGGACTGGTCAACGAACGGTGTGCATAGGTGAAAATATATGCTAAGTGGAATTCGTAAAACTAAATTTGTTGAAATTCTATTCGCAGTGGTGACTAGTGGGATTTTGTCCATCTAATTTCGATGGATTCCCTACATATGGAGCAATTTAGTAGTATTAGGTGTACTTTTTACCAGTAAAGCTCGCGTGGGAATGAGACAGCGCAAATTAGGTTTACTTTTTCCACTTCAGCCCGCTCGCATTAGGGTGCATCACACCTCAGTTTACATATCGGATAGGGCATATTTCCATCCAAGCTGCACAGCACCGCTGAGGTGGGAGTGTTCCTATGATTCTCCAAGCGGAAATTAACTGTTTTGCATCATTTACCTTTTTCTCCGGTGACAGGTTGGCCGTTCGTATTCCCGTTGTCAGTAGTACCTTCGTCCGTAGTACCGCTGTCCGTGGTACCGCTGTCCGTAGCACCGCTGTCCGTAGTACCGCTGTCCGTGGTACCCTTCGTATCGGCATTCTGAGCCTCTGCGGCGGGCTCCTTTTCTTCCGCATCCGGCAGCGCCCACACGGAGACACTTCCGCCGTTCACCCGGAATGTCGCCCAGCCGTCTTCACCGATCGTTACAGACTCCCCGCGGTTATGGGTGAAATCGACCCATACTTCCCCAGCCCGCTCTTCACCGAGGAACATGCGCTTCTCGCCGTTGTCTCCGTTCGAGATGACCACGGCGCAGCCCGAGCCTTCCATCTCTTCGATGCCCCGGCGCACCCAGCCGATGGTGTTCGGGTGATCGAAGTAATCATCCTGCTCACCGTAGGCTTTATGGCAGCGGGCGTATAGCAGGGGATCAATGGCTTCTTTTTTGCCATCTACCGGCGCAGGTCCGCCGATACCGTAATAATCTCCGTAGAAGACTACGGGGTATCCGTCACGGCGCAGCAGAATGAGGGCATAGGCGCTCTGCTTGAACCAGTCCCCGACCCAGGATTCCAGTGCTTCATGCGGCTGGGAATCGTGGTTGTCCACGAAGGTCACGGCATTGCCGGGATGGGTCTGCACCAGCGTGCCGTCAAAAATATGTGTCAGATCAAAGTCTCTGCCGCCAAGTGCAGCCGCATACAGCTTGTAATGCAGTGACACATCGAACAGGTCAATCTGATAGTCAACCGTATTGAGAAATTCCCGGCAAGCTTCGAGATTCGAGTTCCAGAATTCCCCGACGATGTAGAAGTCCTCGCCGCGTTTCCTGGTCATTTCTGCTGCGAATTCTTTAATGAATTCATGATTGATATGTTTGATGGCATCCAGGCGGTAGCCGCTGCACTGCAGCGTATCCACCAGCCATTTGCCCCACTCCAGCATCTCGTTCTTGACTTCCTCGTGGCTGTAGTCAATGTTTGCGAACATAAGATAATCGTAGTTGCCAAACTCGTCATCCACGTTCTGATTCCAGTTTTTGTTCTCTCCCTTGATCCGGAAGACTCCGCTTCGTTTCCCTTTGGCATCGAAGTCGGTGCCGTTGAAATGGTTGTGATCCCATTTGAAGGAGGAGTACTCGTCATCGCGCCCAGGGAACGTGAACTTGGTCCAACCCTCGATTTCAAAAGGTTCGGAGATCTCCTTATTGCGGTCATTCCGATCTACCTCAATCACTTCGAAGACCTCGGTTTCATCTGCGCCTGCTTTATGATTCATGACGAGGTCTACATACACGGCAATGCCGTTCTTGAGACACTCGGCAATAGCGTCGATCAGTTCCTGTTTGGTGCCATATTTCGTGCGGACGGTCCCTTTTTGATCGAACTCGCCCAGATCATAGAGGTCGTATACGCCGTAGCCTGTATCCTCAGCGGAGACGGCTTTGGTTACCGGAGGCACCCATACGGAATCAATGCCTATTGCTTTCAGCTCAGGAGCCATTTGGGCAAGCCGCTTCCAGTGCTCTCCGTCCGCTGCGACATGCCATTCGAAAAATTGCATCATAGTATGGTTTCTCTTCATTTCCTGTAGCCTCCTTCATAGATATGAAACGGATGGATAGGTTGTATTGTATCGCTTAGTGCTTCAGCAAGGAGTGGAAGAGATTATGTAGACCTCCAGGCATCACCCGGGCAATTCAGAATAAATCCAGCTGGCGCGGAGCCAGGCCGCCATCGATTCCGAGCAGCGACTGCAGCTCTTTTGCATTGTCAGTGGCGTCTCCGCCAGAGTTATTATTAAACACAACATACAGCTCGCGGCATGTTTTTTCAAGCTCCAGCAGCCGGTCCCGCCACTCCGTCAGCTCTTCGGTGCTATAGCGGTACAGGTAGCGCAGCTTGCGCCAATCCGGGTGGCTGCTCTGGTTCCAGCCGCTGATATTGCGTCCGTGCAGCCGGACATAAGTTGCATCAGAGGAAGTGGACACCGGCACGATTGGAATCGAACCGGACCCGGCCTGCGGCTCATCTGCCACTGTATGAATCCAGCCCTCCTTCTCCAGGAAGCCCAGTGTGTTGTCACGCATTTCAGGGCTGTACCAGGATTCGTTGCGGAATTCAATTGCGGAGGGAACATCCAGCATCCTTTCCTTGGCCTCGCGCAGAAACTCCACGTTGTCCTTGGTACAGTCGAACCAGGGCGGGAATTGAAAAAGAGCCATAGCCAGCTTTCCGGCTGTCCGTACAGGCTCTATCGAGGCATGAAAAGCCTGATACATCTCTTCAGAGGTATCAAAGTAATTCTTTTTACCGCGCAAGTGTCCGGTCATGCCCTGATATGCCTTGACGATGAATTGGAATTCATCCGGGGTCTGAGCTACCCATTTGGCGTAATTCCTGACCGGCTGCACCGCATAGAAAGAACTGTCGATCTCCACGATGGGGAAATGAGCGCTATAGACAGGCAGCCGGTCAGCCGGTTTAATTTTGCCGTACAGCTCCTCGTGATCTCCAAAGCCCGTTAGCCCGATTTTGATCATGGAATCTCCCCCTCTTCCGCTCGAACTGTGCTTAAATGAATCGGCTAACTCTTATTAAACTGAAAGCCGCTATTCACAAACAACAGGCAGTTGATTAATATTTGGAATTCAGGCAACATGGAAATATAGCCGCTCTTCAAGCGGTGGAGCCAGTTATAGGGTTATGGGAGCTGTTATCACCCAATCATGCAGCAGATATACGATACAGAGTAATCTCTATTCCTTGCCATAAAGGTGGACACAGAAAGGAAGCTATACATGAAGCATGAATTTCAGCAACTCAGTCCGCACATTTTGATCATGCATGCGGAGCATGAGACCGACCGGCCTATCTTGGCAGCAATTACGGGGGAACGGCGCACCCTGCTGATGGATGCAGGGAATTCGCCAGCCCACGCGGAGCTCTTCCGCCAGGAAATGGCCAAGCGCGGTATGAGACAGCCGGAGCTAATCGTTCTGACGCATTGGCATTGGGACCATTCTTTTGGCATGTCCGCCTGGAAGGTGCCGGTCATTGCCCATGAAGGAACGGCAGAAGTGCTGGGTAGTCTTGCCGGGCGCAGCTGGTTGGATGATGATCTGGAGGAACTGGTTCTAACCGGAACCCTCAGTGAAGAGAGTGCACAACATATTCGTCTGGAATACGGGGACAACAGGAACATAACGGTTGTGAAGCCGGATATCGTATTTACGGAGAGCATTAATGTGGATCTGGGTGGAGTCACCTGTGAATTGAGCCATGTGGGCGGTGACCATTCGGCAGATTCCTGTATTCTTCACGTGAAGGAAGACAACGTCCTCTTTCTGGGGGATGCCCTGGGCCCTTCCGTATACGGTGGTCCCCGCCAATATAGCAGCACAGGCTTTCTGAATTTACTTGGACTTGCCTACGGCTATAATGCCCAGTGGGTTGTGGAATCGCACGGCGTACCGATGAGCACAGCGGAATTTCGTGCCGATCTGGCACCGTGGGAACGGCTGGCCCGGATTGTGGATGTTTTCGGGCATAACCGTGAACGCGTAGTGAAGGAGCTGAAGGATTATCTGAAGCTCCAGGAGCTGCCGGCTGATTTGCTGCAGGGTGTGGAGTATTTTCTGGCCGGGAGTAAATGAGTAAATAAAGCCCATCATAAATAATGCGCGTTAACGGCGGATGCCTAACGCAGAACAGCCCCGTTTCTTTGCAAGCGATAAGCCTGCTTAGAAATGGGGTCTTATTGTTGTTATAGGAAATGTAACGTCTCATGGACGGATTTGTACATTTGTACTTACTAGGAAAGATAAAGGGGTAGCGTGTGAGGAGCTGCTGGATGTTGGAATTAGTCCACTTAATCAGACGAAAAAGCCTTCTGCGGAGAGAATAGTAGGAAAAAGTAGACTTAATTTCAGCGAATTCGCCTGAAAGGGAGGATATCGGACGAATTAGTTCTACTTTTTCCAACATGTGCTTACTGAGAAGTGGGTGAAGACGAATTAAGTTTACTTTTTCCAATTCGATCGGCGCCGCGTCTAATGAGGCCATCCGTGCAACTCTAAACTGGAAATTTGCAACGGCTATGCTGTTAAGTGAAGTACGGTTTTAGCATCGCAACAACGGCACAAACACCGTTGTTGGAGCGCTTCCGACGGGTTTGCCCCGAAACAACGGCAGAAACGCCGTTGCTGTAGCGCCGCCGGCAGGCAATCATTGGGTCCGCTTATACCGGTGTGAAATGGGTGATAGAGGAGCCGCTGGATACGTGAACCGCATTACGCCCATTTCGCTTGGAGGTATATAGGGCATGATCGGCTTCGGAGAGCAGTTCTTCGAGAGAGAGGTTCTTGCTTGAGGAATCTACCACTCCGAAGCTTGCTGTTACATGAATGGACCCGGAAATTGTATAGACGGAGCTGCGCTCAATATCCTCACGAATCGCTTCAGATAACAGAGCGGCCTGCTTCAACGGGGTTCCTGGAAGACAGAGGACAAACTCCTCTCCCCCGTAACGCCCGAAAATATCACCCTCCCGCAAATGCTTGCTGCATACGGCTACAATATGCTGCAGTGCCATATCTCCATAATGGTGGCCGTATCGGTCGTTGATGCTTTTGAAAAAGTCGATGTCCAGCAAAATCACTGAGACCGGCGTCAGGTTGAGTGAAGCTTCCTCCAGGAGCTGCCGGCTGAGCTCCATAAAATGCATCCGGTTGTAAATACCGGTGAGACTGTCGATGGTGGCCAGCTGGAGCAGCTTCTCCTGCAGCAGTGTCCGCTCCGTGACATCAATCAGCATAATCATCCTTCCTACCAGATGTCCGTCGTGCTTCTGCACCGGAGAGGATCTGACCTGGTAATAACGGGTTTCACCGTGGATATTCCAGCCCAGCTCGCGCTCTTCACTGAGCTGCGGATCGGAGTTCATGACATAGTCAACGGCATCCTGCCCCGCTGGAAGGAAGAGCTGGGCCAAAGGCTTGCCGATGGCTGAGGCATCCAGATCCTGCAGCATGTCCATAGCGGCCTGGTTGTAATCCACCAGCATATCGGAGAGATCCGTAACCAGCACGCCGTCGCGCATGCTCTCGAAGAGATTCTCGCGGGCGATAGGAGCGGCGGTCAGCATACCTCTGGAAAGGATAGCCCATATATAGAGGGTCGAGGTGACACTCATAATCACAGGTACGGGGTCCATCCCATAAGGGGTTGCATCCATTAAATAGAGGAATGCCCCCAGAGCCGGGAGGAACTGCCCGATGAAGATGATGGACAGCTGTCTGCGGTAGACGCGCTTCATCCGGTTCCACTGCCAGAGAATCAGGCACATGCCCGCAAGCATACAGCCAAAAGTCAGACTGCCCTGAACAATATACCAGGGTCCCATCACGATATCGATCAGCGGTGTAGGCGCACCTTCCCGGAAATGCATTGACTGATAGAACAAGTGATGATAATCGTTGGTCCATACGAGCAGGACGGAGATGAAGGGGATGACATAGAGCGAGGTAACCAGCCCTTTTTGGATCAGCCGCTCCAGTCCAACAAAATACATAATCATAATCAGACTAGAGGGAGCAATGAAGGGCAGTCCGAGATACTCGACATTAATCCAGAAGCTGATTTCCGGCATGGTCCGGCCCGACAGCTCCAGAGCGAAGCCGAAGGTATAGACTGCTGAAGTGAAAGAGCTGAGGATGAAGGCCCGGGTTCCTGCGAAATCGGTTCTTTTATAATAGGCAAAAAGAGCCAGCAGCACATTCAGCACACCGGAGATCGCAACAATCACAATATAATTCGAAATCATGGATCCCATCGTTCAGACCTCCATGGATGGACATAAGCGTTGAGCATAGGCAGATTGTCTCCTAATCGTCGAAAGATATAGTGAGATAGCATCAATCATAGATCGTGTAATCTTTGGTATGAAGGTTGTCCGCATGATGATATATACCTACTTTATCGGAAAAAGTCTCAATTTTTAATACTGTATAGGCTCCACCTAGACAAAGTGACGGAATTTTTCAGACGCTATTTTACTTTTTGTCTAGTGAGAGTCACCGGAGCAAAGTGTAACATGTTAGTTAATCCTACATGGATGAAGGAAAGTAATCGTTATACGTAAACTTGTGTTATGTTATATAACATAAATAAGAAAATAAAATCAGGAGTGAAGGGGGAGCTGGATATGTCATTAGTCGCGGCAAGAATTCCTGAAATACAGCTGCAGAACGTAGAGATGCGCTACCAGACCGATACAGCCGATGTGCTTGCGCTGCATCAAGTGAGCCTGGATATTGCCAAGGGAGAGTTCGTCTCTCTGCTCGGCCCGTCCGGCTGCGGCAAAACTACACTGCTGAGACTGATGGCAGATCTTATAACACCAACCGGCGGGGACGTTACGGTGGCCGGCAAGAGTGCCCGCGAAGCCCGTCTGGCCCAAAAATACGGCATCGTCTTCCAGAGTCCGGTCCTGTATGACTGGCGGAAGGTGAAGCATAATATTACACTGCCTCTGGAACTGATGGGTGTGAAGAAATCCATACGTGAGGACAAAGCGCTGGAACTGCTGGATCTTGTAGGCCTGCAGGGCTTCGCAGACAAATATCCTTGGCAGCTCAGCGGAGGGATGCAGCAGCGGGTAGCCATCGCCAGAGCACTGTCGATGGAGCCGGAGATCCTGTTGATGGATGAACCGTTCTCGGCGCTGGATGAATTCACCCGCGAGCGTCTGAATGAGGAGCTGCTGTCCGTCTGGAACAAGGTGCAGAGCACTATTGTTTTCGTAACCCACAGCATTCCCGAGTCGATTTTCCTCTCGGACCGCGTGTTCGTGTTATCTCCGCATCCGGGCAGGCTGTCCGCGATTGTGGATATTCCACTCCCTCGTCCGCGTACGGCGGAGATGAGAAACAGTCCGCAGTTTTTTGAACTGATCGCCCATATCCGCGACAGCTTCGAAGGGGTGTAGAGATGAAGGGGAACAGTACGTTTATGCGGGACCGCGTGCTGCCGCTGTTCGTCTGGATCTTCGGTCTGCTGGTGGTATGGGAGGCGGTGTCCTGGTGGCTGCTGAATGTGGCGAAGACGCCGCTGGCCCAATCCAAGCTGCCTTACGTTCATGAAGTGGCGGCGACCTTATGGAAGTACAGCGGCACGCTCTTGAAGGAGGGGGGAGCCACCTTTGGTAATGCAGGTGTCGGATTTCTGATCGGTGCAGTGGCCGGAGTGGTCCTCGCGGTGCTGATGAGTCTCTCGAAGACGATTGAACAGCTTGCCTTCCCTTATGCGGTTGCCTCGCAGATGATTCCGATTCTGGGCCTGGCCCCGATCATCTATGGCATTGTGCGCGACGAGCAGGTGTCGCGGATAATCATCTCCGGCTACATTACCTTTTTTCCGGTCGCGCTGAATATGCTCCGCGGGCTGCGGAGCGTGGATCTGCCGGCGGTGGAGCTTATGCACTCCTATGCTGCCAAGCCCTGGGCGGTGTACTGGAAGCTGCGCTTCCCGGCTGCACTGCCGGGCCTCTTCAGCGGACTGAAGATTGCAGCTCCGCTCGCAGTAACCGGGGCAATCCTCGTGGAGCTCATGGGCGCACAGCATGGCATCGGTGTCATCATGCTGCGTAATCTCTATTACGGTCCCTCCCATACGTATATGTTCTGGTCAACAGTGCTTGTTGGAGCCTTGCTGGGGATGGCCAGCTATTGGCTGATGAGTCTGGTGGAACGCCTGGTAGCGCCATGGCAACCGGAATTCCGTCCGAAAGGGGGCAGCCGCTGATGGAGAGCAATACTACTGTGCGGGATATACCATTCATTGCATCATCAGGCAAAGAAGCAGCAACGGCTCCGATCACATCAACTAACAACGAAATTACAACAGATCCTGATAAACGTCGAAGTCCCCGGCGGCCATCCAAATGGCTGAATCCGGGTGTGATTCTGCCCCTGCTGGCCGGTGTGCTGTTTCTGATCCTTTGGGAGGTTCAGGTCTTCCACAAGCTCTTTGATCTCAAGAAATATCAGCTTCCATTGCCCTCGGCCATTGCGGAAGCAATACGGGATCATTTCAGCCTGTTGCTCTCCTATACCGGCTATACGCTGACCGAGGCAGTGGTGGGGATGCTGATCGGTTCGGCCTGCGGCTTCCTGATTGCCTTGGCGGCAACGGCTTGGCCCCGCTGGGGCGGAGGGAGCCTGACCCTGGTGGCTGCGCTGAACGCTGTGCCGATTGTGGCGCTTGCTCCGATTATGAACCTGTGGTTCGGGGACGGCATCGGGTCCCGGGCCGCAATTGTTACAGCGACAACGATGGCGGCGATGGCTATTAATGCCTACAAGGGCATGGCTGCGGTTGACCCCCTTGCTCTGGATCTGATGCATTCGTATGCAGCCGGCAAGCCGGCGGTATTCCGCTACCTGCGGATCCAGAACAGTCTGCCTTATGTGTTCACCGCGCTGAAGATCAATGCTACCGCGAGTATGATCGGAGCTATTGTTGGGGAATTCTTCTTCTCCTCGCGGGGCCTCGGGTACCTGCTCTCCAATTCCATCAAAGTGGCCAAAATGCCGCTCGGTTGGTCCTGTATCGTGCTGGCAGCCATTGCCGGAGTCCTCTTTTACCTGATTGTGGAGCGGCTGGAGAAGGTGTTCATCAAGTGGCACTCCTCTCAGCGGTCCTGATACCTGAATTCGTTACATCCGGTTTCTGCGAAGAGGGAGATAGAGAACCCCTCCGCAGGCCGTATGCATAGAGCATCACGCTGGTAACCATGCTGTGGCTTTTGCCGAAATGAAAACTCAAACGGGTAGGGGGAGTTATTTTGATGAACAGGAAGAAGGGTAAGTTTCGTGGCGGGGTGCTGGTTGCGGCGTTTATCATGATGATTTCTTTGCTGGCAGGGTGTGGCGGCAATAATAACAATGCGGCTCCGGCGGCTGAGGCGACGGCCGGAACAGAGGCTTCTGCATCGCCGGAAGCGGCGGCAACAACGGAACCCGCTGCAGATCCGGTCACGGTCAAGCTGCAGCTGAAATGGGTGCCTCAGGCTCAATTCGCCGGTTACTTCCTGGCCCAGGACAAGGGCTATTACGCGGAAGAAGGGCTGAAAGTTGAAATTCTGCCCGGGGGTCCGGACATTGTGCCGGAGCAGCAGGTCGCAGGGGGATCGGCGGATATCGGCGTGGACTGGGTCGCCAGTCTGTTGACCAGCCAGGAGCAGGAAATGCCGCTGGTGCAGATTGCGCAAATCTTCCAGAAGAGCGGACTGGTGCTGGTATCGAAGAAGGATGCAGGCATCAGCGGACCGGCTGACCTGAAGGGAAAGAAGGTCGGCAACTGGATGGGCGGCAACGAGTTCGAGATTCTGGCACTCTTCGATAAATACAAACTGGATTCGAATAAGGACCTGAAATTTACCAAGCAGGGCTTCACGATGGACCAGTTCCTCGGCGGGGAGATCGACGCGGCATCAGCCATGACCTATAACGAATACCAGGTCGTGCTGGAATCGGGTATTAAGGCAGAGGATCTGAATGTAATCGACATGAATGATGAAGGTGTGGCGATGCTGGAAGACAACCTCTTCGCCAACAAGGAATGGCTTGAAGCCAACAAGGAAACAGCCGCCAAGTTTGTCCGTGCTTCCCTGAAAGGCTGGAAGGACGCGATTGCCGATCCGGAAGCGGCGGTTGACAGTGTCATGAAGCTGGCTGAGAAGGGCAGCACCACCCGGGAGCATCAGCTGACGATGATGACCGAGGTTGCCAAGCTGATTCAGCCGGAAGGCTTCGACGCTTCCAAAATGGGTTATACCGATGCGGCGGCGTTCCAGCAGACGGCAGATATTGCCCTTAAGTTCGGCGTCATCAAGACGGCATCCAAGGTGGATGAAGCCTATACGAACGAAATTGTGGAGATGGCGGCAAAATAACGCGGATACACTCATATTCCTATAGATGACCGCCGGATGGGCGGTCATCTATTATAATCAGCAGCCCAGAAGGCGGAAAGAGGTGCAGAAGATGTCTCTGCTTGTAAGGCAAACGGAGAAAGTAAAGAACTACGTAAATGGGGTGTGGGTGGAGTCCTCCTCCGGACAGCAGGAAGAAGTATTCAATCCGGCGACCGGTGAGGTCATCGCTTATGTGCCGCTCTCCAGCCGGGAGGAGCTGGATGATGCGGTGAAAGCGGCAGCAGAGGCGTACTCTTCCTGGAAAAAGGTTGCTGTACCGCGCCGGGCCCGCTATTTCTTCCAGTACCAGCAGCTGCTGGTTCAGCACTGGAACGAGCTGGCCGGACTGATCACGCTGGAGAACGGCAAAAGCCTGGAGGAATCGCTTGGAGAAGTGCAGCGCGGCATTGAATGTGTGGAATTTGCCGCCGGCATTCCCACACTGATGATGGGCAGTCAGCTGCCGGACATTGCTACCGGTGTCGAGTCAGGCATGTACCGCTACCCGCTTGGGGTGGTCGGCGGCATTGCGCCATTCAACTTCCCGATGATGGTGCCCTGCTGGATGTTCCCGCTGGCGATCGCCTGCGGCAACACCTTTGTCCTGAAGCCCTCCGAGCGTACGCCGCTGCTGATGAACAGGCTGGCCGAGCTGTTTGCGGAAGCTGGATTTCCGCCTGGGGTGCTGAATGTGGTGCACGGGGCGCATGAGGTGGTGAACGGTCTGCTCGAGCACGAGGAAGTCAAAGCTATTTCCTTTGTAGGCTCCCAGCCGGTTGCGGAGTATGTCTATAAGCACGGAACATCGTTCGGCAAACGGGTGCAGGCCCTGGCAGGGGCTAAGAACCATTCTATAGTACTGCCTGATGCCGATCTCGATAACGCGGTCAAAAACATCATTTCCGCCGCTTTTGGCTCAGCAGGTGAGCGCTGTATGGCCTGCTCTGTGGTGGTTGTGCATGAGGGGATTGCAGATAGGCTGGTAAGCCGCCTGAGTGAAGCGGCTGATGGCCTGAAGATCGGCAACGGCAAGGATGCGGGAGTGTTTCTTGGCCCGGTGATACGCCAATCGAACAAGGAGCGTACGATCGCTTATATCGAAACGGGGATTAAGGAACAGGCGGAGCTGGTGCGGGACGGCAGACTGGACCATGCGGCAGCCGGAGCGGGTTACTTCATCGGGCCGACCATATTCGACCGTGTGCAGCCGGGCATGACGATCTGGCAGGATGAAATTTTTGCGCCGCTGCTGGCTGTGGTGCGGGTCAAAGATCTGGCCGAGGCCATTGCCGTGACCAATCAGTCCCCTTTTGCCAATGGAGCCTGCATCTATACGGACAGCGCTAAGGCGATCCGGGAATTCCGGGAAGAGATTGATGCGGGAATGCTGGGGGTTAACCTGGGCGTGCCTGCGCCGATGGCCTTTTTCCCTTTTTCGGGCTATAAGAAATCCTTTTATGGAGATCTGCATGCGAACGGCAGGGACGGCGTAGAGTTCTATACCCGCAAGAAAATGGTTACCGCACGTTATTGACTACTATGGAATGTTGAGAGGAGAGAGTGCCATGCAAAGCCTGGGGAACGATAGCGAGCGGGCCATTCAAAAGGATCAGCAGTATTTGTGGCATAATATTACCCCTTACAATGAAAAGAATCCGCCAATGATCGCAGTAGAAGCAAGCGGCTCATGGGTGACGGATATTGACGGCAACAAGTTTCTGGACGGCATGTCCGGCCTGTGGTGTGTGAATGTTGGCTATGGACGCAAAGAATTGGCAGAGGCGGCTTACAATCAGCTCCTTAGCCTGCCGTATTTCCCGCTCACGCAGAGCCATATGCCGGCAATTGCCCTAGCTGAGAAGCTGAATGAATGGCTGGAAGGCGACTATGTTATTTTCTTTTCCAACAGCGGGTCAGAAGCCAATGAAGCAGCCTTCAAAATCGCCCGCCAATACCAGCAGCAGATCGGCCAGCATTACCGTCATAAATTCATCGCCCGCTACCGGGGCTATCATGGAAGCTCCCTTGGTGCGCTCTCGGCCACCGGCCAGGCGCAGCGGAAATATAAATACGAGCCGCTGAGCGGCGGGTTTCTGCATGTAGCCCCGCCGGACAGCTACCGACGTCCAGCGGGAATGACCGTGGAGGAATTCAACCTTCAGAGTGCGCAGGCTATTGAGGATACGATCGTCTGGGAAGGCGTGGAGACGGTAGCGGCAGTTATTATGGAGCCGGTCATTACCGGCGGCGGCGTCATTGTGCCGCACCAGGTTTATCTGGACCGGGTTCAGGAGATTTGCCGCAAGCACGGAGTCCTGCTGATTATTGACGAGGTGATCTGCGGCTTCGGGCGTTCCGGCCGCAAATTCGGGCATCAGAATTTTGGCGTGAAACCGGATATAATCACCATGGCCAAAGGGTTGACCAGTGCCTACCTTCCACTGTCGGCAACGGCCGTCCGCAAGGATATCTACGAGGCCTTCAAGGACAACAGTGACGACTACGGGCATTTCCGCCATGTGAACACTTTTGGCGGTAATCCGGCAGCCTGTGCGCTTGCCTTGCGCAATCTGGAAATCCTGGAACAGGAGAACCTGGTGGAGCGCGCGGATATTCTGGGCAAGAAGCTGACTGCCGGATTCGCTGAACTGCTGAACCATAAGCTGGTGGGAGATATCCGCAGCTTCGGACTTGTCATTGGCATTGAACTGGTAGCGGACAAGGTCACCAAGCAGCCCGCTGATCTGGCTGTCGTTAAGGGGATTATTGCCGAATGCAAAGCGAAAGGCCTGATCATCGGCAAAAACGGCGATACGGTAGCTGGCTTCAACAATGTGCTTACCCTTGCGCCTCCGTTATCCTCCACCGATGCGGATATCCAGTTCATCCTCGACACCGTTACAGCTGTGCTGAACGGGAGCTGGGCAGAGTGAATTTCTCGGGATACAGAAGCTGATAGGCGCGCAGGGCGACCTGGATGGAGATGCGGTTCTCCGGAAGCATGAAGTCTTCACCCAGCAGCTCGGTGATTTTGTCCAGCCGGTAGTAAAGGGACTGTCTGACGATGAACAAATTCCGGGCGGCGATCTGTTTCGAGCCGTCGTGGTCGAGGTAGACGCGCAGGGTCAGCAGCAGCTCGCTTCCTTTGGCCATATCGTGGTCGATCAGCGGGCCGAGATAGCTGCGGATGAAGTTCTCCAGTGTCTTGCCGTCATTCAGGCTCAGCAGTAGCTGGAAGACGCCGAGCTCTTCATAGAACAGAATTGACTTCTGATAACAAGAATATAGAGACAGTGCCTGTACGGCTTCCTGGTAACCGGCATAGGCGTGTTTCAGACCCCGGTGGGACTTGCTGACTCCGATGACGAGCTGCAGGTCCTTCAGCTTCTCGTCGGAACGGATGTGCTGCAGCGCATCCAGTGCCTGCTGCAGCCGCAGCTTGCCCGGCAGCTTGGACTGGATATCAAGGGCGATAACCGTGAGGCGGTTATTCTTCAGTGTAATCAGCGGGCGCAGAGAGTATTTCTCGAAGATGGAGCGCAGGATGAGCGACAGGTGAAAGGTGATCGACTCCCAGTCGTTCTCCGAGCTGTTCCATTTCACGTCGCGGGGATTTTCGATTTCGATCAGGCACACGCGGTACGGCAGCTCATTCACGATATTGAAGTCGGGACCGACCAGCCCTTTGAGCCGGTTGTCATCCTGGGTCCGTCCGCCAATCAGCTCATCCACCCACAGATTCTCCGAGAATAGCTTCCGTTCCTCCATATACCGTGTGCGCAGCAGCTCCTGTGCGATGGACAGTGAGGCAGAGTCGAGCAGCAGACAGTCGAATTCCTGCGGCTTGTGATTGCAGACCATCAGAATATAAGCCCAGGTCTGATCGAGCGCGCCTACCGGCTTCAGAGCAATCGTCTTGTGGCCGTAGTCGCGGATATAAGGGGCAGCATCCGGCTGCACGCCTTCCATCTCTTCACCGAAGGCTTCGAAGAAGCTCAGGAGCGGAGTCTGCTCCTCGGGCGGGAGCGCCGGGAAGAACAGGGGTTTCCCTTGCGGCTGCATATATACAATTTGCGTGCGGGTGCTTTTGCATAATAATTGCAGAACCTTGAGCGCACCTTGAGAGGTTAGTGTCAGACGGTGGAACTCACGGGAGATACTTTCTAGCTCCTGAAGCATGCGGTGATGGCGGTTGATAATGAGGGAATGCAGGTCAAGGGTGATATCTACAAAGCGTACCGTGCGGGTGAAAATGATCAGCGGGAAGTCATGCTGGTTGGCGAGATCAATCATTTCCTGCGGAATGCTGCTGAAATAGGCTCCCAGCTCAATGCATAAGCAGGCTGCGTTCTTATCAATCAGATTCTGCATAAAAGATAAGGAAGAGGGCAGATCGGCGCTTGCCCCTATGCCGGTGGTCAGAATCATCTCTTCCCCGTGGATCAGACTTTCAAAGCTCGCGCTCTCCAGCACATGCACCCAGCGGATGGCCCGACCCAGGCCGGTTCTTCCACCGGCGATTTCTGCTTCGGCGAACAGCGGTCTTTTCAGCGCATCACGAATCGTAAATACAAGCTCCCAATCCATAAACTTCCCCCTCGCTTGATGTATGACCGGCTTCCTGCCTGGTGTAGAAAATACACTTTTGAAATTAGACAATCTGTCTAATGTAACGAAAAATGGAATTTACTATAGTTTCAATATAACGTGTTAGGATAGTTAACCTAAACCAAAAGAAAACAGAAATAAAATTAGGTTTATTGTTCATTTTACTACAATAATCCTGAGAAGTAAGTAAAATATTAAGGCAATACTCGTAATAATGTTATATTATATAACACAAACATGCAGTTCAAGCGGAAACCACTCATACAGAAGGAGGGATACGGATGGAGCACTCTTCTCCGTTAAACACATTTACGCCCGATATGTTCATGCGGGGTTTCGCCGAGGCTGAACGTGGCCTTACCCGCAAAGGTGCGATCGAAGAATCCAATCGTTGTCTGTATTGTTACGATGCCCCCTGCATCAAGGCCTGCCCGACCAGCATTAATATTCCTTCTTTCATTAAACGTATTGCCACGGACAATCTGAAGGGCTCGGCACAAACCATCATGGATGCCAATCCGGTGGGCGCAAGCTGCGCACGTGTCTGCCCAACGGAGGAGCTGTGCGAAGGGGCATGTGTGCTGAATGACGCTTCTGCGCCGATCCAAATCGGGCTGCTGCAGCGCTATGCCACCGATTGGGCGATCAACAGCGGGGTGGAGTTATTTAAGGCGGGCGTTCCGAACGGCAAAAGAGTCGCGGTGATTGGCGGCGGTCCGGCCGGGCTGTCTGCGGCCAGAGAACTGGCGCGTGAAGGTTATGGTGTGGTGATCTATGAAGCGAAGGAGCTTGCGGGCGGACTGGATACACACGGAATCGTCTCGTTCCGGCTGCCGCAGTCCATATCCCTGTGGGAAGTGGAGCAGGTCGGGAAGCTGGGCGTAGAGATCCGTACAGGGGTGAAGGTGGGCGTTGATATCTCCGTGGAAGAACTGAAGGCCGGGTATGATGCCATCGTACTGGCTGCGGGAATGGGTTATGTTCCGCCGCTGGGTATTGAAGGAGAGAAGCTTTCCGGGGTCTATGATGCTATAGAACTCGTGGAAACCACAAAGACAGGCATTCCGGCACTGGAGCTGATGGGCCAGCGGGTCGCCGTTATTGGCGCAGGCAACACGGCGATTGATGCGGCTACCTGCTCGGTGCGGCTGGGAGCGGCGAATGTGAAGATGGTCTACCGCCGGACACTCGCGGAGATGACGGCTTATGATTTTGAATATGAATTCGCCAAGCAGGAAGGGGTGGAATTCAGCTGGCTGACCCTGCCCAAGCGGATTATCGGGGATGAGCTGGGCAATGTGACTGCTCTGGAGTGTGTCCAGATGAAGCTAACCGGAGAGACTGGCAAGGATGGGCGTCTGACACCGGTGCCTGTGGAAGGCTCGGAATTCCTCATGCCGGTGGATGCGGTGGTGGTGGCCATCGGGCAGAAACGGCGGGTTGACCTCATTGAAGCACTGGGCCTGGAGCACGAGTGGGGCGTCGTTAAGATCGATGAGCGAACCGGCCTGACCTCCGATCCTCAGATCTATGCCGCCGGGGATATCGTCTTCGGCTCGGGCAAAGGTGAAGCGATGGTGGTCTCCGCTGCCCAGCAGGGCAAGGATGCTGCTTATGCCATTATGAAGCAAATGTCGGGCCTTCAGGATAGCGTGCTGGGCTCTGCCGTGTGAATTGGGGTTGCTGTGCGAATACAAGACCGGTTGCTCTTGCCGGACATACATGACAGGGAGGGAACATTAATGGCAGATTTGAGTATTGATCTTGCAGGAATCAAGTCACCCAATCCGTTCTGGCTGGCCTCTGCCCCGCCTACCAATACAGGCTACCAAGTGCAGCGCGCCTTTGAGGCAGGATGGGGAGGTGCGGTGTGGAAGACGCTCGGAGAGCCGGTGATTAACACCTCATCGCGTTTTGCAGCTGTACATTTTAACGGACAGCGCGTAGCGGGCTTTAACAACATTGAGCTGATCACTGACCGTCCGCTTGAGGTGAACCTGAAGGAAATCTATGAAACGAAGAAAAGATTTCCGAATCATGCGATTATCGCCTCCCTGATGGTGGAACCCAAGCAGGAGAAGTGGCATGAAATCGTCAAGCGGGTCGAGGCTGTCGGTGTAGACGGGCTGGAGCTTAACTTCGGCTGTCCGCACGGTATGGCTGAGCGCGGGATGGGCGCTGCCTCCGGCCAGCAGCCTGATCTGGTGCAGGCCCAGACGACCTGGGTCAAGGAAGTGGCGACCACTCCCGTCATTGTGAAGCTGACACCGAATATTACCGACATTACGGTGGTGGCCCGCCATGCTGTCAAGGGCGGCGCGGATGCGATCAGTCTGATTAATACGATCAACAGCCTGGCCGGAGTGGATATCCACAGCTGGAATACCATTCCGAATGTGGGCGGGCAAGGGGCGCACGGCGGTTATTGCGGTCCGGCGGTGAAGCCGATCGCTCTCAGCATGGTCGCTGAATGTGCCCGCGACCGCGGTGTAGGTGTGCCGATCTCCGGGATCGGCGGCATCTCCACTTGGCAGGATGTAGTGGAGTTCATGCTAATGGGTTCAACGGGCATCCAGGTCTGCACGGCGGTGATGCATCACGGGTTCCGGATTGTCGAGGAGATGATCGACGGCCTGAACAACTATCTGGATGACAAAGGCCTCGCTTCAGTCACAGAGCTGATCGGCAAGTCAGTGCCCAAATACTCCAACTGGGGCGATCTGGACCTGAATTATAAAGTAGTGGCCCGGATTAATGAGGATAACTGCATCAACTGTAATAAATGCCATATTGCCTGCGAGGACGCCTCGCATCAATGTATCGATATGCTGACCAATGCCGAGGGCAAGGCGATTCTGCAAGTGCGTGAGGAAGACTGTGTAGGTTGCAATCTGTGTTCGATTGTCTGTCCGGCAGACGGTGCAATTGATATGGTCGCTCTGGACAGCGGGGCAGCGCCATTAACCTGGAATCAGCGGAATCAGGTGATCAGTGGTTTGAACGGCTCGTACTCGGAAGCGGAGGTGGTATAAGGATGAAGAAGATCATCAAAAACGGCATTATAGTTACCGCAGCAGACACCTATAAAGGAGATATCCTGGTGGAAGACGGGATAATCACCGGAATTGGCCTGAATCTGGAAGCGCCGGGTGCGGAGATCATTGACGCTTCCGGCAATTATGTCTTTCCAGGAGGCATCGATCCCCATACCCATCTGGACATGCCCTTTGGCGGCACGGTAACCGCCGACGACTTCGAGACCGGAACCATTGCCGCCGCTTACGGGGGGACGACAACGGTTATTGACTTCTGCCTGACTGCCAAAGGCCAGCCGCTGCAGCAGGCTGTGGATACCTGGCACCGGAAATCGCAGGATAAGGCTGTCATAGACTACAGCTTTCATCTGATGGTCTCAGAGCTGAACGATACAGTGCTCGGCGAACTGCCGCAGATTATTGAGAAGGAAGGCATCACCTCGCTGAAGGTGTTCATGGCTTACAAAAACACGTTCCAGGCCGACGATGGCGTACTGTACAAGACGCTGCAGGCCGCCAAGCGGGAAGGCGCACTAGTCATGGTCCATGCCGAAAATGGCGATGTGATTGAATATCTGGTAGAGCAGGCCTTGGCTGCCGGTAACACCGATCCAATCTACCACGCTTTGACCCGGCCTCCGGAGCTGGAGGGTGAAGCTACCGGCAGGGCCGCTGCTCTGACAGAGCTGACCGATTCGCAGCTCTATGTGGTGCATGTAACCTGTGCGGAAGCCGCCTGGAAGATTGCTGAAGCGCGCCGGAAAGGGCTGCGTGTCTACGGAGAGACCTGTCCGCAGTATCTGGTCCTCGATCAGACGGCGCTTGAGAAGCCCGACTTCGAAGGGGCCAAATATGTCTGGTCCCCGCCGCTGCGCGAAGAGTGGAACCAGGATGTGCTGTGGGATGCGCTCTGGAGCGGCACACTGCAGACGATCGGCTCCGACCAGTGCTCTTTTAACTTCAAGGGGCAGAAGGATCTGGGTCTGGGTGACTTCTCGAAAATTCCGAACGGCGGACCAACCATTGAAGACCGGTTCAGTGTGCTCTATTCCGAAGGTGTGCAGAAAGGCCGCATTTCTCTTCATCAATTTGTTGATATCATTTCAACGTCCAGCGCCAAGCTGTTTGGGCTGTTCCCTCAGAAAGGCACCATTGCAGTAGGCAGTGATGCGGATATCGTTATTTTCGACCCTGCTGTGAAAAGAACCCTTTCTGCCAGTACCCATCATATGAACGTGGATTACAATGCGTTTGAAGGCATGGAGGTCCAGGGTGAGCCTGTCTCCGTGCTGAGCAGAGGGGAATTCGTCATCCGCGACAAGCAGTATGTAGGCAAGGCAGGGTCCGGCAAATACCTGCACCGCAAACGCTTTGAAGCGGAAGCGCCGCGTCCCTCTCAAGCAGAAATCAGCGGAGGGGTGGTCTAATGTCTGCATATGCCGAATTCGACAAGGAACGGCTGGAGGTTGACACGTTGCTGCGGCAGGGTTACTCCATTACCAGTATCCAGGAGGATCTGGACGGAGCGAGAGTGAAGTTCATCAGCAGTGATCCGGGTAAAAGCTCTCAAGAGCTGCTGCTGCTCACAGCCGATGCGCGCAAGCATGTGACGACACTGCTTTTTGCCGGAATCAAACCAGTTACCGCCATAGAAACACATATCTGAGCTGTCATAAGCGTTACAAGGCTGCGATCTTAGGATCGCGGCCTTTTTTGGCTATTCCCGTGCCGGGCTTCTCACCGCTTGTCCATCCGATGTGCGTCAAGACACCGCATCCAGCGAAAAGTATTGTATAATTGAGGCTCAATGTTAAGCCATTTCAACTATGGATGAGGAGAGCGGAATCCTATGTTTTATTTAGATATGATGTCATGGCTTACGGAGGAGCGCCTCCGGCAGCTATTGGAGCAATACCGGTCGCTGGGGCCTCTGCCCGGAGTCGGGCTCACCTTTATGAAATCCTTTGTGCCGCCTTTGCCGACGATTGCGATCGTGGGACTCAATGGGGCGGTGTACGGGCTGTGGCTGGGTTTTTTGTATTCCTGGCTCGGGCTGGTTGCGGGCTGTGTAACTACGTTCCTGATTATCCGTAAAATCGCCTCGCACCCCTACTTGCGCAAGTGGGCGCTGCGGCCCAAGGTTGCAAAGAGCATGACCTGGGTCCGTAACAGCGGCTTCAGCTATGTGTTTCTGCTCAGCATATTCCCGGTCGGACCGTTTGTCGTAATCAATATGGCTGCCGGGCTGGCCCAGATGCGGCTGCGCTCGTACCTGATTGCGCTGTGCGCAGGCAAAGCCATCATGGTGTTTGCAGTGTCCTATATCGGAAATGATATGGAACGGTTCATCCGCCATCCCTGGGAAATCCTCTACGTGCTGCTCTTTATCGGAGTCTCACTCTGGGGGGTTAAGGCCATTGAGGCCCGGTTCGCCCGGGCCGCGCGGGTAAGGGAGGAGAATCTTCCTGCCGGTGAATCGCTACAACGCGAATAATTCGCGGACAGCCGTCCCGGTTCCGCCTTCTTCGGCAAAGTGGAGCCAGCTATTAGTCATATGGTTATAGTGGTAATCCTGCTGCCATACGCCAATGTGGCGGGCAATGCTGCCGACGGCGCCTATCATCCGCTCCACCTCGCCGTCAGTCATAATAGGGTGCAGGGAGAGACGGACCCAACCCGGCTTAAGCGACTGGTCGCCAGCATGAATCGCCTGGATAAATTCACGCGAGCGTTCCCGGTCAAGACCCAGCAGATGATGGCCATAAGGTCCTGCGCACGAGCAGCCTCCGCGTGCCTGGATGCCAAACCGGTCATTAAGCAGTTTGACCACCAGATTATAATGAATCCCCTGTACATTGAAGGATACGATCCCATGGCGACGGGTGTGTTCTCCTGCAAGGATCGTGCAGCCCGGGATAGAATCAAGTCCGGCGAGCAGCCGGCTGCACAGCTGGTGCTCTCTCTCCATCATGAATCCGCCATCTCCGTTCATGGCATCCTTCAGCTTCAGGCACAGCGCTGTACGGAAGGCTTGCAGGAACCCCGGAGTTCCGCTGTCTTCACCGACTTCAACCGTATGGATATAGCGGCGCCCTCCCCAGGCGTCGACCCATACCACCGTTCCCCCGCCCGGCTCATCCGGCTGACGGCCTCTCTTTAAATCTGCATCGAAGACCAGTACTCCGCCTGTGCCGGGGCCGCCCAGAAATTTATGTGGCGAGAAGAAGATGGCATCCAGCCTCTCCAGCGGATCATCTGGATGCATGTTGATGGGGATATACGGAGCGCTGGCGGCAAAATCAACAAAACAAACTCCGCCGTGGCGGTGCATCACCGCGGCGAGCCTGTGATAAGGGGTCTGAATACCGGTCACGTTGGAGCAGGCAGTGAAGGAGCCGATCTTGAAGCGGCGGTTCCGGTAGAGCATCAGCAGGTGCTCCAGCTGCCGTAGATCCATCGTTCCATCTGAACCGGCAGGGACGGTGACGACATCACCGATGCCTTCCTGCCACGGTAGCAGATTGGAGTGATGCTCCATATGACTGACAAAGATGACCGGGCGGTCCTCAGGGGGGCAGAGATACTCTTCCTGCATCCATTCCGGAAGTTTCAGGCCCATCAGGCGCATCAGTTTATTCACTGCGCCCGTAGTGCCGTTGCCGCAGAAAAGCAGAGCATCTCCGGGTCCGGCGTTCACATGGTCCCTGATAATTCTCCGCGCTTCATTATAGGCCCCGGTCATCGTCAACCCCGTGGTATTGGATTCTGTATGTGGGTTGCTTACATAGGGTCCAAAGCTCTCCTGGATTTTACGCTCTATGGGTTCATACAGCCTTCCGCTGGCTGTCCAGTCGGCATAGAGCAGCGGCTGCCGGCCATAGGGCGTTGAAATCACATGCCGGCCCCCAATCGTATGCTCGCGAAAAGCTGCGAAATGCTCCTGCAAGGAAACGGGCTCTTCTGCCGTAGAAGTGCGGTGGATACTCAGCACGGACAATCCCTCCAGCCAATAATTTCTTGAAAATATTAGGATGCATGGGTTTCACATCATCAATCATCCTTATATTTCCTGCTGAAACGGATACCGTCCTTAAATGGCCGGCGAAGCCGTTTCTTCGTATGGCCCCAGTATATGCCCGCTTGCAGAAATAGGTTAAAGCCCAGAACCAGTCGGAAAGGATCTGGCTAGATGAACAGCTGCATATCGCTTTCAAGCGCGTCCTTCAGATAGGTTGCGGCATCAATGATCTCGACCTCGGGCAGGAGCTCTTCCGGCTTGAAGCCCATAATTTCAACACTCAGCTTACAGGCGTAGAACTTGATGTTTTTTTTGCGGGCCCCCTTCAAAAAGTGGATCAGCTTCGGCGCTCCCTGATCCTCAATCATTTCCTCCAGCATCATCTTCCCGAGGCCGCTGAAATTCATCCGCGAGAGCGGAAGCTGCTCCGGCCCCTTAGGGGTAATCACATCCATGAGCTTTTCGTAAATCGTTTTATCCTCCAGTGTCATTTTGTCCGGATCGCGGACCAGGAACAATCCCCAGAACGTGAAGAACATCGTGACCTCGACATCAATATCCCGGGCGGTATTAGCTAGAATCAGCGCCGCCATTGCCTTGTCATACTCCCCGCTGAACATCAGCAGGTTCATTCGTTTACCCATTCCTCTTATCCCTCCATGGATATCCAAGATGTCTTTAGTATGGTTATGGAGGGAGGAAGTATGCTTCCTCAAAAGTTGAATTCCACAATAAAGTAAGGGATTTAATGGTTTGAAATTATGCAGAGGGAGGGAACTCAGAAAAAGAGACGGCTGTAATTCAACCCGCCGCTTTCGGACCGGAAAGAGCCTGGAGTCTGGCCCGTCATCTTTTGAAAGACCTTGATAAAGTAGCTGCCGCTGGAATATCCGACCTGGGATGCAATGGTCTCAATGCTCCAATCGGTGGTTCCCAGGAGTTCTACAGCGCGTTCAATCCGGGTCCGGTTCAAGTATTCATTGGGGGTCAGGCCGACATATTTGCTAAATGTACGCAGTAGGTGGAATTTGGAGAGTCCCATTTGCCCGGCAAGCTGCTCTTGGCCGATCATGGAGCTGTAATGGGTGTCGATGAATTGGACGGAATCCCGAATAGCTGCAGGCCATTCCACTGTGTCCCGTGGTCCGCCCAGAGAGAGTCTGCCGAGCTCCATCATGAATTGATGCAGCAGGGAGGAGGCCATGTAGGGATCTGAAATTCTTCCCGAATGGGCTTCACGGGCAATGTCGCGCAGGATACGGATCGGCCTGCTGCCGGGGACAATGGCCGGAGCGGCTCCGAGCTTGGACTTAATGTCTTCCCAGAGAGGCAGGAGGGACTTCGGCCGGAAGAGCAGGAAATAGAATTCCCATGGCACTGAATCACCGGGATGATAATAACGGTGGCTGCCTGGGATTTCAGTCAGGAACGCCCGGCCCGGCCCGATGCGGTGGGTCTCCAGATCCGTCTCGAACATTCCGTGTCCTTCTACGGTATATTGGAACAGCAGCAGTGGTCCATCCGTACGGCTCATGCCGTTCCAGTGATAGGAGGAGTCCGTCACGATCTCATGTCCGACTGCGAAAAGATGGCAGAGTGACAGACGGTCAGGCTCACTGAAGCGGAAGCCGTAGACCCCGTGGCTGTTTTTGTGTGTCACAGAATGCCTCCCTATAGAACAAAATGTTTATTTTAGCTTATTGTACATAGAATCTACGGTATAGAACAACAAATTTAAAATATTAGTTGAGCGTGAACTTATTGGGCATCCATGGAGTCTTGATCAAGTAGAACAGTAAGAAAGATGGGGAGAATGGATTGCGCGAAGCCTATAAATTCTTATCTTTATACAAAAACAGCCCCCTGCCGGGAGCTGCTTATAAGATAATAGGGTCGAAGTCAAGCAGCTTCTGCTATTCTTTACCTTCATCCTGCTCAGCAGATTCAACAACCTCTGGACGGCGTAGGTCATAATGGCGGGCGGCCAGCCAAATACTGCCGGTGAACAGCACGATGAGGCCAAGAATGATCCCAAAACGCCAGTCCCCTGCCTTGAAGTTGAGCTGGAGAACTGTCAGCACCAGCGCGACCTGTGTCCAGACCAAAGTTCTTTTGCGGAAAGCGGTAATATCTCCAGCCATATTCGGCATGCCGCGGATGACGCGAAATGCGATCAGGGCAAGAATTAGAGCGAAGGCAATGGTTACAATCCATTCCGGTGTTGTTAGCGTATTCATGTTTCTCAAAATCCTTTCGGCTTAACATCAGACTGTGCCATCCCCTGAAGGACGGCACAGCCGGTTCTTCTTATTATACTGGCTATAGCTTATGAAGCAACCTTATGAATATCTTCGGGAGGCAGCGGCGGGAAGAACAAGAAGCCCTGGATATGCGGGCAATTATGCTTAATCAGGAATTCAAGCTGTTCCTGCGTCTCCACGCCTTCGGCGATCAGATCATAACCGAGCTGAGAGGCGACGAATACAATGGATTTGATAATCGTTTCATCAATCGAACTGACACCGATGCCGGTAATGAAGGTGCGGTCAATCTTGATTTTGTTCACGGGAAAGTGCTTCAGGTAGTTCAGCGAAGAATATTTGGTTCCGAAATCATCGATCGAGACGACTATGCCATGATCGCGCATCTGCTGCAGCAGCGGATAATGCTCTTCAAGGAGCGCAGTGCTCTCCGTAATCTCGAACTCCAGCACACTGGTCTCCAGTCCATGATGGTCAAGAACAGCAAGCAAATTCTCGATCAGGTTGCGGTTGTAGAACCAGCTGTTGGAGATGTTGATTGAGGTCCGAAGCAGCGGCAAGCCCATCGCTCTCCATTCACAGAGCTGGCGGCAGACCTCGCGGATGACCCAGTCCGTAAGCTGAATCATGAGTCCGGCTTCTTCCACGGCAGCAATGAAGGTCCCCGGTCCTATCAGGCCCTTCTCGGGATGGTTCCAGCGAATCAGCGCCTCCATGCCGATCATTTTACCGGTAACGGCGTTGATTTGCGGCTGATAATGAAGCACGAATTCTTCACGTTCCAGAGCGGAGTGCAGATATTTGGCGATCATCGTCTTCTGCTCCAGCTTCTCGCGCAGTTCCCAGTCAAAGATGAAGAAATTGGCGTCTTCCAGCGTTTTAGCCTGATACATCGACATGTCTGCGAACTTCAGCAGATCATCCTTGTTCAGCGAATGCTCCGGATACAGGGAGACACCGATACTGGTCGATAAGCTCAAATGCGCGCCGGAAATAAGCAGCGTCTCCGAGATCAGTCCGCTGATCTGGCCGGCTATGACGCGAATGTCCTCCCTGGGAAGGTCGGAGAAGATCATGACGAACTCGTCACCGCCGGTGCGCGCGAACAGTTTGAAGGGCAGCGGGCCACCTTTCAGCCGGCTGGCAAGGGTCTTGATCACCTGGTCCCCGATGGAGTGTCCCAGGGTATCATTGATTTCCTTGAACCGGTTGAGATCGAAAAAGAACAGCGTATAGGTCTGGGTCAGCTCTGCAGATTGCAGCAAGCGTTCGAATTCGTCCATGAAATAACGCCGGTTGGGTATTTCAGTCAGACTGTCGTAATGCGCAAGCTTCTCATACAGACGTTTGGATACGCGCAGATCGCGTGTACGGATGCTGACCACCCGTTCCAGTTCACGGTTGAAGCGGCTCTGATGCCAGAAGATATACAGAATAAATGCGATGACCAGCAAGAAGGCGATGTCGATCCAGAGTACGCTGCGCAGCACCTCCCATTTTTTCTGTGAGGGTACTGGGATGCTCATAAGCCAGTGCTGATTGTAGACGGTAACAGGAACTGTAAGCTGCGTTTCTTCCGCAGGGGAAGGGTTGCCGAACAGAAAGGTATGGTCGTCTGCAGTAACTGAAATTTGGGTGTTCTTCAGCGGGAGCTGGTTCACGATGTTGTCAATCTTCAAAGTGACGGAGACAATGCCGGCAAATGCGCTGTTTTCATAGATGGCTTGCCTGATCACCATACCGTAGTCACCCTGAGCCAGTATCCGTGGTCCGTCTATGGTAATGCCGCGGGAGCGGATCGTTTCCTGTATCATCCCGGGTGAGGAGAGTGCCGAATCCAGTAGCAGGCTCTTGCCCAGAATTGCTGTATTGCCGGGGAGAGGGTATAAATAATGGATGAGGCCGTCCGGAGCGATCATGATATTCATAACGTTGTTAGAATTATTGTGGTATGTGGTGACTAAATATTGGTTAATCAGTATTGGATCAGCGTCAAAGCCGACCGTTTGAATAAAGGAACTGACGCCTTTGACAATCGAAACTTGTTCTTCAATATTCGATGTTAGCATGACTGCTTGTGAGGACAAATCGGCTTTCTCAGCCCGGTATTCCCGTTCTACTGATAGAGAGTAATAGTAGAACAGAGACAGCTGAAGCACGACTAAGAAGCCGATGATGATGGTTAAGGGCTTTTTATTAATGAAAGCCATGGATTGCCTCCGATATCGAAAAAATTCAACATTAAATTTGTCACAAGTAGAAACAGCTACGCCGTCAGATTGAAAGAGGTTTCGCCCGGGTTCCTGCACCAGAGGAAAATGTCGATATATGTCGCAGGTGTTTCTATAGCATGTCATTTTTATCGTCATTGTGCAAGGGAAAAGCTTACAATGTTCCTACAAAATCAAAACGGATAAACACGTTCTGCCTTAGAGCAGATTGTATTTATCCGTTGCGGTGGAAAAACTATTTTTTGAAGATCCCAAGCGGAGCTCCAACCGGTAGGAAGGTGCGGCCAAAATGAGCGTTAAGCACGGATGCGCCGCAGCCGTAAAGGGATACAATACCAATAGCCATTTCGGAGCAGGCCGCCAGCTTGTGGAAGAATTCAGCAGCGACCCCGAAGGAATCCATGGTCAGGCCGAGGAACAGGAAATCAATTAACACAAAGATGATGAGCAGCACCCGGTTTGCTTCTACCGCACCAAGCGTCATGAATAGTGTGAAGACCAGATATCCGAGAAAAACAAATCCGAGCTGTTTGGGATCTACACCTTCCGCCAGAACTGTTCCAAATACTCCGAGCTTGATCAGCCAGCTTGCAGCCATGCCGAACCAGAAGAATGCATAAGCTCCAAAAGCAGTCATGCCGAAAGTGTTGTTGTGCTTGGCATCCTGAATGGATGCGAACAGCTGGGCGAAGGCTCCGAGGAAGATTGCCCATGGGATGCAGTAGCTAAGACCTGTTGTAATTTCGAGCTTTTGTGAAGAAGCGACCAGGGTAACGATAGCCAATCCGAACAGGCCGATGGCGCTAGGGTCGGCGGTGACGATTTTGACGGATTGAGTGTTTGGCGATTGCGCTGACATAACAATAAATGCCTCCAATTTTCAAAAGTGTTCGCATAGGATAACAGCACCCGGAGCGGGTGCTGTTATCAGCTTGCCTATCATATCATATCACCAGAACCTTGCCTATAAAGGAACCGTTCATTTTCTGAATTTTCCTGTGATAATAAGGGAGGGATTTCCCTGGCTGTAACCGGCTTGCTGATATAGAAGCCCTGCAGCTCGTCACTGCCCAGGCTTCGGAGCATATCGAACTGCTCCGGCAGCTCAATGCCTTCGGACACCACGCACAGCCCCAGATTATGGCTTAGCTCGATAATGGCTTTGACCAGCACGTCGCCTTGGGGTGCCGGGGTCATTTCGGAGACAAAGGAACGGTCAATTTTGATTACATCGACAGGGAACCGCCGCAGATAGCTCAAGGAAGAGAATCCGGTGCCGAAATCATCGAGCGATATACGGAAGCCGTGCGCCCTAAGCTGCTGCAGCGACTGGAGGATGCTGTCACCGGAGACCAGCACACTCTCCGTAATTTCGAGTTCCAGGCAGGAGGCGGGCAGCCCGAATTCATTCAGCAAACCCTGCAGCAGATCCAGCAGCCCGGATTGCATCAGCTGGACTCCTGAAATGTTGACCGCAGCTGTTAGGAATAGGCCTTGCTCGCGGAATTTCTGTAAATCAGTGCAAACCTGCCGGAGCACCCAGCCCCCGATACCGACAATGGAGCCGCTCGTTTCCGCAAGCGGGATGAACTCTACAGGAGAAATGGGCCCATGGGAAGGAGTAGTCCAGCGCAGAAGGGCTTCCACTTTGTGCACCTCCAGGTCCGTACTTCTGAGAATCGGCTGGTAATGCACCTCAAACTCATCCTTAGCCGCTGCAGACAGGAGCAGCTGGGACAACACCTTTTTACGCCGGATGCTCTTTTCCAGGTCTTCGGAGTATTGAAAAATGTTGTTTCTCCCCGTCTCCTTGACATGGAACATCGCCAGATCGGCCTGCTTCACCAGATAGTCCGCGTCCTCCCCATTTTGGGAATAGATGCTGATGCCGATGCTTGCTGTGTTATAGAGGAGGTGTCCCTGGATATGATGCGGCATGGAGAGAGCCTCCTGAATACTCGTTAGCTGAGTGGCCATCGCAGCGGAATCGGGGATGTCTGAGAGGAGTATGGTAAATTCATCGCCGCCAAGGCGTGACACCACATCATGCTGGCCGACAGCCTGTGTAATCCGAAAGGCCGTTTCTTTGAGCATAGCGTCACCAAAATCATGGCCAAGCGTATCGTTGACGGTCTTGAAATGGTCCAGATCAATAAAGACGAGCGCAATCTGCCGGCTGCTGTCCTTCGCGGCGGCAATCGCAGCGTTGAGCTTCGCAAAAAAGAGCGAGCGGTTAGGCAGTTGGGTTAGCGGATCAAGCGTGGATTGCTGCCTGAGCTCATCCTGGGCCTGTTCCAGAGAATCAATCATCCGGTTGAACTCATGCTCCACGTCACTGAATTCATCTTTTCCGGTGCTGGGGATCCGGATGGATAGATCCTTACTGCTGCCAATAGCGCGGATATTTGAAATCAGTGAAGACATCCTTTCCAGAATGGAGCGGTTCACGAAGAGCAGACTCAATAGGCAGCTCAGAGCGGTTATCAGAAAAAAGGATATCCGGAAGCTATAGATGGATTCCTGCCCGCTCTCATAGATCTGGCGGGGCTGCTTCAGTGTGATGACCACGCCCGGATTGCCAAACAGATCATCTACGATGGTGTGAGCCGACATCATGCTGTTGGAGACCGGACTCATCCAGAGTGTATTTCCCTTGCTCTGAGCCAGTACTTCTGAGCTCACTCTTGTAATTTGAATACTGGAGGAGCCTTCCCCCCGGATATGGGTGGTTTCCTCCTGGTGAAGCATTCTTCCGGCAATGGCGGTACCGATTACCGGTTGATCTCTGAGGCTGTTGACTATAGGTGTAAGTGTAATTAGCATTGGGCCTTTATCCAGCATCACGATTCCGGACTTACTGTCGTTTGCACCGGAAAAGGCAGGTATCCGGCTATTCATCAACCTTAATAGCGTTTGAAGCTCCGGTGTCAACAGGGAAATTCTCTTGAGGCTTGAATCATATATTCCTCCATATAGAGGCTGTCCCGACTTGTCCAGCAGGGCAATCATATCGAAGTGGTTCACTTCATAGGTTGTCCTATTGAAGGTGCTGCGGATAAAAGCATCGTCTGCCGCAATGGAACCTTCGGACTTACTGCCCGGTTCAACAAACCGGTACGTCTCATCCCGGAGTGAATAATTGAGCAATCCGGTCTTCATATCCCGCAGATCCTCCTGGTAGGAAGAGAGTGTATCCGCCAGGCTGTCCTTCAGAGCGGCTTCATCCAGCTTCTCGAAGCGGTTGAGCATGATGAGGTGCAGAAGCAGGTAAGTAACCCCTAAGGAAAGCAAGGCAACAACAAAAGTGAAAATGATCATTTTTTTGCGTAGCTTCATGATGCTCCCCTTTAATGTATTTAAATGAATAGGAAATAAGTACCATATTGAATAGTGTACCACGATTAGGGAATATTTTGCAGCGCTTTTCTCCCTAATGTGTCGAATTTTGATGTATAATAGTTCGATGATAATGATTATTAAATGATAATAGAAGGAGAAAAACCTTGTTCTACCCCGCATTTATTTGACAGATAAGGAAGTATGGACGTGAATGTGAAAAGTTTTTTACGATTTGTCGAGCTGCCGACGAAGGTGGCAAGCATGCTGCCTTTTTTGCTGGGGACCTTGTACGCCTTGTACCGGTTTGAGGATTTCTATGTACTGCGTTTTGTGCTGATGTTCGTGTCCCTGCTCAGCTTCGACATGGCAACAACGGCAATCAACAACTATTATGATTTTAAAAAAGCGGCCAAAACTCATGGCTATGGTTATGAAACGCATAATGCTATCGTTCGCCACAAGCTGAAAGAGAGTACGGTCGTTGTTACCATTGCTGTCCTTCTGGTGCTTGCGGTAGGCGGTGGAATTGCGCTGGTAGCCGAAACCGGACTGCTGGTGTTTTTGCTGGGCGGCTTGTCCTTCCTGATAGGCATTCTGTACTCATTCGGTCCGATACCGATCTCACGGATGCCGCTGGGCGAATTGTTCTCCGGGTTGTTTATGGGTTTTGTGATCATTTTCATCTCGGCCTATATTCACTCCGATCAAAGTGTGGTGACGCTCCTGTTCTCCGAAGGCTGGGTCAGTCTGCACGTTAACATCCTGGAAGTGCTGTATCTCTTCTGGTTCTCCATACCGGCGATTCTAGGGATTGCCGGAATTATGCTGGCCAACAATATCTGCGACATTGAGGATGATATGGACAACCGGCGGTACACGCTGCCTGTGTATATCGGACGAAGCAACGCGCTTCTGCTGTTCAAGCTGCTGTACTATGTCTCCTATGTAGACCTTGCCGTGCTGCTGCTGTTGGGAGTGAATCCGGTGTTGGCCGCGCTCCTGCTGCTGACCTTGATTCCGCTGCGCCGGAATATTGCGAAGTTTGCCCACAAGCAGGAGAAGGCGACCACCTTCATACTGTCCGTCAAAAATTTTGTACTGATGAGCGTGGCCCGAATTGTGGTGCTGGGTGCGGCAATTCTGCTGAATGTCCTGCTGTAATAACCGCCTCCATTATTAGAGATATGCCGGATTCTGTGATATTGTTTCATTAGAGACAGCCAGAAAATCTATGATAAGGGAAGGTGTATACCGATGACACAAAAGCTGCGTTGGGGCATCATGGGCTGTGCGCAAATCGCGACAGGCTCGGTCATGCCGGCCATACAGGAATCGGAGACGGGCGTGATTCAGGCGGTAGCGAGCCGGGGACTGGACAAAAGCAGTGCCGTCGCTAAGGAATTTGGCGTGCCGCAGGCTTACGGCAGCTATGAGGAGCTGTTGGCGGACCCGAATGTTGATGCGGTATATATTCCGCTCCCGAACCATCTGCACCGGGAATGGGCGATCCGCGCGGCGGAAGCCGGCAAGCATGTGCTGTGCGAGAAGCCGATTGCCCTGAATAGCCGGGAGGCGGCAGAGATAGTGGAAGCCTGCCGGAAGGCGGGGGTGCATTTGGCTGAAGCCTATATGTACCGGCATCATCCGCGGATTGCCGAGGTGCTGCAGATTATCGCCAGTGGTGAAATCGGTGAACTGCGGTCCATACGGGGAACTTTTACCTACAACGATGCCGAAGACACCTCGAATATCCGCTTCAAATCGGCATGGGGCGGAGGTTCCTTGTACGATGTCGGCTGCTATCCGCTCACTGCGGCGCGGCTGTTATTCGGCGCCGAGCCGGAGGCGGTTACAGTCCAGGCGATCTTTTCCCCTGAGCATGATCATGTAGATATGATGGCTTCCGGGCTGGTCGAATTCCCGGGCGGCGTCAGTCTGATCTTCGACTGCGGCATGTGGGCCTACAACCGCCAACTGCTGGAGGTGCTCGGGACAGAAGGGCGGATCGAGATTCCGATGCCTTTCAATGCCAGATTTGACGATGCTGAATTTTTTGTATACGCCGCAGGGGAAGTCAGACGTGCCCGGGCAACGGGGGCCAATCCGTACGTCCGGCAGGCCGATAATTTTGCTGCAGCTGTCTTTGGAGCAGAGCCAGCGGTTGCCGCTGATGACCCGGTACAGAACATGCTGCTGCTTGAAACCTGCCTTGCATCCGCACGGCAGCGGGAGAGAATCAGTCTGAAGCCAGAGTGAGAATACAATATAGGGATTCTATATGGAGCGGCCACTGGCCGTTCCTGTTTTCTTTTCACCCATGTTGCAATTCTTTATAGGTGGACGATGTGAAATTTGATAGAATAGGATTTGTGTTAATAATTACATAAATATGGAATTGGATAACGTAATTTTGAAGGGGGCGCAGGTTATGGGACTTACCGAAGAACCGGTCATTTCGATATCAGGATTATGGATGAATTACAGTGACCGGATGGTGCTGCGGGGGATCGACCTCGAAGTTTACAGGGGACAGATTATCGGCTATATCGGACCGAATGGGGCAGGCAAGAGTACGACGGTAAAAATCATGCTGGGTCTGGTGGATGGCTACACGGGTTCGGTACGGATTTTTGGCAGGGATATCGCGGATGGAGATACCGCCTACAAGCGGAGAATCGGTTATGTGCCCGAGATTGCCGAGCTCTATGACAGCCTGACCGCCCGGGAGTATCTGACGTTCATTGGCGAGCTGTATGGCATGAAGCGGAACGAAGCCGATGCCAAGGCAGAACGGCTGATGGGCTTGCTGAATTTGGAAAAGGCCTACGATATGCGGATTGCCTCCTATTCCAAAGGGATGAAACAGAAGGTGCTGCTTATCTCCAGCATGCTGCATGATCCCGATATTCTGTTCCTCGATGAACCGCTCAGCGGCCTCGATGCGAACAGCGTTATGGTGGTGAAGGAAATCTTCGCTTCACTGGCGGCGCAAGGCAAAACGATCTTTTATTCCTCGCATATCATGGATGTCGTGGAGAAAATCAGCAGCCGGATCATCCTGATCAATGGCGGGGACATTGTGGCGGACGGAACCTTCGCACAGCTTCAGGAGCAGAGCAGGGAAGGGTCGCTTGAGGATATCTTTAATCAGTTGACCGGATTCGATAAGTACCGGGATATCGCCGGCGAGTTTGTGGCCGTTCTTGGAGAAGGTGCTACGCATGAATGATTTCCGGGTATTGAAGCTGCTTGACCGACTGCAGGGCGTATTCAAGAGGGCTGGTGTGGATTATGAGATGCTGCGCAGCATTCTGCAGGTGAAGCTGACCATGGACGGAAGGCGGACACCGACAGTGCTTGGAACACAGAAGAGCGGCCAGGAAACCGAGGGTTCGCCTCTCCGGGTACAGTGGATTTATCTATTGCTTGGACTTATGCTGATCCTCTTCGTTGTACCTGATAGCAACTACATGCTGACCATGAGTGTGCTGTTTGCAGTTGTTATGTTTATGATCACGACCACCCTGATCTCTGATTTCTCTTCAGTCATGCTGGATTTACGGGACAAGAACATTCTGTTCTCCAAGCCGGTGGACCGCAGGACGCTGAACATGGCTAAGAGCCTCCACGTTCTGATTTATCTGGTTTCGCTGACGCTAACCCTGACGGCACCCTCGCTTGTAGTTGCCTTGTTTAAACAAGGGGTGCTGTTTTTTCTGATCTATGCGGTAGAAATTCTGCTGATGGATGGTTTTATTCTTGTGATTACCGCGCTGCTCTATTTGCTGATTATGAGGGTCTTTGACGGGGAAAAACTCAAGGATATCATCAACTATATTCAAATTATTTTGTCCATCGGGATTGCGGTAGGGTACCAGCTGGTTCCGCGGCTGTTCAATATGACAGACCTGACAGGCTCCTTCCAGCCCGTCTGGTGGCAATACTTCATTGCACCTGCCTGGTTTGCTGCTCCGTTTGAGGTACTGGTGGGTGGAAGCAGGGGGACGGAGTTTACGGTGCTGGCGGTACTGGCTGTCATCATTCCGCTGATTCTGCTATATACGTATATCAAGCTGATGCCGTTGTTCGAACGGAGCCTGCAGAAGCTGGCGGAGCAGGGGGCTGCCGGTAAAGACAGTGGCCGCTATCCCCGCTTGTTGTCAGAACTTTTATGCCGGGATAAAGCAGAGGCCATGTTCTTCCGGTTCACCTGGGCAATGATGAGAAATGAACGGGATTTCAAACTAAAGGTGTATCCGACTGTCGGGTTATCGTTAGTGCTGCCTTTTATCTTCATATTCAACCAGGTGTGGAGCAGTGATCCGGCGGTGCATACAGAATCCAAAGCCCATTTGTTCATCTATCTCAGTGCGCTGCTGCTGCTGACTGTAGTACAAATGCTCCGCTATTCTGCCAGCTACAAGGGTGCCTGGATTTACAGAACCATTCCGCTGCCCGAAACAGCTCCCGTGTACCGGGGAATGCTTAAGGCCGCGCTGCTGCGGCTTATGCTTCCGTTGTTTGTTCTGGAGTCAGCCGTTTTCTTCTGGCTGTTCGGAGCCCGGATTCTTCCGGATCTGGCCGCTGTAATGCTTGCATTACCTTTATTTGCGTTAATCTGCTTCCGGGTGCTGCCGCCGGCGCTTCCGTTCTCGGAGAAATACGAGGCGGCGAAGCAGAAGGAGTTCTCAGTTAGCGGATTTGTACTGATCTTTATCCTGATGGGAATGGCGGGCCTTCATTATATGTTCACTCTTATCTCACCGGGGGTTTACATCTATTTGGTAATTTTGGCAGCTGTAAATGTATGGGCTTGGCGCGCAGCCTTTCCTCGTAAAGGTTCGCAGTCCGGACAAATCCCAACCCTCGGCGCATGATGCGAACACGCAAATATGGACATTTTTTGCCGACACTAAAAAAAGGATTCAAGTTCCAGTATTTACTTAGACAGTGTACTAAATACAGGGTAGAATACAGCTAAAGTTAACTTTCAGGGATGGCCTATAATCTTTCCGCACTCTTCCATTTATCTGATATTCGTATATATTTTTTACTTCATACATGTACTGCGGCGACGATGATAATTAAACGGGTAAAGAGGTCGACTATGGATCAAATGGGAATCCAATATAATATATGGATTGTTTTACTATCTTTTGCGCTAGCTGCTTCTGCAGCTTATTCGGCGCTTAATTTGATCTCACAGGCCTCCCGTACGGCAGGAAACGTAAGACGCTTGTGGCTGCTCTCCGGAGCTTGTGTGCTTGGCAGCGGCATTTGGGCCATACACTTTGTGGGGCTGATGGCCAGCCGCCTGCCCTTCGAGGTTAGATATCAAGGGGGCATGGCTGTTTTGTCGCTGCTCATCAGCGTGCTTGCCAGTTATGTGTCGCTATGGATTGCCACTATGCCCCGCCAGAGAACGGGGCGTTTGTTCCTCAGCGGCATGATTCTCGGCTGCGGAATTTCCGCTATGCATTATTTGGGCATGTCCTCCATGAAGATGGGGGGGAGAATTCATTATGAGATGCCCACCCAGGGGCTATCCGTTGTTGTTGCCTGTTTGGCCTCATATACTGGAGTGTTCCTCTTTCGCAGGTTCAAGGATTATCCCGGGTTCAGCCGCTGGAAATTGTACTCCTCGCTGTTTATCGGGATCGCGGTTACGGGGATGCATTACATCAGCTTGCGGGCCAGTCATTTGGAGGTTAACAGCTGGCTTGGTGCGAGGCCTGTTCTCGTCCAGACAAATGTCATTCTGCTGACGGGGGTTTCTCTTGTCACTTTATTTATGCTTGCGGTATCGGGCGGCGCAGTTCTTCTGGACCGGCACGGGCTGGAGCGCATGGCCTATCATGATCCGTTGACCGAGCTGCCGAACCGCCATGGGCTGGAACGGTACTTCAAAAATGAATTTTTTGGCGGGCCCTCAGGAGCAGTGTTCTTTGTCGATTTGGACCGTTTCAAGTCCATTAACGATACCCTGGGACATGATATTGGGGATATGCTGCTGCAGGAAGTTGCCGAGAGATTGCGGAATGTGATTGGTACCAAGGGCAAGGTTTTCCGACTGGGAGGAGATGAATTTCTGATTGCCCTTCCGGTCTGCACCATGGAAGATGCCCGGGAAGAGGCTCACCATGTCCTAGGAGAAGTGAAGAAGTCGTACAGTATTGAGGGGAATGAGCTGTACGTCACAGCGAGCGTAGGCATCAGCATGACTCCTGTCCATGGGATTGACCGCTCTGCCTTGATGAAGGCTGCCGACACGGCACTCTATACCTCCAAGGACTCCGGCAAGAATAAGTTCAGCGTATTCGATCAGGAAATGAACCGCAACCAGCTACGCAGGATGTCGCTGGAGAAGGATCTGCGCAAGGCGCTTGCCCGTTCTGAATTCATGGTAGTATATCAGCCTAAATGGGATTCTCTTATGAATGTAACCGTCGGGCTGGAGGCGCTGCTGCGCTGGAGGCATCCGGAACACGGTATTATTTCACCTGCCGAATTCATTCCGATTGCGGAGGAAACCGGGCTGATCGTGCCGATTACCTATTGGATGCTGCATGATGTATGCAGCCAGAATATGCTCTGGCACAAAGCGGAGGTGGCGAGTGTTGCCGTCTCCATCAACATGTCCGCCCGGATGTTTGAAGGCGGCTCCCTGTATGATGTGGTCGAAGAGGCGCTGGTCCGCTCCGGTCTGGAACCTCACTTTTTGGAACTGGAAATTACAGAGTCCATCGCTATGAACAATATGGAAGAGACGGTAGCTCAGCTCTCCAAGCTGCGGAACCTTGGAGTACGGGTATCGCTCGATGACTTTGGAACAGGCTTCTCCTCTCTGGGCAATCTGGATGAAATTCCGGTGAATACGCTGAAGATTGACCAGGTATTCATCCGCAAAAGCAAGATGCATTCCAAGAAGGCGATCATCAGCAATATCATTGCCATCGCCAGCAATCTCAACATGGAGGTTGTTGCCGAAGGCGTGGAGACACCTGAGCAGATTGAGCTGCTGCAGTCCTTGGGCTGCCGGGTGATGCAGGGCTTTTATTACGGAAGGCCGATGCCAGTCAGCGAGCTGGGCCAATGGTTTATTGAGAATACGGCGTAATAAATACATAGGTATAACCTGCCTCAGACAGCAAAAAGCGCAGAACCTCATCGAGGGTTCTGCGCTTTTTGCTTGTATATGAAAGCCTAGATCTTGAACTTCTCTACCAGAACCTGAAGCTTCTCCGCCAGTGAAGAGAGGAAAGCCGCGGAGGACTCTACTTCCTCCATCGCTGCAAGCTGCTCCTGGGAAGTGGCGGAGAGGGTCTCGGCACCTTCAGCCGTATGATTGGAGATCCTGACAATATTCTGAATCGCTTCTACCAGTCCGCCTGAGATGGATCCCAGCTCACGGACTGTCGCAGAAATCTGTTGGCTTTGGGAAGACATGTCAGAGACTGAGGTTTCGATCTCGGAGAACGACTGGCCGGCAGACACGATCAGTTCCTTGCCTTGCTGCATCTCTTCCGTAGAGCGTCTCATCGTTTCACCGGCATCGTCCATCTGGCTGATAATCAGGCTGACCAGCTCCCCGATTTGTCCGGCAGACTTGGCAGAACGCTCAGCCAGCTTGCGGACGGAGCCGGCGACAATGGCGAAGCCCCGGCCCTCTTCTCCGGCCCGGGCGGCTTCTATAGCCGCATTCAATGCCAGCAGATTGGTTTCTTCGGCAATGCTGGCGATCGTGCCGACAATGTTCTCAATCTCTTTGGAGTGGCTGCCCAGTGTAGTGATAATGTCTGAAAGATCCTGGATGCTTCCGCTCATAACGCCTATCTGTGTGGTTGTGGAGTCAATGGACTGCCGGCCCAGACGGGCCTTTTGGGCGTTGCTCGCAGCAGTATCCCTCGCACTGTCGGCATTGTCGGCGATCTCGGAGATGAAACGGGACATATCCTGCACGGATTTGTAGCTGCCTTCCAGGTCCTTCAGCTGGGTATTCGCGCCATCGGCAAGCTCAATAGTAACATTCACACTGTGTTCGCCGGCCCGGTTCGTCTCCTGGGCGCTGGCAGACAGCTCCTGGGAGGAAGACGCTACCAGCATGGAGGTGTCATTCACCTGGGTGATCAGCTCACGCAGGCTCAACGTCATATCATTGAAGTTGCGGGCCAGTGTCCCGATTTCATCTTTGCTTTTGAAGAGCAGCGGTTCATGGGTAAGGTCGCCTCGGGCGATGGTATTCACAGAACCGGACAGCTTGGTAAGCGGACTGACCATACGACGGATCAACAGATAAGCGGCGAGTATGGCTACGATCAGAATTGATGCGCCGATAATGAAAGGCTGAACAATAATATCCTTGGTCCGTTCCTGAATTAAAGGTCCGTCGAAATTGATAGCCATCAGTGCAATAATGGGTTTGCTGGGATCATGATCCTGATAAATGGGGCCATATCCGGTTTTGAGCGAGGTATCTTGGTAGGTATATACTTTGGAGTATGCGGAATGCTTCATGGTAGTTATCATAGCTTTATCTTCTTCTGCGAAGTAGAAGGAATCACCGGCTTTGTAGCCTCTTTTCTTCATGCTGGCATCGGCGGCGAGAATCTTACCGTCCAGAGAAAGGATGAATGCTTCTTTGAAAATTGGCTTATGAGCCACAATCCAGCCGATCCGGTCTTCAATAGCAGCCACCTTGCTGTTATCTCCACCAACAAGTGCCGCAATGTCTGCGGGATCAATCAGGCCAGTCGTGATGTTGGCGCAGCCCACCAGCTCGATTCCAGCAGCCTCATCCACTTGATGATAAGCGGTGCGGTAACCAAAGAATCCAATGGAAGACCCGACCAAAAGCAACACAATAAGCATCATCCAGGTTAATTTTGTTGCCAGCTTCATTATTTCTACCACCAACCCTACTTCTAATGTTTTCAGCAATACTACTGTATCACTTCTACGATTATAGCTCATGAGCGGCTTGAGAGAATATAGTATTTTTGTGTCGGGAAATGCCGAATCGTGTAAAAAAATCATATATAAAAGCATTGAATCATGGACTGTGATAATGTTACGCTTGATCAAGGACAAACGGACTGGAGCTGAAAGGAATGTCGCAACCCATCGATCCGCTGGTAGAACGTTTGGGATTATCCATGTGGAAGGTACAGCGAAAAATCACATCACAGATGTCTTTGCACAAAGAAATGGGACTTACCGTGCCGCAATTTGGCCTGCTTCGTATGATCGCCCAGGAGCAGAATGCCCGTGTGATCCAGCTTGCGGACAAAATGGAGGTCAAGTCAAGTGCGGTAACAGTGATGCTGGATCGCCTGGAGCTGCTGGGACTTAGTGTGCGCGAGCCGGATGAGCAAGACCGCAGAGCCGTCATTGTGACCCTTACCGCCAAGGGGGAAAAGCTGCTGGAGGAGGCGAGATACCGCTACTTGCTGCTGCTTAGCGAGCATTTAGCCATATTGGAGCCGGAGGAGCTGCGCAATTTGGCTGACTATTATCTGATGCTGGAGCAGCAGGAGCGTTAATTTCGGAGGGCAATTGCCGTTCCGGATAAAAATAATAAGGACTTTATAACAAAAGAGCTATCCCATAAGCCATGAAATGGCTGCTGGGACAGCTCTTGTTTTTGGAGCCGGATAGACGGTTGTGCTCGGGGAGGCTCCTTCGCGTATGGACCATTGTTAATCGGTGCCTGGCCCAAAGACGGACACTACCGCTTTTCCGCGGGTCGCTATAACAATTATTTAAACTTCGAATACAACTAGCTTAGAGATGGTTGCATGATATCCGCTTAGCACATCATCTATAATAGCCTTAACGCTTTTAACCTCAGTGATCAAAGGGACAATTTGTCCCGCCATAACAGCACCCTTCTCTTCAACATCACCTTCCAGCATGGCCTTTTTCAAAGAACTTTCAGCAACCTCTTTCAGTTTTACAGCCGCCTCTGTTTTGCTGAATTGGTTCTCGATGTCGATCATTTCCTCAGAGAGTTTGTTCTTCAATTGTCTGCATGGCTCATCCGTTGAATATCCTGTGATCACAGTCTCCATATCACCGGCTTTGATCATGGCATTTTTGACATTTGGATGCACTACTGTTTCATCAGCACACATAAAAACTGTTCCCATTTCAATACCATCCGCACCAAGGGCAATTGCTGCCGCCATTCCCCGTCCATCTGCAATACCGCCGGAGGCTACTAAAGGTATGGATAAACAGTTCGCTGCTTGCGGAACAAGGACCGTGGTTGCCTCATAGGATGTATGTCCTCCTCCTTCCCAGCCTTTTACAATTACTGCATCTGCCCCGGCCTGCTCTGCCGTAATGGCGTCCTGGATTGTGCTTGCTTTCACAATCACTTTCAGGCCTAAATCATGCCAGATTGAAAAGTACTTTTTGGACAATTCCAGATCAAGCCCTAGTAAGGTGTCTGCATAAATTACAGGCGGTTTCTCCTCCAGAACCACTTTTGTTACATGATCTAATAGCTCAGGAATCATAATAACGTTAACTCCAAAAGGCTTACTCGTTAATTTTCTCGTAGCTATAATCTGTTCCTTAATAAACTCCGCAGGGGCAAAACCTACTCCCAATACACCAAGTCCCCCGTTATCAGAAACTGCTGCCACCAAAGGTGCTGTTGATATCCAAGCCATAGGTCCCTGGATTACTGGTTTTTCAATCCCCAATACTGCGCTCAATCGATTCTTGGACATACAAACTTCTCCTTCTATGCTTGTGCATGGCTATTTATATGAATATTATAATTAAGGAAAAATATAAAAAATATCAGTAAAGCCTGCCCCGATTGTTGCTTAAGCAACACATCATATGGAATATGTTGTTCTCAATCTATGATTATTGTGAACATATTGGAGTGTGAACCCTATTGAAGGATATTACAGACTTGCGCGTGATCAAAACCATTGAAAATATAAAGCGGGGATTTGAAGCATGCATTCTCCAAAAAACCTTTTCGTCTATTTCTGTAAGAGATATTACGGCTGCAGCCAGAATTAACCGTTCTACATTCTACAAGTATTATGAGGATAAATACCAGCTGAGAGAATTACTCGTAAAGTCAACACTTGGAGACCTTGCAAACAATGTTAATTTAGCCTCTTTTAATCTGGAGAATAAACAAACCAATGAATCACTGAATGCTTTAAGAAAACAACTCGAATTTATGTATGATCATAAAGACTGGTATCTTATTTTGTGGAATAAAAATATGGAGTTATCGATCTATGAAGATATGGTGCGGTTATTTGAAAGAAGGACCCGGGAATGTCTTTGTGAAAACAGGAAGGGAACGGAAACGGGGAAGGAAAAGGAGCTTTCAGAAAAACAAGAATTATTAACTCGTCTGTTTGCATCGTCTGCAATGACTACGGTGAAGTGGTGGTACGAATATTCACCCCACATGATTCCGGCTGATGTGGCAAATATTATTATGGACAACATTAAATTTGGAATGCATCGAGCCTTTGAGATATAGATTGATCAACGGTTAAACGCAAAAAAAGAAACCACTCTTTTAGTAAAATGGAGTTACTACATATCCATTTCAAAGGAGAGGTTTCTTTTGTATATTTCTGTTGAGGCAAGACTGTTTTTTGGATGGCGTATTATTCTGCAGCCTTAACTTTATCCGGGAGCTGCGTGACGTAGCTGTCCGAGAGCTGGCGCAGGCGCAGCGCACGGTTGTACTCATCCTCGGTTCCGGCCGGAGACTTGTTTCCCGAGGCCAGACGGGATTGCGTATTATCCTCAAAGCTGTTGCCGGGGATCAGCAGCCCGGAGCTGGCGATAAAGGATCCGGTAGGCAGATAATAACGCTGCGGAAGCAGGTTATAGGCCTGGCTTGTCATGTCCTGTCCGAAGTGAATGTTGTTGTCCATGGACACTCCCAGCAGACTAGCTGCGGTTGGCATGATATCCACTTCGCCGCCGACATGATCCAACGTCTGAGGCTGAATCCTCCCCTCATCATGGACAATCAGCGGGATGTTGAGCATATTGGCATATTCGTAGTCATGCCCGTAAATTTCCGTCATTAATTCCTTATCATCATGATCCAGTGAATAGATTGGCAACCCCATATGGTCTCCATAGACCATGATCAGGCTGTCATCCCATACACCATTTGCCTTAAGCTCATCCACGAACTGTCCAAAGGCATAGTCCGCATAATTCTGGGCCCGGACATAATCCCCGACAAAAGTACCTTCATACCGCTCCGGCAGCTTCATCTTGTATTTTTCCTCAGGAATGGTGAATGGATGGTGGGCAGACATTGAAATGACCTGTGCATAAAAAGGTTTGCTGTCCGTATCCATTTCCTTCAGCTTATCAGAGGTCTTGCGGTAGAGCGCCTCGTCAGAGGGTCCGAAGAAAAAAGAATCCTCGTCTCCGAAGAACTTATGATCGTAATAATGTTCCCAGCCGAGTGCGCTGTAGAGCTCACCGCGGTTCCAGAACTCCACATCATTGGTATGGAAAGTAGCTGTCTGATAGCCGTTGTTCTGCAGTAGACGCGGCAGGCTGGGCAGCTCTTTGTCTACATAAGCCATGGTAGCCGCACCCTGCGGCGGAATATAGAAGGAAGAGTTCACTACAAATTCGGCATCTGATGTATTCCCCTGTCCGACCATTTGATAGAAATTGGGGAAATACAGACTGTTCTCCATCAGATGGTTCAGGTTCGGTGTAATCTCTTGTCCGTCCAGCTTAAGCCCAAGCAGAAAGCTCTGGAACGACTCCAATTGAATAATAATAAGGTTTTTGCCCTTGGCTATGCCTTGAAGCGGTGAGACTGCGGCGGTATCTATTCCCTTCAGCTTGTTGATCGCATCCTGGGTGATTTCACTGGCATTCACAAGCTCAGGTTTGTCTTTGGCAAAAATCGTGTACGCCTCATAATTCAGAATGCCCATCTCCTGCGCCTTCTTGATCTCATTCATACTGGCCTTGTTGGGCAGGATATTGAACAGGCAAAGAGCCAGGGAAACTGCAAACAGAAGACTGTGCGAGAGTTTTCCGTTGCGGTGATTAATGTTATCCTTCTTGTAGGTCCGGCCCTTCTTATTAATAAAGAAATAGAAGCCCAAGACGATGATGTCGGCAAAGATCAGCAGATAATACGGATCCATCAGGGAGAATACGCTGTTGCGTACAGCCGTGACCTGATTGACCTGTTCCGCCGCATGGTAAGTTACGATGACGCCGTAATATTTGAAGTACATAATGGCGGCAAAAAAGATTGCGGTGACAAGCAGATTAACCGTCATGTAATAGCCAAGCTTCCGTTTGGAAGCGAAGCGTTCGATCAGGGCAAATAAGGCCCAGACAAAGGGAATCTCTGTTAAGAGTGTTTTCCAGGAGGCCAAATCCCCAAAGATTACGCCCCAGGCAAGAAAGCTCTTCAGGATAAAAAGAATGGAGAAAAACACGAATGGTTTGAACAACCATCGTTTAACGGGTAAGGATGACACAGCTTCGCCTTCTTTCTGCATAATAAACACCAATTCCCGGCTAGGAGGAAGAGGTACAAGACATAAGAATTCCATTATTAATAGACCTAATTATGCAGCGCTGGGCGACGATTGTCAAAAATCAGAAATGCCGTATAGCCACCCGGTAAAGAGCAATTTGAAATGCAGACCTGTGAAGCCTGGAAGATTAACACTTAATGGTGGTATACCGGAGGAAAAGGGCGGAAATAAGGTGGGGTTAGCGGTGGAGGAGGAAGAAACATGGACTGTGCAGAGGTATTTCTTTCGGTACGAACACTCGTGGAATATGCTTTCAGCAGCGGCAGCCTGGAACCGGGTTTTCGGAGCGGCTCAGCCATGGCGGAAGGCACGCGTATTCACCAGCATATTCAGAAGCAATATAAAGAAGGAGACCGCAAAGAGGTCTATCTCAAGACAGAAATTCCTTATGAGGACCTGCTGTTCATCATCGATGGGCGCTGTGACGGACTGTTAACCGGAGAAGATGGCACTCTGATTGTAGAGGAGATCAAATCCATTGCCGGACCTCTGGATTCCACCCAGGAAGGGCGGGAGGTTCATTGGGCGCAGGTGTTAATGTATGCCTATATGATCACACTTGAGCAGGAGCTCACTTCAATTGAAGTGAAGCTCACCTATGTTCTTAGGGGCAGCGACGAGCAGCGCAGCCTGTACCGGAAGGCTACCCGCGAAGAACTTGCAGCCTTTGCCGCTGACACGGTTGCAAGGTATGCACCTTATGCGAAACTGAGGATACGCCATGGGGCGCTGAGGGATGAGAGTATCCGGAGTCTGACCTTTCCCTTCCCGAACTATCGGCAGGGTCAGCGGCGTTTCGCTGCCGCAGTCTATAAGACGGCTTCCGAAGGTGTGAATCTGTTCGCCCAGGCACCCACAGGCATCGGTAAAACGATGTCGACCCTTTTTCCGGCGGTAAAAGCACTGGGTGAAGGGATAATATCAGGTATCTTCTATTTGACCGCCAAGACGGTTACCCGGTTTGCGGCGCAGGAAGCGGTCCTGCTGCTGGTTGCCGGCGGTCTTCATCTGCATGCTATCACCCTGACGGCCAAGGAAAAGGCCTGCTTCCGGGAGGAATGCGGCAAGGAGGGCTGCCCGTTTGCCGAGGGCTATTATGACCGGGTGAATGCGGCGCTGCTGGACATGCTGGAGCATGAAACCCTGATGACACAGGAGATCATCGCCGGATATGCCCGGAGGCATGAGGTATGCCCGTTTGAGTTCTCGCTGGATGCGGCTTATGCCTGCGATATGGTCATCTGCGACTACAACTATATCTATGATCCCCGGATCAGCCTGAAACGGTTGCCGGAGGAACGGAAGAAGAAGACGGTGCTGCTGGTGGATGAGGCTCATAATCTGGTCGACCGGGGCAGGGAAATGTTCTCCGCCTCGCTGACCAAGGCGCCGTTTCTGAGCCTGCAGCGGCAGTATAAGACGGTAAACCGCAAGCTTGGTGCTGCGTCCAAGGCGGTGAATGCTTTTTTCATTGCGCTGCGCAAAAGCTCTAGTGAAGATGGAGGGGGGCAATGGGCTGAATACCCTGAGGACTTGCCCCTGCTGCTGGAGGCCTTTGCCGCTGAAGCGGAATTAGAGCTGCTGAGTCCATCCTCTTCGCTTGTAGCCCTGCCGGATGAAGAGGAAGGCAGCCTGCTGGATACTTATTATGCGGTCCAGGGCATGCTGCGCACATTCAAGACCTATGACGAGCGGTATGTCACCTACGCAGAGGTAAGGCGCGGCGATGTATTCCTGAAGTTGTTCAATCTGGACCCCTCGCATCTGCTGCAGCAGATGGCCAAGGGCTTCCGCAGCCAGATTCTCTTCTCTGCGACACTCTCGCCCATGTCCTATTACCGGGACATGATTGGTTCGGCGGAGGAGGATTATAGCCTGCGTGTGGCTTCCCCCTTTCATAAAGAGCAGTGGGAGGTGTCCGTGCTTCCGGTATCCACCCGCTATCATGACCGTGCTCATTCCCTGGTGCCGCTGAGTGATGCTTTGCGGGGAATGGTTGCAAGAAAGGGGAATTATCTGGTGTTTTTCCCTTCCTATGCGTATTTGCAGAACGTCTTCGAGGTGTTCACGGACAAGTATCCTGAGATACGGACATTGGTGCAGGGGAGCGGAATGAGTGAGCAGGCGAGGGAGGAATTCCTCTCTTCGTTTCGTCCGGACAACCCGGAGACGCTGCTTGGCTTTGCGGTGCTTGGCGGGATTTTCTCGGAGGGTGTCGATTTGCCCGGAGACCGCCTGAACGGTGTAATGATTGTCGGCGTCGGCCTGCCGCAGGTCGGGCTGGAGCGCAATCTGCTGCGCGGCTATTTTCAGTCCCAAGGCAAGAACGGATTTGACTATGCCTATGTCTATCCGGGCATGTGCAAGGTCCAGCAGGCGGGCGGGCGGCTGATCCGCAGCGAGAGTGACAGCGGGATTATCGTGCTGGCGGATGACCGTTTCCTGCACCAGCCTTATGCGGACCTCTTGCCCGAAGAGTGGCGGGACTACCTTATCCGCACCTGAACGGGTATAATCTTTGAAAAGGTATACATCCAGAATTACGGGAGGTAAAATGATGACACTTCATATAGGGATTGTAGGAACGGGCTGGTTCTCCAAGGTGCATGCCGACCTGCTGGCAGGAATGGAGGATGTGAAGCTCCAGGCCATCTGCGGCAGCACTAAGCAAAAAGGCGAAGAGATGGCTAGTGCCTACAGTGCCGAAGGGTATGGGGAAATTACAGAGATGCTGGATGCCCACAAGCTGGATGCGGTGTACGTTTGTGTGCCTCCACAGTCTCATGGAACGATAGAGCGGGCGCTGATCCGCAGGGATATTCCTTTTTTTGTGGAAAAGCCTCTGGGCTCGAGTACGGAGATTCCGGCCAGCCTGCTGCAGGATATTAAGGAGCATGGACTCTTGACCTCGGTTGGCTACCATTTCCGGTATCAGGAGAATATTGCCCGGCTGAAGAAATTACTTAGCGGGGATAAGGTGGGGATGATTGTCGGACAGTGGATGGGCGGCATGCCGGGTGTAGCCTGGTGGCGCGATCAGGAGCAGTCCGGCGGACAATTTACCGAGCAGACCACCCACATCGTCGATCTGCTTCGCTATCTGGGCGGAGAGGTCACAGAGGTCTACGGCATGTTCGGCAACCGCATCATGCATGAGCAGCATGAGGGCGTAACGGTAGCAGATGTAGGGACGGTGTCCCTGAAGCTGGACAATGGCATTGTTGCGAATATCTCGAATACCTGCGTGCTGCCGGGTGAAGTGGGCCGGGTAGGACTTAGCTTTTATAATGACAAAGGACTGCTGGATTGGAATCCGGAGCGTCTGCTTGAGGTGCGCAGCGGCGACAGCCAGGAATATGCCAATTTAGGCAACCCCTACGCGGTGGAGAGCGAAGCCTTTCTGCATGCCGTGCGGACCGGTGACCGGTCGCGTATTCTCAGTGACTACGAAGACGGCTACAAGACGCTGAAGGTGACATGTGCAGCTTATGAATCAGCGCAGAGCGGATTGCCGGTGAAACTGTAAGAACAGACAGTGAGTAAGCAAGTTCATGCACACAAAGAGACCTGACAGCTCTGTAATCTGTCAGGTCTTGTGGCCCAAGCCGGGGCGGCCTAGTGGAGGAAAACCGCGAGAAGAGCCGGCGCAAGCCCTATGGAGAACAGCGCGGTCAGAATCATCGCGATACTGGAGATGGTGCCGGTCAGCGAACTCAGCTCGAAAGCCTTGGAGGTGCCCGTACCGTGCGCGGCGGTTCCCAGCGATACACCGCGCGCAATTTCGTTGTCAATGCGGAAGAGGCGAAGGACAGAAGGCCCCATCAGTGTACCCAGCACTCCGGTCAGAATCACGAATACTGCCGTAATGCTGGGAACGCCGCCGATGCTTTGCGAGATACTCATGGCGATCGGTGTAGTCACCGAACGAGGTACCAGACTGGTTGCCAGGGCGCCGCTTAGATGCAGCCATTTGGCCAGCAGCATCGAGGAGAGCACGGCCATAACCGTTCCTGACAGCACGCCTGCCGCAATTTCGGCGGCGTGCTTTTTGAGTACCTTGAAGTTTTTATGAAGAGGGATTGCAAAGGCGATGGTTGCCGGCTGCAGCAGATCCGAAAGCCATTTTCCTCCCGCATTGTAGGATTCATAGGGAATTCCCGTCATCAGCAGAAAGCTGATAACCAGCAATGGCGTGATGATGAGCGGGGAAGTATACATTTTGCCACTGGAAGCGTAGATTCGCTTCGCCAGCAGGTACACAGCGACGGTCAGTGCAAGCAAGAGCAGTCCGGTCATCATGAGCCTCTACGCTCCTTTACTTTAAATATGGCTCCCGTGAGCAGCCCTGAGCTGGCCATAACGGCAAAAGTGCCTACGAGCACAACTCCCAGCACTTGAAGGCCGTTTGCTTCGAGCAGCTTCGAATAATTCATAACACCTATAGCTGAAGGGATAAAGAACAGCAGCAGTTCGGCAAGCAGCCAGGAAGCGCCAACTTCTACCCAATTCAGACGGATGATACCGGATTCCAGCAGTGCGAATAAAAGGATCATGCCGATGATGCTTCCGGGAATGGGAATATGGAGATATGGGGTTAAGGAATTAACCAACATCGAAAATACGGTGAGTCCGGCTACCTGCAGCAAGCCTATGCCAAGCTTTTTCATAAGGCTTCGCTCCTTTCGTTCAGAGGACAGCGTGTGCTTTCCTTGTTACTGAAAGTTTACATCCTTTTCTTTCATAGGTAAAATGAATAGATTGAATAAGTGACATTCCATTTATCTATACATGGAGGCGAAAAATTTGGATATCCGCCAGCTGCAGTATTTTGTCCAGGTTGCCAGGCTGAACAGCTTCTCCAAAGCGGCAGAATCGCTGTACATCTCGCAGCCCACCATTAGCAAAATGATCCGGGGTCTGGAGGTGGAGCTGGGAGCCGACCTCTTTTACCGTGAAGGGAAGAGCATTCGTCTCACAGATGCAGGAGAGATCCTGCTGACCAAAGCGCAGAATATCGTGGAATCATTCGTTAACCTTTCCTCAGAACTGGATAGTCTGCGCAATCTGGAGAAGGGGCATATCCGGATCGGGCTGCCGCCCATGGTGGGTGCAAGCTTCTTCCCGGCAGTCATCGGAGAATTTCACCGCCGCTACCCGGACGTCACCATCCGCCTGCATGAGGACGGAGCCAAAAAGGTGGAGGATGATGTGGAGACCGGGCTGCTCGATATCGGTGCAATTGTTTTGCCGGTAAATACGGCGCTGTTCCACTGCTTCACCTTTGTGGAAGAGAAGCTGGAGCTGCTAGTGCCGGCAGGCCACCGCTTGGCAGGAGCCGCCTCTGTGCCGCTCCGGGAACTGGCGGAGGAGGAGTTTGTGCTATTCCGGGAAGATTTCGCCCTCCATGACCGGATTATTACGGAGTGCGTAAAGGTGGGCTTTCAGCCGAAGGTCGTCTATGAGAGCTCACAATGGGATTTGATCAGCCGGATGGTTGAAGCGGGAATGGGCATTGCCCTTCTGCCGGAGACCATCTGCCGGGATATGGACCGCACACGGATTTCTGTGGTTTCGTTGACCGAGCCAGTCATTCCCTGGCAGCTGGGCATGATCTGGCGCCGGGACCGCTATTTATCCTTTGCGGCACGCGAATGGATTCATTTTGCCATGGGGGTTCTGGGAGAACGTTACCTCCCGCCCGGAGAAGAGGGACGGCCGCAATTATGAAAATTTCACTTGTGTGATGATCGACATATTTTTCTTTTTTTTCAAAATATGTTTTTTGGCATCATGAATTATGATAAGGGAGAAGTTGATAGAGAGAAGGTGAGTAACCGTGAACCTTTACCAAAATTCTCCGGTTGAACTTGGAAAAGAATATAGAGAAGATGAGTTATTTATTACTATAGAGAGTCTTAGATGTGAATTGTTGGAGGTTGCTCAGGAACGCAGTCTCAGCGATCATGTAGTCCTGGAGCTCAGCCAACGGCTGGACGGTTATATTGTACTGGCCCAGAACAAAATGATGGAGAGTCTGCGCAGCCGCAAGAACACTGTGAACACCTTCGGAAAGAATACCAAGAGCCAGAGAATACGCAATAAAGCTGCGTTACAGCAGTAGTTTGTCCCGGGATAATAGCTTATGAAAATAATGGCCCCATTTTGTTCGGGTCATTTTGTTGTGCTTTCTATAAGCTTCACCTATAATGTCAATTAATAGAAGGTTCATCTTGAAATTGACGGAGGAGGTGCCGGGTGGAGGCAAAGTTGAAGACCATACGCTCTGAAATTGAGAAGCATCTGTCCCGCTCGGGCCATAATCTCGCTTCGTTTGCCAAGGTTTCCGGTCTGAACCGTGGAAGTCTGAGTGCAATTCTGCACGGGAATCCTCCTAAACCGATGTCTCTGGGGCAACTGGATGCAGTCACCAGAGCTTTCGGATTTCCTGAAGGATGGCTGTATCCGCTGTATGTGGACGAATGCTTCAGTGAGGAGCGGATTTCCCGCAGAAGAGTAGAACCTTTTTTGATCCGCTGTGCAGAAATCGGCAAAATGCATTGTGTCGAAGATGTTCTGAACCGGATTATGGAGTACCCCAAGCCACTGGATATCCTGTACTCCGTGGCAGAGAAGTTGTTTACAGGCGGGAAGATTCAGGAATCCCTGGTTTTTTACCGGATTATCGTAGATAACGAGCCGGATAGCTATTCCGAACGAATGGCTATTTGCCAATACCGCATCTTCAAGTCGCTGGAATCCATAGTGGATAAAGAGGAACAGCTCCGTGCGGTCATTACCTTTGAGCCCTATCGCGGGCGTCTTCCGGAGAAGATGCATCTCGATGGACTGCTGAAGCTGGCTAACGTCTGCTTCACACTCCATAAGTGGAAGGACGTAGAGAAGTTCGCCGATGAATTGAGAGCGCTGGCCAATGGGATTTACAGGGAACAACTTCGGAAGAAATCAAAGAGACGTGAGGAAGAATTGGATTTAGAACGCCCCCTGGTCATCTATTATGGTCATGGCTATCTGGCTAAGGCAACCGCACTTACCAAACAAGGTAAATATGAGGAAGCGAAGAAGTATACCGCCGGATATGCTGACCTAAGCTGGTTTGAAATTTTGGATGATGAGGGACGGGAAGTGGTTAAGGACTTCAGCCTTTTTGCAGTAGCCAACAGCTTTACGCTGGAGATGATGATAGGCAATAAAGCGGCTCTTCCGGCATATTCGGCCTTCTTGGCCAACAACCCTGGTGAGATTTTGCCCGGATTGGTAGTTATTGTCGAGGCTGCGAACCGTTACGGTTTCTCTGTCGATAAAGTGCTTGCGCAGTTTTCACGTGAAATGGTGCGCTTTGAGCAATTTATGGACCCTATTAATATTGACCGGTTATATCGTCTGCGTTACCAGATTTCGATGTACCTTCTGGACCGTGGGCAGTATAATCAAGGAGTAGAGACTATTCTTCAGTCTCTTCATTTGGCCATTCGGCTGAATGGTGCGGGCAACGTGATTGATTGTGTAACTTTATTTGAGACGTACAGGAACTATGCTACGGAACAGCAACAGAAGAAATATGGTGAAACCATAAGGGAGCTGAGAAAAAATGAAGAAAACACTGTTAACGGCATTCAGCGTTCTGGCATTATTTAGCTTTATTGTAATCGGACCAGGAGTGTCTAATGAAACTACGGGGTCAGCAGGCGGATCATTTACAATAATGGAGCATGGAATGGGTTATTAAGATCCGTTGCAGGTTGGACAACCAGGCACACAAAAAAACCGCCACTCCGGCGGTTTTTTTGTGTCTTTGATGTTTATAAAAGTGTTCTTCATTCCGTAATAATTGATAACGCATTCATGAATTGACAAAGTGCAGAACCGAAAATATAATTAGGTAACCTAATTAATATAGTGTTTAATAATTTGGCAACCTAATTAAAATCGAGGTGGAAGCATTGGGATAAATCATGAAAATCCAGTCGCACACAAGCTTTTTGCCGCACTCCGGCAGTTGCGCAAAACACACTGGCAGCACACGGTAGAGGGCCATAAGCCAAGTGAGATGACTTTATTAATATCTATCGCAAAAAGATCGCATGAAGGGGCCATGGGACTGAAGGTTTCTGAAATCAGCCGTTACATGGGACTCACCCCCCCAACCGTCACACAGTTGATTAACAGCCTTGAGGCCAAGCACATGGTGGAACGAATGCCGGATGCAACCGACCGCAGGGTCGTGCGGATCAAGCTGACGGAACAGGGAGAAATGATTACCCGCAGGGCAAAGGATCACATGAACCAGACGCTAAATCACCTGGTGGAGTATCTGGGCGAAGACGAAAGCGACCAGCTGGCGGAGCTGCTGCTGAAGGTGCGCAGATTCGTTGAGGACAATCCGCCGCCTAATTTGGACCGGTTACAAATGAACGGAGATGAGAAACTTGATTAAATTAATGAGACAATTGAAGCCCTTTAAGCTGGCTATCGCAGCCGTGCTGATCCTTGTATTCCTGCAGTCCATGGGCGACCTGTATCTCCCTACCCTGATGAGTGACATTGTTGACAAAGGGATTGTGCACGGAGACCGCAGCTATATTTGGAAAATCGGCGGATTCATGCTGCTGGTTGCCGCCGGAGGAGCTTTATGCTCCATCATAGCGAGTTACCTGTCGGCCAAAGTTGCCGCCGGGTTCGGTAAGAATACCCGTTCACGGATGTTCAATCATGTGGAGAACTTCACCCTGCATGAATTTGACAAGCTGGGAACAGCCTCACTGATTACACGTACTACCAATGATATTACACAAGTACAAACCGTACTGACAATGATGCTCCGCATGATGATCGGTGCCCCGATGATGATGATCGGCGGGATCATCATGGCGGTATCGGAGGATGCCAAGCTTTCCCTGATCTTTGTGGTCGTTATTCCGCTGCTGGTGGGTGCGATTCTCTTCATAGGGATGAAGGGTCTGCCACTGTTCAAAGCGATTCAGGTCAAGCTGGACAAATTGAACCGTGTGCTGCGCGAGCATCTGACCGGTATCCGGGTGATTCGTTCCTTTAACCGGATCAATCATGAGAACGAGCGGTTTACCGAAGCCAACAAAGATCTCACGGATACGGCCATCAAGGTTAATAAAATCATGGCAGGTCTAATGCCTCTGATGATGATTGTCATGAACTTCTCGATGATTGCCATTCTGTATTACGGCGGCATCCGGATTGGGGACGGAGATTTGCAGGTCGGCTCGCTGATGGCTTTTATTCAATATGCCATGCAGATTATGTTCTCCCTGATCATGGTCTCCATGATGTTTGTGCTGATTCCCCGGGCGTCCGCTTCTGCGCTTCGTATTAACGAGGTGCTGGATATGCAGCCCGAAATTACAGATCCAACCGCTGGACAGCTCCAAACCACTGCCAATGCTACCCGCAAGGATGGACGGGACAACATGCATGGCTTTGTTGAATTTGATAATGTATCATTCTCCTACCCTGGTGCCGAACAGCCAGCACTCTCAGGCATCAGCTTCAGTGCGAAGCCCGGTGAGATTACGGCGATTATCGGGGGTACAGGTTCAGGTAAATCCACTCTGCTCAGCATCATTCCGCGGTTCTATGATGTAGACGAAGGCGCAGTGCGTGTAGATGGCGTCGATGTGCGGGACATGACACAGGAGGAATTGCGCAGCAAGATTGGCTATATCCCGCAAAAGGCTGTACTGTTCACGGGTACGGTTAATGAGAATATCCGCTACGGCAAAGAAGATGCTACAGACGAAGAAATTATCCATGCGGCCAAAGTCGCCCAAGCTTTTGACTTCATCTCCGCCATGAAAGACGGCTTCCATTCCGAAATTTCCCAAGGCGGGGGTAATGTCTCCGGCGGCCAGAAGCAGCGTCTATCGATTGCGCGTGCATTGGTAAGAAAACCTGAGGTGTATCTGTTCGACGACAGCTTCTCGGCGCTTGACTTCAAGACGGATGCCAAGCTGCGGGCCGCACTCAAAGGCGAGACTACGGATTCGACCGTAGTGATTGTTGCCCAGCGGGTCAGCACGGTTATGGATGCTGACCGGATCATTGTAATTGATGACGGCCGGATTGCCGGAATGGGCACACACCGCGAGTTGCTGGATAACAGTGAAGTGTACCGCGAGATCGTATCCTCGCAGCTGTCAGAGGAGGAAATAGCATGAGTGAACAGAATAGTGCAAGCAAATCAGCTCCCCGCCGGCAAGGCGGTTTCGGCGGCGGCCGCGGTCCTGGTGGCCCGGGCGGTCCGGGTATGGGACTGCCTCCTGAAAAGGCCAAGGATTTTAAAGGAACGCTGCGCCGTCTGATCCGCTATCTGCGGCCGCGTCAGATGCAGCTCATTATCGTATTTGTTATGGCGATTGCCAGTACAGTATTCAGTATTTTCAGTCCCAAAATCATGGGTAAAGCGACGACCAAATTGTTTGAAGGCGCATATGGCAAGCTGATGGGCGTGCCGGGTGCCAAGATTGATTTTGGCTATATTAACGATATTCTGATTATTCTGGGCGCTCTATACCTGTTCAGCGCATTGTTTAGCTATATGCAGCAGTATGTGATGTCCGGTGTGGCGCAAAAGGTTGTTTTTGATATGCGCGAGCAGATCAACAGCAAGCTGGAACGGCTGCCGCTGAAATATTTTGATTCCCGTACCCACGGGGAAATTCTGAGCCGCGCGACCAATGACGTGGACAATATCAGCACTACGCTGCAGCAGAGCTTGACGCAGCTCATTACGGCCATTGTGACGATTATCGGGGTCATTATTATGATGCTGACCATCAGTCCTTGGCTTACCCTGATCACCATAATTACGCTGCCGCTGAGCTTTGTGGTTATCATGGGGATCAGCAAACGTTCACAGACCTACTTTATCGGCCAGCAGAAATCGTTGGGCCAGTTAAACGGGCATGTGGAGGAAATGTACACGGGTCACCGTATCGTTAAGGCTTTTGGACGCGAGAAGCACTCGCTGGGTGAGTTCAATAAAATTAACGATTCACTCTATGACTCCGGCTGGCGGGCACAATTCATCTCTGGGATTATCATGCCGCTGATGATGTTCATCGGGAACCTGGGGTATGTGCTGGTCTGTGTGGTCGGCGGTATTTTTGTCACCAAGAAGATTATTGATGTCGGAGATATTCAGGCATTTATCCAGTATTCGCGCCAGTTCACTATGCCAATTACGCAGACGGCCAACATTGCCAACATTATCCAATCAACGATTGCCTCGGCAGAGCGTGTATTTGAGCTTTTGGATGAAGAAGAGGAGATTCCTGAAGTCAGTACTTCCCTGGCCAAACGTCCAGCGGATGCAGAAGAGGGTTCGGTTGAATTCCGTCATGTGAAATTTGGCTACAAAGAAGATGCCATTCTTATTGAAGACATGAATATTGAAGTCAGCCCCGGACAGACCATTGCTATTGTAGGACCAACCGGTGCCGGCAAAACCACGCTGATCAACCTGCTGATGCGGTTCTATGAAATTAGCGGCGGTGAGATTATCATTGACGGTGTGAATATTACCCATATGAAGCGCAACGAGCTGCGCAGCAAATTCGGGATGGTGCTTCAGGATACGTGGCTGTTCAACGGGACCATCAGTGAGAATATCGCTTATGGACGCGAAGGGGCTACGGAAGCCGATGTGGTGCGGGCTGCTAAGGCAGCGCATGCCGATCATTTTATTCGTACACTGCCGCTGGGCTATAACACCATCCTGAACGAAGAAGCGTCCAATATCTCGCAGGGGCAGAAGCAGCTGTTGACCATTGCCCGGGCAATTTTGGCCGATCCTTCCATTCTGATTCTCGATGAAGCGACAAGCAGCGTCGATACACGGACCGAAGTGCAAATTCAGAAAGCGATGAATACGCTGATGAAGGGCAGAACGAGCTTTGTCATCGCCCACCGTCTGTCCACCATCCGTGACGCTGACCTGATCCTCGTGATGAACCAGGGTAGTGTCATTGAAAAAGGCACTCATGTGGAGCTGCTGGAAGCAGGCGGGTTCTACGCCGATCTGTACAACAGCCAGTTCTCCGATGAAGGTCTACCGGATGTAGGCTAAGCACTCATAATATAGACGAATAGTTTCATCAGCTGCGGCAGTTGCCGCACGAGAGGCTCCTCCTTCCAGCAGGCTAGTGCTTGCTGGGAATGGGGGGCTTTTTGATGTGCACACAAATGACAAAAAACATCTGATCCAGCACAGAGCCTGCAGTTAAGTATAGAGATATAGGCTATACACATATGAATAATGTGTTCTTTTGAAAAAAAGGTTTGATTAAAATTTTTAGGGTATATATGATAAAGGTAACAAAAATGACCCGCGGTTCATTTTGGGGCTGGTGGGTACGAAGAGAGGATGAAAGGAATGTCAGGCTACGGAAAATGGGTGGCAGGCAGTAAGACCAAATGGATTACTCTTGTTGTCTGGATTGCGGTCATAGGAGCACTCACCATGTTATGGCCTTCAGTGAACTCACAGGAGCAGAACAATGCGTCGAACTTGCCTGGGGACTCGCAGTCGGTACGTGCGTCTGTGGTTGCAGAAAGGGAGTTCCCGGCCGGCAGCGGCGTTCCTGCCTTGCTTGTATGGCATAGGGAAGGCGGAATGTCTGAGAAGGACCTGGTACATATCACCACTATCTACAGCAAGCTTGAAAAGCAGCCATTGGCACATCAGAACTACGTTCCCCCGCTGGGACAGCTGCCGCCGCAGGCGCTGAAGGCTTCGTTGTCAGAGGATGGCAGCACGCTGGTCACACCTGTGTTATTTGATAAGACGGCTGACAGTGACCAACTCAGTGATGCTTTAACAGCATTGAAAAAGATTATAACCGCAGAAACGGGCGGCGACCCGGCTGCGGCGACGACAGACAGTAAGGATTTGAGCCTTCGGGTAACGGGACCGGTAGGGATTTCCGTCGATGCCACAGGACTGTTTCAGAACGCCGACGTATCCCTGCTGATCGCAACGGTTGTGCTGGTGCTGGTGTTCCTGCTGCTGATCTACCGTTCACCAATTCTGGCCTTGATCCCACTGGTAGCGGTAGGCTTTGCTTATGGAGTTACCAGCCCTGTGCTCGGTAAAATGGCCCAGGAGGGCTGGATCACCGTGGATTCCCAGGCTATTTCCATTATGACTGTGCTGCTGTTCGGCGCAGGTACGGACTATTGCCTGTTCCTGATTTCCCGGTTCCGTCAGATGCTGAAGGTGGAGGAGCATAAGGGCCACGCCTTGTTGCGTGCGATCACCCATTCCTCCGGTGCGATCGCAATGAGCGGATTTACCGTTGTGCTGGCGCTGTTTGCGCTGCTGCTGGCCAAATATGGCGCGTACCACCGGTTTGCGGTTCCGTTCAGCGTCTCGATTCTGATCATGGGGATTGCCAGTCTGACACTGGTACCTGCTCTGCTGGCGATCTTTGGCCGGACATCCTTCTTCCCGTTCATTCCGCGCACTCCGCAGATGGAAGCCGCCCGGGCCAAGGCCAAAGGCAAGCCGGCTCCGCAGCCCAATCCGACGCGTAAAAGAGGAATCGGCGATCTGGTTGTTTCCCGCCCCTGGGCGATTGTTGGCATAACGGTGGTCCTTCTGGGTGTCCTCGCGTCCTTTTCCAGCGGGATCAAGTTTACTTATGATATCCTCTCATCCTTTCCGAAGGATATGGAGTCGCGTCAGGGCTTTGACCTGATCGGCAAGCAGTTCTCTCCCGGTGAGCTGGCTCCGGCCAAGCTGATGATTGATACACAGGGCAAGGTGAACGGAGAGGATATCAAGGTTGTCCTTGGCGGCATTTCTTATATCGGTAAGGTATCCGATCCGCAGCAGGGGGCAGTTAACAAGAATATTCTCGGCTATGATATTGAATTCAAGAGCAATCCGTATTCCCTGGAAGCCATGAATCACATTCCTGCGATACAGGCATCTACCGAGCAGGCACTGGCTGAATCCGGTCTGGACCATGCCAAGGACAGCGTATGGATCAGCGGACAAACGGCTACCCAATACGATACCAAAGAAATCGGAGAACGGGATACGGATCTGATTATTCCCGTCGTGATCGGGATGATTACCATACTGCTGTTAATTTATCTGCGGTCTGTAGTAGCGACAGTTTATCTGGTAGCCACTGTAATCCTGTCCTTCTTCTCTGCGCTAGGACTGGGCTGGATTATTATTCATTATATGATGGGGGCAGACGCCATACAGGGGGCGATCCCGCTGTATTCCTTCGTGTTCCTGGTTGCGCTTGGCGAGGACTACAACATTTTCATGATCTCGAACATCTGGAAAAAGCGTAAGGTCATGCCGCTGAAGCAAGCCATTGCCGAGGGCGTAAATGAAACCGGATCGGTTATTACTTCAGCCGGGCTCATTCTGGCCGGAACCTTTGCGGTACTGGCCAGCCTGCCGATTCAAGTGCTGGTGCAGTTCGGCATCATCACCGCCATTGGGGTGCTGCTGGACACCTTTATAGTCCGCCCGTTCTTGGTGCCGGCGATTACTGTACTCTTGGGCCGCTGGTCCTTCTGGCCTGGCAAACACAAGGAGCTGGATCGGACGCTGTCTGTGAGCGAGGTTTGATAAGTATCTGAACATATTGGGAGATGGGGGTCAGGGAGCCTTAAGTAAGGCGTGACCCGGCATCTCCGATACTATTGGATATACAACAGGGATGCCTTGCTGAACCGTATAGGTCAGCGGGGCATCCCTGTTTAGGTAGGTTAAACAACGGCAGAAACGCCGTTAACGGGCGCGCCGCTGCCTCCGCAGCGAAGGCGTTTCTGCAGGCCGCTGCCGGTTTCTGCGCGATGAAGTCTGATCCGCGCTCCTTCCACCACCCGGAGGCCTACTCTCCTTGCGTACGGCTGAGCAGCAGCTCGTATTTGTCGAGCGAGGCTTCAATAATGTTCTCGTTCTTGCCGGCGCCGCGGTGAGACTCGCGGAAGGCCGGGCTGGTGGTCCAGCCCTTGAGGGCGTCCTCATCCTCCCAGGTGGTGCATATTTTCAGTTCTTCTACACCGTTCTTGGGCGCGCCATGCCATACCTCCAGGCGGATGAAACCAGGCATGTCCTGTACGCCATTAGCTTGGCCAAAGCGGCTGGCCAGGCCATCTCCATGGCCTTCTTTTACCTTAATGGTATTCGTTACTACGATCATGTCCAGTCCTCCTTCGAAAGGTTAACTCCCCTGTTTACTGCGGATTAGTAGTCCATATCCCTGCAGTTTTCAGGAAGACGCGGTCCGGCAGCTTCAAGGCGGCCAGCGTTAGCTCGGCTACATCCTCAGGCTGCATCATCCGGTCCTCGTCGCCGATCTTCAGTCCTGCATTCTCCGCCAGTCCGGTGTTAACGGTGCTTGGGGTAAGTGCAACCACTCGGATGTTATGCTTACGGACTTCCTGTGCCAGCGCTTCAGTCATACCCATGAGCGCGAACTTGGAAGCACAGTAGGCTGAGCCGGTGGCAAAGCCACGCTCTCCGGCTGTGGAGGAGATGTTGATGATATTGCCGCTGCTGCGCTCAATCATGGCCGGCAGAGCTGCCCGGGTCACATAGTAACTGCCGAAAAGGTTGATCTGCATATGGCGTTCCCAATCTGCTGGGTCCATCTCCAGAAAAGTACCAAACTTGGCGATACCCGCATTGTTGATCAGCGCATCGAACGCACCAAGGTCATTCTGCAGGGCAACTACGGCCCGCTCTGCTTCCTCGCGCACAGCAATGTCTGCCACTGCAATGCTTACCTTGACATCATACACTTCGGTCAGCGCCGATCTCAGCGCCTCCAGATCAGCCGCTGTTCTGGAGATCAGCCCCAGATTTGCGCCTTCTTTGGCCAGTGCCATAGCCAGAGCTTTGCCGATCCCTTTGCCGGCACCGGTAATGACAATACTTTTTCCTCTCAAATCCATGATCTAACGTCACGCTCCTTTGCAATACTTATTAATAGGGCTGCTATTCAGCTCCCATTATACCCGAGCGGGAATGGAGAATCACGTCTCAGACAGGAGGGGTCGCTTCAGCTTACTCCCCGGACTCCAGCCTGGTGAGCGGAAGTGTCGCCGGACCTTCCAGCACATCTCCTTCAAAAGAGAAGCGGGAGCCGTGGCAAGGGCAGTCCCACGAGCGTTCTCCCTCGTTCCACTCCGTTTCGCAGCCCATATGAGTGCAGGTTCTGTCCACCAGATGCAGATGTCCCTTAGAGTCTCGGTATGCCCCAACGCGCTTGCCGTCATGAAAGACGACTGCACCTTGATCCGGCTTCAGATCATACGTCTTTTTATGGACAATCTCTACCTTGCCTGCTACCAGCTCCTTAGCGACATTGGCGTTTTGGACGATGAAATTTTTGATCGAAGGCCGGGCCTTGAAGCGTGAGGGGTCGAACAGTTCTGTGTAAGGATTGCCGTGCCGCTGGATACCGTCCGCAATCAAGCGCGCCGCCAGAGTTCCGGTAGTCATGCCCCATTTACGGAAGCCGGTGGCGATATATATTTCCTCATCCTCGGCGGTTTTACCGATATAAGGCACACGGTCCAGAGTAACCAGGTCCTGGGTCGACCACCGGAAGGGAATACCCCGGATGCCCAGTAGCTCCCCGGCGAACTTCTCCAGATTCTCATAATGGCCAAAGGTGCAGATGCCTTGTCCGGTTTTATGGTTGTCACCGCCGACAATGACCAGCTTTTTGCCATTCCATTCCACTGCCCGCAGAGAACGGGCGGGAGTTCCGGCACTTAGATACATTCCACCCTCATAGTCGGTTTCCGGATCAATAGCCAGACAGTAAGAGCGCTCCGCATGCAGACGGGAGAAATATAGGGCCCCGCCGTCATAAAAAGGAAAGTGGGATGCGGACACGGCATGTCTGCAGCTGATGGTAAGCTTTCCTTGTTCTGTATGCAGTGTAAGCATGCCACCATCCTTGTTCACTTGTTCTCCAATCATCGTATGCTCGTAGATCATCCCGCCCTTATCCACAATAACGTCCAGGAGTCCCTTAAGATAGTGGAGCGGATGAAAACGGGCTTGGCCCGGAAGCTTAATGGCACCGTCAACCCTCAGGGGAAGCGAAATATGATCCTGCCACTCCCCCGGAAGTCCAATCTTGCTATAGGCCTGGAACTCTGCCTCCAGCTGCTTCAGCGTCTTCTCATCGCCCTTATCGGCATAGAGATAAGCTGCTTCGCGTGTAAGTCCGCAGGACAGGTTCAGTTCTTGCGCCGTTTGGATGATCCATTCCAATGCCTCACTGTTTGACAGGAAATAGAGCCGGGCTGCTTCTTCCCCGAAATCCTTGACCAGATCATGATAGATCAGTCCGTGCTGGGCGGTGATTTTGGCGGTTGTAAATCCGGTAGTCCCGGCAAAAAGTTCCCCCGCTTCCAGCAGCGTCACCTTATATCCTGCCTTGGTTAGCAGGTAGGCGGTGGTAATCCCGGTAATTCCGCCGCCGACAATCGCAACATCGGTATCGTGGTTTTCTGCAAGAGGTGGAAAGGAAGGTATCTCACTGCTGGCTCTCCAGAACGATTGCGGATATTGTGGAAGACCCTGCGGGAACTGTGGTGTGCTGTTCATCCTATTCTCCTTCATGTTAATCTCCTCCATCACTGTAAGACTCATTTCATTTATTACCACACTCCCGTCAAAAGAAACCCTGGTGCAGGGGGGGATGCCTGATGAAAGTAATGCGCGCGGTATTTCTGCATGCTGACCTGACGGATTGACTATGTCATCCTCTGGATTTATACTTGATCTAAAAACAAATTAGAGGATGATAAAGATGAAGACCCTGAATCTGACCTCCCAGCGTCAAGCCGTGTATGATATTGTCCGGGGTTCACATGACCACCCCACTGCCGCAGAAGTAATGAACCGGCTAGTAGAGCAGGGACATAATCTCGCCTATGGGACCGTATATAACTCTTTACGCTATCTGTCGGACAAACAAATGATCCGCGAATTGAAGCTGGGTGAGGCCGCCAGCCGATATGATGCCCGTCTCGATGATCATCAGCATATCCTCTGCGAGGTTTGCGGCGCGGTGGATGAGGTCATGACCCAGGTGCCGCAGGAATGGACAGACAGGGTCAGTGAGGAGACAGACTATTCGATTACTCATGCGCATGTGGTGTTTGGAGGGGTATGTCCGTCCTGCAGAAGCAACATGGGTAAGAGGTCTTAAGCACTGGCTGGAAGTGAAAATTAAATTCCGGAAAATTATGAACATATATAAGAAAAGACCGTTTTCATGGAAACGGTCTTTTTGCTGTGTTTATATGAAAATTCTACAAAGAAGTATGATAATACTGAAGAGTTGGTAAATAAAAAAGGGTTTGTTGGGCTGATATATAATTATATATTAGGCTGAAGATCAATTCATACTTAAGACCCAAAAAGAAAGTGAGCGTGAACATGCATATGAAACACAAGTCCCGTTTAACCATCCGTATGAAGCTGATTACCACATATTTGCTTGTTCTTCTGGTACCGAGCATGATTATAGGCTGGCAAACCTACGATTCAGCCAGCAGCAAAGTGGAAGGCCAGCTTATGAACAATGCTAAGGAAAGTGTAGCGGCAGTAAATGAAATCATTGACGCGAATATTCAATCCAAAATGGATGATATCCAATATTTTGCCAAGAAGGTTTCCTCCGCAGCTCTGAATGGAGAACAGTCTGGAGACGCTGGTGCTGCGGTAAAAGAAAGATTGAAGGAGTATGCCGTGCTACACCCTGATGTGCTGGATATATATGTCGCAACCAGCCGGGCGAAGATGGTGCATGCCGCGGATGTCAAGTTCCCGGTAGGGTATGACCCGCGCAAGGAGAATGCTTATGTAAATGCACTGAAGCACGGGAAGGGAGCGGTGATTTCACCGGCTTTCCAGACGGTTAATAATGAAACAGCAGTAGCGATTTCCGCTGTGCTTGAAGATGGCGGAGGAGTGATGACTCTGAACCTCAACCTGGCTGAGCTGGCGAATCTGACAGACATTAAGGTGGGTCAGGAAGGATACATCTTCCTTATCGACAGCAGCAAAAAGTTTCTCGTACATCCTACAGAAACGATTGGGCAGGAAACCTCGCTTGATTTCGTAAAGCTGATGTTTGAGGGGGAGAGCGGTTCATTCGATTATACCTACAAGGACGCTCACAAAAAGATGACCTATCAGGTGAACGGGCTCACCGGCTGGAGAATCGGGGGGACCATCAGCAAAAATGAGGTGACTGCTGCCACGAGCGGGATTAGGGACAAGGCTCTGATCGTAATCTCCATCTCGGTGCTGCTCGCACTGGTGCTGATCTATTTCAATGTGTCCTCTATCCTGAAGCCGCTGACTCGTCTGCGCAAGGCAACAGAGATTATTGCCCGGGGAGACCTCTCGGAAGATATTGGTGACTTCCATAGAGATGAAATCGGACTCCTGGCAGATAATTTCCGTTCCATGGTCGTAAATCTGCGCGATATGATCATCAGCGTGCAGGAGATGACGGACAATGTATCTGCCTCCGCAGAAGAATTAACCGCCGGGGCGGAACAGACAACCAAGGCCATTGAGCATGTAACAATAGCGATTCAGGAAGTAGCGGCAGGCACGGAGCGGCAGGTGCACAGTGTGCGTAAAGGAACGGAGAGTACAGCCGCAACCGCAAACGAAGTGGCGCAAATCTCCGGATTCATGGAGCAGGTATCGGTAATGATGGATAAAACCTCGCTGTCCGCAGCGGAGGGGAATGACTCTGTGATTACTGTTGTAGACAAAATTAACGGCATTCATGAAACGGTAGAGGAGCTCAGCGGTGTGATCGACAAGCTGAATAACCGCACCGGCCAGATTCACGGAATTGTCGGTGTCCTTACCGGCATTGCCCGCCAGACGAATCTTCTGGCTCTCAATGCTTCCATAGAAGCGGCCAGAGCCGGTGAGCAGGGCAGGGGCTTCGCTGTTGTGGCATCGGAGGTCCGCTTGCTGGCCGAGGAATCGGAGAAATCGGCGCATAGGATTGCGGAGCAGATTTCTTCCATTAACGCTGAGATGCAGCAGGCAACGGTGACGATGGAGGATGCCCGGGGCAAGGTGTCAGAGGGGATTCTTGCGGTGGATTCAACGGGGCGTTCCTTCTCCCGCATCCGCAGAGCCGTTAAGGGGGCAGCAGAGAAGATTGAGGCTATGAAAGGAGCCGTTGGCACGCTGACGGCAGAAGCTGTCAGTATGCAGGCAGCCATTAGCGAAATCCAAGGAATCTCCCAGGAGGCAGCAGGTAATACGGAGACGATTTCTGCAGCTGCCGAGGAGCAGCTCGCTTCAGTGGAGGAGATCGCATCTTCATCGGCCGATCTTAGTCATCTTGCTGAAGAATTGCAGAAGCTCGTGGGACGTTTTAGGTTGTATTCGACAAAATCATAAGCTAAGAATAGCTTTGCATCTTTTCTTTTTCCGCCCTTTGCAAGTATACTGATAAGCAATAATGTTTGGGCTGATGAGGGGGAGAAAGGAATATGGCAGAGCAATTGCAGGGGATTACCGTCGCCCTGGCGGGTCCGCGCAAAGCGGAGGAAATGGCCAAGCTGGTGCAGAACATGGGTGGCACCGCACTGCATCGGCCTGCGCAAGGCACCGTGTTTCTGGATGATGAGGCGCTGCGGGAGGGAATCACCGCCTGGACCGCTCATCCGCCGGACCTGGCTATTCTGACGACCGGGATGGGGCTGGAAGCCCTGTTTGATATGGCATTGCAGATGAAGCTGGAGGATCGCTTTCTCGAGGTTCTCTCCGCTGCGCCGATAGCGGCACGTGGCTACAAGACCGTTAATGCGCTGAAGAAGCGCGGGCTACAGCCTGAGGTGCGTGATGACGACGGCAGTACAGCCGGAGTGATACGGGGCCTCAAAGGCTGGGATCTTCGCGGCAAATCGGTTGTGGTGCAGCTGCACGGAGATCCGGCCCCTCATCTGGTATCCTGGCTGAAGGATGCTGGAGCATCCGTCCTTCAAGTGGAGCCTTACCGCCATACCCCCCCGGAGCCGGGGGCACTTGCTCTTTTGTATGACGATATCGCTCAGGGCAGAGTCGATGCTGTAGCCTTCACGAGTGCTCCGCAATTCCGCTTTCTGGCCCAGTATGCCAGGGAGCAGGGGGCGCTGCAGGAACTCGTGCAGGCTTTTGCAGACAAGGTACTGGCTGTTTCTGTAGGCCGGATTACCTCGGAGTCCTTGAAAGACGAAGGGATCACGCGAATTGTGATGCCTGAGCATGAACGGATGGGCAGCATGTTCGTGGAGCTTGGCAAGTACATCGCAGCACAACGCTATTAATTACAACTACAGATACAGAAAGAAGGAGGAGGCCCCCTATGGACAAGAGAAAATGTCTGCTTTTGGGTGACTATACCCATCCCCGGTTCCATCCGCTGCAGGGTGTGGATAAACAAATTAGTGAAATCCTGAATGATCTGCTGATTGTTCAGTGTTCGGAGAATAAAAAGCTGCTGCTCAGCGAGCATCTGGCCGGGTATGATCTATGCATCGCATACAATGAATTATGGAATGAGACGGTCTCCCCCCAGCAGACTGCCGGTCTGCTGAGCTATGTAAGCGGCGGTGGCGGACTGATCGTCCTGCATACCGGAATCTCACTGGCCAAGCGTAACGAGCTGGCGCAGCTGATCGGCGGCAGATTTACCGGTCATCCGCCGTATGCTCCGCTGAACTTCAAAGTGCTGGAGCATGACATTACGGAGGGTATTGAAGATTTTCAGCTTGATGAGGAGCCGTACACCTTTGAATTCGACCCATTTATGGACAAAACCATATTGCTAGAGTATGAAGCGGAAGGTGAGATGCGGCCGGCGGCCTGGTGCCATAGCTTCGGGCTTGGGCGGGTAGTATTTCTGATGCCTGGTCACCATGAGCCTTCCTTCACCCATCCGGCGATCCGCCAACTGATCCTCCGGGCAGCCACCTGGGCAGCACGGATTCCCAGATAATGATCCTGATAACGGGCTTCAGCAGCCTTAAGCTTTGTGAAATTGCCCGCTAAAGGGTATACTTTATCCATAACTGGAATCATTGGGAGGAAAGTGCCATGAGTGATTTGTTCAAGAAAGCAATCTCTTTAGGAGTAGGCCTCACCATTGTCAGCAAGGAAAAGGTAGAGAAGGTAGTCGAAGAACTGGTGAAAAGGGGCGAACTTGCGCCGTCCGAATCCAAGGCTCTGGTGGACCGGCTTGTGGAGCGGGGCGAGGAAGAGCGCGGCGTGTTCAAGTCTGCGGTTCATGAGCAGGTTGAGCGCGTGCTAAAAGAACTTAAGATCCCTGTCCAGAGTGACGTTGCCGAGCTGGAAGCACGGATTGCAGTCCTGGAACGCCGTGTGGCCGAACTGGAAGGCTCTCCTTCCCCGGAGGAGACATTGCCGGAAACGCGTACGGATTAAATGGCGGTACGTATAAGACATGCCGGACGGTACCGGTCTATTGCCATGGCGCTCATGCGTCATGGCTTCGGTTATATGGTGGAGGAACTCGGCCTCTACCACCTGCTGTCCCTTCCGCGGCGGATGATTACCCAGGAGGTTCACGAGAGTCTGACGCTCGGAGAGCGGATCCGCCGGGTGCTGGAGGATTTGGGGCCAACCTTTGTGAAGCTGGGCCAACTGGCCAGCACCCGCTCTGATCTGCTGCCCGATTCCATTATTCAGGAACTGGTGAAGCTTCAGGACAGTGTCCCACCGTTCTCGGCGGAAACTGCGCGCCATATTTTGGAGCAAGAGCTTGATCAGTCTATTGATGAGATGTTCAGTTACTTTGAGAATGCCCCGCTCGCTGCAGCTTCCATCGGCCAGGTCCACCGGGCCGTCCTGCATGGAGGACAGAGTGTAGCGGTCAAAATACAGCGTCCTGGTGTCATGCGGACCATGACAAGGGATCTGGAGATTCTACAGGATCTCGGCGCCCTGGCCGAGAGAAGGATGGACTGGGCGAAACAATACGGACTTACCCGGATGGTCGAGGAATTCTCCCGCGCCTTGCTGGCCGAACTGGACTACGGTCAGGAAGGGCGCAATGCGGAACGGATTGCAGGTCAGCTGACAGAACAAGATCAGGTCTATATCCCGGTAATTTATTGGGATTACAGTTCTACCCGTATACTCACGATGGAATATGTGGAAGGAATTACACTGAACCATCGTGAGGAGCTGCAGCAGAAGGGCGTGAAGCTAAAGGCGCTTGCCCAGCAGCTCGTGGAGATGATGCTGAATCAGATCTTTATCCATGGTTTTTTTCATGCCGATCCCCATCCCGGGAATGTCATGAGGATGGATGACGGCAAGCTGGCACTAATTGATTTCGGTATGGTAGGACGGCTTAGCGAAGAAATGAAGGACAACCTGTCGGCGCTGATTATCGCGCTGATGCGGAAGAATACCGACTCCATGGTGAGGGCCATCCTGCGGCTCGGTGTCATTCCTGAGGAGGCCGACCGGCTGGCGCTGCACGATGATATGGACCGGCTGCGTGAAGCCTATTATGATATTCCTTTCAATCAGGTAAGCATCGGCAAGGCACTGAACGATCTCTTTGGCATCGCCCGCAAGCACCGGCTGGTTATTCCGCCGGACCTGGCGATGCTGGGCAAGACGATGCTGACGCTGGAGGGTGTCGTCGGTAATCTTGATCCGGCCTTCAGCATTGTGCAGATGGCTGAGCCTTTCGGAAGGCGGCTGGTGAGACAACGGTTCAGCGGCAGCCGCCTCCAGCGCAAGATTCTCAGCGGAGTAGCTGATCTTGCAGAAAGTCTGGTAGAGCTGCCTGCCCAGGCCAGACAACTGTCTTCTTTGATCAGCAAGGGTAAGCTGAAGGTAGAGATTGGGCTGCCGGAGCTGAAGGGAATAGAGCAGAAGCTGAGCCGGGTAGGAAACCGCTTATCCTTCAGCATTGTACTCCTTGCCTTCAGCATCATTATGGCTGGTCTGATTGTCGCTTCCTCGCTTCGCGGAGAGCCCTCTATGCTCTGGGATTTCCCGATTGTTGAGATCGGCTCCGTAATTGCCGCACTGATGATTCTGTGGCTGCTGTACTCTATCTTCAAGTCAGGGAGATTCTAGCGAATAAATATTCTTCGATAGTTGCACACAAACCCTGCTGGATCAAGTACAATATATAGGTTAACTTCTTAATCCTATAAGAAGCTATTCGTAAAGAGTGTAATGGAACGCAAATGGAATGCCGTCTGAACGTCCGGTGGATCGCTGCTGCCCCAGAAACCGAACATTGGACCGCACATCTGCAGGGCAAAGGGCGGCTAGTGAGACGGAAGGGCTCCGGGTGACGGGGTTCTTCCGCTTTTGTTTGAAATGGTTCCGTCCCATAACAGGACGGGAATTCGTTTCTGCTTGAATATGTGGCTATAGGCCGCTGGCGGCAACTGCAACATGCCTACATTACTCCAGAAAATGGATGACTATAGTGTTATGAATTGAACAACATTAAAGAAAATTGTGAGGTGGAGACTATGCCGGGTTTTAAAGAATTGGGAGTATCTGAAATATTGAACGGCCTGCTTCAGGGTCAGGGCATTGTGAAGCCTACGCCAGTTCAGGAAGAAGCCATTCCGCCGCTGGTTCAGGGGCTGGACGTTATTGCCAGAGCCAAGACGGGAACAGGGAAGACACTCGCGTTCCTGCTGCCGATTATGGACAAGATCCGTGTGGAGCAGGCGTATCCGCAGGCGCTCATCATGGCGCCGACACGCGAACTGGCACTGCAGATTACGGAAGAAGCACGCAAGCTGGCACGCCATACCGGCGTGAAGATTCTGGCGGTTTACGGCGGTCAGGACGTGGAGAAGCAGCTGCGCAAACTGGAAGGCGGCAGACATTTGATTATCGGGACTCCGGGCAGATTGCTGGATCATATGCGCCGGGAAACTCTCGATCTGAATGGAGTCAAAATGCTCGTGCTGGATGAAGCCGACCAAATGCTGCATATGGGCTTCCTGGAGGATGTGGAGACGATTATTACGGCTGTGCCTTACCGCCGCCAGACGATGCTCTTCTCTGCGACGATGCCGGATCCGATTAAACGGCTGGCCAGCAACTACATGAAAGAGCCGCTGGATATCATTATTAAAAGCGGTTCACCTATTCCACTGGACAATATCCGCCAGCAGGTCGTGGAATGCTCGGACCGTAACAAGGAAGAGGCGCTAATCGCCCTGATCGAGCGGGACCGTCCGTACCTGGCGATTATTTTCTGCCGGACCAAGCGCCGGGTCTCCAAGCTGAATGAAGCGCTGCAAGCGGCCGGGTATGATTGCGACGAGCTGCACGGCGATTTGTCGCAGGGTAAACGCGAAGCGGTCATGAAGCGGTTCCGCGAAGCTAAGCTGCAGCTTTTGGTTGCTACGGACGTCGCCGCCCGCGGTCTGGACGTTGAAGGCATTACCCATATCTTTAACTTTGATCTGCCGCTGGATGCGGACAGCTACATTCACCGGATCGGCCGGACCGGCCGCGCAGGCGGCAAGGGACTGGCGATCACGTTCTCTTCGCCGCGCGAACGCGCCGGGCTCGACCTGATCGAGCACGGCATTTCCCAGCGGCTGGACCGCCGCCGGTACGAGAAGGATGAATTCGGCGTAGGCGAATTCACCTCTGTGCAGGCTGGCGGGGGTTCGCCTCGCGGCGGACGCCAGAACGCTGCACCGGAAGCGGCCCGCGCTGGACGCGGCGGGCGCGGCCAGGGGCGCAGCGGCGGAGCACCGCGCGCTGAGGCCGGAGCACGGCCGGGCGGACGCGGCCGTGGCAAGGAAGCAGGCGGCTGGGGCGCGCCTGCAGAAGGACGCAGCCGCGGCGATGCGGCTGGCGGCAAGCGCAGCGCCTATGGCGCGGCTGCGCCAAGGGACGGCGGGCCCGCCGGCAAAAGCGCGGCGAAGCCAAGAACGGGCGGCGGCTACGGCAGCTTCGACGCCCGCAGCAACCCGGCTGCAGGTTCTGCAGCCGGAGGGAATGCCGCCGGCCCGCGCGGCGGCAGAGGAGCCGCCGGTTCGGGTGGCGGCCCAAGCAGCGGCTACAGCGCCAATGTCTCGCGTGGCGCGGATGCCGGAGGCTTCAGCTATGGCGCCTCCAAAGGGGCAGGCTCGGGCAGCGGGTATAACCCGGGCGGCGCTCAGGCCAGCCCTAAGCATAGAGCGAATGTGGCCCGCAGCAATGACGCCGGCGGCTGGAGTTCGGCAGCGCCAGCCAAAGGCGGCGGCTCACGCGGCGGCTCCAAAGGCTCCCAAGGCGGCAAGGGCGGCAAAGGCGGCTTTGGCTCGGGTGGACGCAGCGGCGGTGGAAATGCCTCATCGCGTGGCGGCCGTGGCAACGGTTCCGGCGGCTCGCGCGGGGGCCGCGGCTCGTCCAGATAAAGGCGCTGGATTTCAGTATTGTGTTACCCTAGGACGGTCAGCTTACGGGCTGACGTTCTGTGGTAACATTTTTTTTCGCCTGCCTGCTGGCCTGGCTAGTTATGTTTAAGGTTTTGAAACATTTTGGATACAATGCTTGTCTATAATGGATAGAGCACCAGGTGAAACATTCATCAACCTTTCTGGGAGGAAACACGGCATATGTCTAAGACTGGAAAAATCGTTATTTTATTTATTATCGTAATCGCTGTGGGCTGGGGAATCGGTAAATACACCTCACCTTCGCCTTCGGCTTCACAGGAAGAGGGAGCGGCTGCTGGTGTGGGCAATGATCTTCAGGCACAGCCAAACACAGCTCCTGAGCCTTCAGCCGTGGCCTCTGATACTCCGGAGGAGACAGGCGCGAACACGGGGAGCGAGCCTTCAACTGCACCAACTGACAAGCCGGACAATTCAGGCAATCAGGCAAGTGCAGAACCTTCACCAACCGCAACCGCAACTGATAAACCCTCGGATGCAGGCAGCAGCGGTTCAGGCGACCCGTCGGCGGAGCTTACGGCTGCGGAGCCGGAGAGCCTGGAGGCAATCATTAATAAGCAGTACAAGCTTCCGGACGGCTATAAGCCAGCTGACCTGGTCTATCCGGACGTGCCGTTTATTTTCTCTGAAAAGATTGAAAAGCGCATGATGCGCAAGGCCGCGGCTACCGCGCTGGAGAACATGTTCGCAGGAGCCAAGAAAGACGGCGTACACCTGGCCGGGGTTTCCGGCTACCGTTCAGAAGCTACACAGACCCGGTTGTTCAACAATTATGTAGCCAAAGATGGGGAAGAGAAGGCCCGCACCTACAGTGCCGTACCTGGGCACAGCGAGCATCAGACGGGTTTGGCTATCGACCTTTCCGGCACTAACGGCAAATGTGCCGCAGAGAGCTGTTTTGCCGGAACAGAGGAAGCCAATTGGCTTGCAGCCCATGCGGCGGAGTACGGCTTCATCATCCGTTATCCTGAAGGCAAGCAGGCCATTACAGGATACATGTATGAGCCTTGGCATGTCCGTTATGTAGGCAAGGACATTGCCGCATCCATCGCGGAGAGAGGCATTACGCTGGAAGAGTATTTTGATGCGGTTCCGGTTTCGAAGTAATGGAGTTGTTGAATGTTTACAGGCACTGCAGCCCGCCGCAAGGGGGAGGCAGTGCTTTTTTCTTTGTAGTGGAACGAACAGGAAGTCAAAAGGGTAGCGTGTGGGGATCTGCAGGAAGTGGAGTGGAGTTAGTACACTTAAATAGAGATAAAAGTGTCCTGTATAGGGGATAGTTGGAAAAAGTAGACTTCATTTAAGCGAATTCATCCGAAAAGATGGAAATCGGTCGGATTAGGTTTCCTTTTTCCAATTAACGCTTACGTAGTAGTGGGACGGGACAGCATTAGGTTCACTTTTTCCACTTGGACTTGCCGCCAAATCTAATGAAGGCCCTCCAGGCCGCTTTATATCAGAAATCATATAGCGGCTACGCTGTCCTGTTCATGACCAGTAGGCTTTGTAGCAATCTTTGTAGCTGCCGATGTACAATTCCAGCCTGTTTCTAAGCCCACTTATAAATATAAGTTGTTAAAATATCATTCCAAACTACATATAAGTTAGAGGCAGGGAAATACAGCACTCATTTTCTTTCAATTATGGAGGAGGAATGAAATGACCAAGCAGATTCAGGCAGATGTTGTTATTATTGGCGGAGGGACGGGAGGCTGTGCGGCCGCTCTGGGTGCTGCCAGATCAGGACGGTCGGTAGTAATGACCGAGGAATATGATTGGATCGGCGGACAGCTCACCAGCCAGGTGGTTCCGCCTGACGAGAACCGGTGGATCGAGCAGTTGGGCTGTACGGCAAGCTACCGGACTTATCGCAATGCAGTGCGCGATTATTACCGCAGATTATTCCCGCTCACGGAGCAGGCGCGCGCCCGGGCGGCCCTCAATCCCGGAAATGCCTGGGTCAGCCGGCTCTCTCATGAGCCGCGTGCCGCGCTGGCTGTACTCCGGGATATGCTGGCCCCCTATGTACATAGCGGGCGGCTGCAGATATGGACAGGATACAAGCCCGTGCGGGCAGAGACAGACGGCGATGATGTGATTTCAGTAACCGTATGCGGTCAGGATGGGGAGAAGCTCGTCCTGACCGGCAGCTACTTTTTGGATGCGACTGAAGAAGGGGATGTGCTGCCGCTGGCAGGCGTAGAGTACGTAACGGGCGCCGAGTCCGCTGCAGAGACCGGGGAAAGGCATGCGCTTGCGGGTCCGGCCGATCCGCAGGATATTCAAGCGTTTACGCATTGTCTGGCAGTAGACTATACTGAGGGCGAGGATTATACGATTGCCAAGCCGCGGGAATATAACTTTTGGAGAAGCTACCAGGCCGATTTTTGGCCTGCTCCGCAGCTCAGCTGGACGGTTCCTTCCCCTTCGACGCTAAAGCCTGTAACCTACGTGCTCTTACCGGAGGAGGGGGGGAATCCGCTGTTTACTTACCGTAGACTGGCGGACCGCAGTAATTTTCAGCCGGGGGTCTACCAGACAGATCTCAGTGTGGTCAACTGGCCGCAGAATGACTATTGGCTTGGGTCGATTATTGACGTTTCTCCCGGGGAAAGGCAGCGCCACCTGGAGCATGCGAAGCAGCTTAGTCTTTCCTTGCTGTACTGGATGCAGACGGAGGCGCCGCGCAAGGATGGCGGCATAGGTTATCCCGGCCTGCGTCCACGCCCCGATGCTACGGGGGCGCCGCATGGCCTTGCGCAAGCTCCGTATATTCGGGAAGGACGGCGAATCCGGGCGGAGTTCACCATCCTGGAGCAGCATCTGAGCCCGGCAGACCGCCCGGATGGCCGGGCTGAGAAATACCCGGATACGGTTGGCATCGGCAGTTACCGGATTGATCTTCACCCCAGCACCGCGCTGCGGACCTTTATCGACATTCCTTCACTGCCGTTCCAGATTCCGCTGGGAGCGCTGATCCCGATTCGGGTGAACAACCTGATCGCTGCTGCCAAAGACATTGGGACCACGCATATCACCAACGGCTGTTATCGGCTTCATCCGGTGGAATGGAATATTGGAGAGGCTGCCGGCATGCTAGCCGCATATTGTCTGGATAACGGGATCACCCCCCGTGAGGTACGGAATTCTCCCCAGCAGCTGAGCAGCTTCCAGACCCGCCTGCGCAATAACGGCTTTGAGCTGGAGTGGCCGTCCATAGGTGCGGTCTAGACTGGACAAGGGACGAAGTTCGGCCTGTATCTCTGTATTTTCTGTGAATTAGGGGTTGGCGGAAAAGTTCTCGCCTGCTGACCATGCTGTGGCTGCCTTTTCCATTGAAGGCAGCCATCTCCCGTTGATTCATCTGTCTGACCCTTGGTTAAGTAGTGGGAAACCATGAATTTTCCAGCGGAAGGGGAATTTCAGATGTCGGAGCATAATCATGTTGTAGATAAGGACGGAAATGTTGCGCTAGGCAAAGTGAATGAAGCCCTGGACCGGATTGACCCGGAACAGAAGGAAGTCATTTTGAACAATTTTGAGGATTTCAAGGCCTATTTAGGAAAGCGTATTCATCTGGCTCGGAAAATCGGTCTGGGTGAAGAGCAGCTGGCGGTGGCGGCGGAAAAAATAGCCGACTATCTGGCTGACCATGAAGAACCCCGTAATAGCGAGGAGAAGCTGCTGCAGGAGCTGTGGAAGGTGGGCAGCAAGGAAGAACGCCACCGGCTGGCCCATATGCTGGTGAAGCTGGCCCGGTGAGCCGGGCAGATGCTGCTACACTGGCATCTCAAAGTGTGGGCTTGAAGATTTCCGCCCTGTACGGGGCGGTTTTTTGCGAATGAGAGCCTCCGGAAATCATGGTGAAGGCGCGGGGAACGGGATGATATAATGGAGACAGCAATGGTTATCACCCCCTATTACCTGACTTGGAGATGCTCAGTCTATGAAATTAAGCATTTTGGATCAATCACCCGTCTCTGAGGGCTGCACGCCCGCTGAGGCAATCGCCCAGACCGTAAGCCTTGCCAGAGAGGCTGACAGGCTGGGCTATCACCGTTTCTGGGTCTCCGAGCATCATGCCGCACGCGGACTGGCCGGTTCAAGTCCCGAGGTGCTGATGGCCCATCTGGCTGCAGTAACCTCAACGATCCGCATTGGTTCAGGAGCCGTGCTGCTCCCCCATTATAGCGCGTACAAGGTAGCCGAGAATTTCCGCGTACTTGAAGCTCTATATCCCGGACGCATCGATCTAGGGGTGGGCAGTGCTGCAGGAGGCGGGGCACTTGCTGTAAGAGCGCTTCAGGAGAACCGGACAGGCGGTGCGGAACTTTACGAATTGCAGATCATGGATCTGCTCAGCTATCTGTACGGCGGTCCGGATGCCGCACACCGTTTTGCCGGGCTTGCGGCCAGCCCGCAAGTCAGCACTGCACCGGAGCTTTGGCTGCTCGGGTCCAGCAGGGATAGCGCCGATCTTGCCGCAAGGCTGGGCATCCGCTTCGCCTATGCCAGATTCATTAATGGTGACGGAGGCGGGAAGACGGTCCAATCCTTTCAGAACAGCTTCCACCCCTCCCCCGCAGCCGCTGCTCCACGGGCGCTGGTATCGGTGTTTGCTGTGTGTGCCGGGACTTCCGCAGAAGCAGACCGGCTGGCTGCCAGCATGGATTTGTCGCTGGTTCTGCTGGAGAAAGGCCATGTCTCAACAGGGACACCTTCAGTAGAAACCGCTCTGGACTACACCTATACACCGTACGACCGCTTTCGGATTGAGGAGAACCGCAGGCGGACGGTCCTGGGATCGCCGGAGGAGGTGCGGCAGCAGTTTATTGCGCTCATGGAAGAATACCGCTGCGAGGAGATTATGTTCGCCATGCCGATGCACGGCTTGGAGGACAAGCTGAAATCTCTCCGGCTGATTGCAGATGCCTGCGGATTGTCCCGAACGGAAGGGGATCATTAGCTTGTCCGGGCACAATGCCTTTATTTTGTATTCCTCCGGCAATAGGGTAAGATAAAGGTTGGCTTACAGAGCATAGCCGGTTGATCAATCCACGGATGAAGGGAAGGATGCAGAATGTCTATTTACAGTTTTGCCGGAGTGAAACCATCGGGTACAGAAGTGCCTTTCAAGGACTATGAAGGCAAGGTGCTGCTGATTGCCAACACGGCCAGCAAATGCGGACTTACACCACAGTACGGGGATTTGCAAAAGCTCTATGAACAATACGGAGACCAAGGGCTTGTCGTATTGGGTTTTCCCTGCAACCAATTTGCCGGACAGGAGCCCGGAACCAGTGAAGAAGCGGAAGAGTTCTGCCAAATTAACTATGGCGTGAAGTTCCCTGTTTTTGCCAAGGTGGATGTGAACGGGCCGGATGCCAGTCTGCTCTTTCAGTATTTGAAGGGCCAGCAGCCGGGTGATGGCGAGAGCAGTGATATCCAATGGAACTTCACCAAGTTCCTCGTGGACCGCAGCGGTAATGTGGTAGCCCGTGTAGAGCCTAAGGAATCGCCGGAAGGCATGAAGGCACAGATCGAAGCCCTGCTCTAAGATGCGCATTTTTTTCGAATCCTAGCCGCTTTGCTGTCTTTTATAAATTGAATGTATACCTCCCCCCCCTGAATGACGGCATTTGCTGTGTTTAGGGGGATTTTTCAGTTACGGCTTATGAAAATTATCCTTGACGCTTTTCACAGACACTGTATTCTTTGAAGAGGAATAAGGTACATCATGGGGAATGGAATAAAGGGCAGAATGAAGCAGGATAATAACGGCAGGAGGGTTTTATAAGGGCATGAGATTAATTACAGAGGTGGCATCGGCAGCAGGAATTCATGAAGAGCATCTGGAACTGTACGGCAAATATAAAAGCAAGCTGTCGCCATCTCTATGGGACGAGCTTAAGCACAAGCAGGACGGAAAGCTGGTGCTGGTTACTGCAGTGAATCCGACCCCGGCAGGCGAAGGTAAAACGCTGACGACGATCGGACTCTCCCAGGCGCTGAATGCAGCGGGAATCAAGACAGTAGCTGCACTGCGTGAACCATCCCTTGGTCCATGTCTGGGCATGAAGGGTGGAGCAACAGGAGGGGGCAAGGCACAGATTGTTCCGGCAGACGAGATCAACCTGCATTTTACGGGCGATATACATGCGGTAACTTCGGCGCATAATCTGCTGTCGGCTATGATCGACAATCATATTTTCCAGGGCAATGTACTGGGACTTGACCCTCAGCGTATAGTCTGGAAGCGCGTAATGGATATGAATGACCGCAGCCTGCGCAGCATTGTGACCGGCCTCGGCGATGGCAACGGTACCGTGCGGGAGAGCGGATTCCAGATTACGACGGCCTCAGAGATTATGGCTGTACTGTGTCTATGCGATGATCTTACCGATCTCAAAAACCGGCTCAGCCGCATGCTGGTCGGATATGACCAGTTGGGACAGCCGGTGACGGCAAAGCAAATCGGAGCAGTAGAAGCCATGGCTGCGCTGCTGAAGGAAGCCGTGAAGCCTAATCTGGTGCAGACTCTGGAGGGGACGCCTGTGATCGTGCACGGCGGACCGTTTGCCAATATCGCGCACGGCTGCAGCAGTGTAATCGGTACCCGTTATGCCTTGAAGCTGGGGGATGTGGTAGTGACGGAAGCGGGGTTCGGTGCGGATCTGGGCGCAGAGAAGTTCATGGATATTAAATGCCGCCAAGCCGGACTCACTCCCGCTGCAGCTGTGCTGGTAGTGACGGTGAAATCGCTGAAATACAATGGCGGTGTCCGTAAAGATGAGCTGTACACAACCAACCGGGCAGCATTGCTCTCCGGTATTGCCAACATGAAGCGTCACATTGAGAATTTGGGCAAATTCGGCGTTCCAGTGCTTGTAGCGCTTAATCACTTCGAGGGCGACGCCCCTTCGGAGATTAACGATGTCCTGGAGGCTTGCCGCCGTCTGGGTGTGCCGGCAGCCATCTCCAAAGTATGGGCGGAAGGCAGCGCCGGGGGGCTTGAACTCGCCCTGGAGCTGAAGAAGCTCTTGGAACAGGGAGAAGGTAAGCCCTCGGCTTTCGCTCCTTTGTATGAGGACAATTTGGACATTCCGGCCAAAATCAATACAATCGTTACCGAAATCTACCACGGTGCGGAAGTGTCCTTCTCGCCGGCAGCGAAGCGCAGCCTGAACATCATTGAGAAGCTTGGCCTTCAGCAGCTTCAGGTTTGTATGGCGAAGACTCCGTACTCATTCTCTGACCAGCCTAGACTGCTGGGAGCACCCGAAGGCTTCACCATGGGTGTCCGCGATATTACGCTGTCGCTTGGAGCGGGTTTTGCGGTGGTCATCACCGGCAATATGGTCACTATGCCCGGACTTCCGGCCAAACCGGCGGCAGAGGGTATACAGGTAGACGAGGATGGCGTTATTAACGGCCTGGAATAAATCAAAGTCATCTTGATTCAAGACTTCAGCCCCCATATCTCTGCGACTTAAGCAGAAGTATGGGGGCTTTGCTGCGCGGTTTGCCGGCTTGAGGGTTCCCTGCTCCTTCCTCTCCCCTCCAGACATAATGTGCTCGCCCGGGGAGAAACTAATGCAGACGCACCGGAAATACGGGGACGATATATCTGCATCAAATGTGAACAATGTGAGAAAAATCACAAAAAAGGCTTGTAATGTGAGAAAAATCACAATATAATCAACGCATAAAGTGAAATTAATCACATACAAACACAAATAAATGAAATGCCCAATTTGGAGGAGGAACAAACCATGAAAGTAGCAGTCGTAGGATGTACCCATGCCGGAACCGCAGCAATCGTCAATACCGCCCAGCTTTACCCGGATGCCGAGATTACCGTGTATGAACGCAATGATAATATTTCTTTCCTGTCATGCGGGATCGCGCTTTATGTGGGTGGAGTCATTAAAGACCCGCAAGGTCTGTTCTACTCATCGCCGGAGAAGCTTGCGGAGCTAGGCGTCAAGACGAACATGCGTCACGAAGTTATCGGGATTGATACCGACCGCAAAACACTGCGTGCCCGCAATCTGGCGACAGGCCAGGAATTCGATGACTCCTATGACAAGCTGATCATGACTACCGGCTCATGGCCGATTGTTCCCAAGCTGGAGGGCATGGAGCTTGACGGTATTCTCCTCTCCAAGAACTACAATCATTCCAACACCATCATCGAAAGAGCGCAGCAGGTGGACAGAATCACTGTTGTCGGTGCCGGGTATATCGGAGTCGAGCTGGTGGAGGCTTTTCAAATGAATGGCAAACAGGTTACGCTAATTGACGGCGAGGACCGTATCCTGAGCAAATATCTGGATGAAGAATTCACGACTCCTATTCAAAAATCGCTGGAGGATCACGGAATCACTCTGGCACTTGGCGAGAAGGTTAGCTCGTTTGTTGGCGAGAACGGCAAAGTGACCAAGGTAATCACTAGCAAAGGCGAGCATGAGACCGACCTGGTTATCCTCTGTATCGGATTCCGTCCGAATACCGAACTGCTGAAGGGTAAGGTGGATATGCTGCCTAACGGCGCGATTATCGTCAATGACTATATGCAGACCAGCCTTCCGGACATCTATGCCGCCGGTGACAGCTGTGCAATTCATTATAATCCAACCGGCAAACATGCTTACATTCCGCTGGCCACCAACGCTGTACGCATGGGAACACTGGTAGCCCGCAACCTGGTATCGCAGACGATCCCATACATGGGTACACAGGGAACTTCGGGAATAAAGATTTATGAAGATAATATTGCCGGAACCGGGCTGACAGAGGATGCCGCTATTGCAGAAGGAATGGATATCGAGAGTGTTCTGCTGACCGACAACTATCGTCCCGAGTTTATGCCAACCTTTGAGCAGGTTCAGCTAAAAGTGGTCTATGACCGCTCGACCCGCCGCATTCTCGGCGCACAGATCATGTCCAAGATGGATCTGACACAGTCGATCAATACCGTGTCAGTGTGCATTCAGAATAAAATGACTGTAGACCAGCTGGCCTTCATTGATTTCTTCTTCCAGCCGCACTACAACAAGCCTTGGAATTTCTTGAATACAGCGGGACTTCAAGCCCTGCCTGCAACAGTTGCCCGTAAAGAAACCGTAACTGTCTAAACCTAAGGCTGCCCCCGTTAGCCGGAGCCGATTTTGCGGCTCCGGCTTTTTGTTGTGCTCTGGCATTTTGGGGTAACGGAAGTTGACTCCCGCAGAAAATGGGGAATTCGTCTCTTCTGAGATAAAAAATATTCCGCAGCGGATGCTTTTGTGGTAAATTTGACATGTCAGTGAAAACTTTCACTTAGTTTTTACAAGAGTGATATTTATCACGTAAATGTGTTAGTTGACACGCTACAATGGCATAAAGGAACAAATTTTAAGTAATTCGAAGGGGATAGGAATCATGGCTTATAACAAACCGCAGGGGATTGCCGAAGTCACGGTAGAGAACGGAATTAAGAAGGCGCATAATTCACTCAGTACCGTACTTATTCTTGGCTTCTTGGGGGGAGCGTTCATCGCGCTCGGATTTTTGCTGGACATTCGCGTTATCGCAGGCGCACCGAAGGAATGGGGCTCTATCGCTAACTTTATCGGCGCTTCCGTGTTCCCGGTAGGTCTGATCCTGGTGCTGCTGGCCGGAGGGGAACTGCTGACCGGTAATATGATGGCTGTGCCGCTGGCTTTTATGGCGAAGAAGATTTCGCTATGGGAAATGTTCAAGAATCTGGTGCTGATTACAATCAGTAATTTCGCCGGCGCCTTGTTCGTCGCTTATTTCTTCGGCCACGTTGTTGGCCTCACTGCAGATGGCGTGTATCTGGATAAACTGGTGGATATGGCCGGACACAAGATTGATGCTACCTTCCTGCAGGCCTTTGTTTCCGGTATCGGTTGTAACTGGCTCGTTGCCCTGGCGGTATGGCTCTCTTACGGAGCGGATAATTTCAGTGGTAAAATCCTCGGGATCTGGTTTCCGACCATGGCGTTTGTAGCTATCGGCTTCCAGCACGTTGTAGCTAACATGTTCCTTATCCCTGCTGCTATTTTTGAAGGTCACTTTACCTGGTCGCAGTATTTCGGCAATTTCGCTCCGGTCTGGCTGGGCAACCTGACAGGCGGCGCCATCTTCGTCGCTTTTGCATACTGGATGGCTTACCTGCGCAAAGCGCCAGCGGCTATTCAATCGGTGGAAGGTATTTCTGCTGCCGGTGTAAAAAAACACGCATAAAATACTAACGGTCCGCATGGGCTGGATGGTTATACAGACACTCCCTGATATCTATTAGGGAGTGTCTTTTTGTATCTCAGACAACACAAAATTCGCCGTGCATATCCGACTCGGGGGAACGAAATCGGGCTCACGGCGAATTCATAGGGAGTGTTTCATATGCTCTATTACCCTGACATAGTTGGAACGAATCAGTTTGTTTTCGCCTATTTTCTTTACGTAGAACAGGTGCAGTTATAGAATATACATATTCAAGTGACAAGGGGGGACTAACGCCCATGAGTTACAGCGGAGATGGGGTTTTTCCGGCGGTATGTCCGCTGGATTGCCCTGACACATGCGGACTTCTAGTGCATAAGCAGGACGGCAAAATCATTAAGGTGGAAGGCAACCCCGAGCATCCGGTGACCAAAGGGGCGATCTGCAACAAGGTACGGCATATGGCGGAACGGGTGCATCACCCCGAACGTCTGTTGCAGCCTCTGCGTCGTACAGGGCCGAAAGGGAGTGGTTCTTTCAAGCCGATCAGCTGGGAGGAGGCCATCGGTGAAATCGCCAGCCGTTTCAAGGAACTGTCCGGTACCTATGGGCCGGAAAGCATTCTCCCTTACAGCTTCTATGGCAATATGGGGGTGCTTAGTGTGGACGGGATGGACCGGCGGTTTTTTAATGCGCTCGGTGCAAGTCGTCTGGAGCAGGGCATTTGCAGTGCGGCAGGCACTGCTGGCTGGAAATATACGATGGGATTCAATGGCGGGACAAGTCCCGAGGATACGGTCAATGCCGATCTGATCATTGTCTGGGGCGGCAACATTGTCAGCACGAACATGCATCAGGTCATCTATGCCGAACAGGCCCGTAAACGGGGGGCGAAGGTGGTCGTGATCGATGTGCACCGCAACCGTACGGCACAGTGGGCAGACTGGTTCCTGCCGCTCTATCCCGGCACGGATACAGCCCTCGCGCTAGGGATGATGCATATCTTGTTCAGGGATGGCATGACGGATGAAGCATTTATGGAGCGTTATACAACGGGGCACACGGAGCTGCGCGAGCATGTGCTTGCATATCCGCCAGAACGGGTCGCAGAGATTACTGGCATTGCGGCGGCAGATATCGAGAAGCTGGCCAAGCTGTATGGCGAAGCCAAGGTATCACATATCCACATCGGCAATGGCCTGCAGCACCACGATAATGGGGGCATGAATGTGCGCACGATTGCTTGTCTTCCGGCACTTACAGGTGCTTGGCGGAAGACCGGAGGCGGAGCGATCAAGTCAAATGGAGGCTACACCGCAACGAAAGCCCGCGCACTAACGCGTCCTGATCTGCGGTCAAACCGCGGGACACGCACGATCAACATGAACCGGATCGGTGAAGCGCTGGAGATGAAAGAGCAGCCGGTGATGGGCATGTTCGTCTACTGCTGCAATCCAGTAGTGGTGGCGCCTGATGCGGAGCGTGTGCGCAAGGGATTTGCCCGCGAGGATTTGTTCACAGTAGTACATGATCTGTTTATGACCGACACGGCGCTCTATGCCGATATCCTATTGCCTGCAACCTCCACGTTTGAGAATGTGGATCTGTACGGTTCGTATTGGCATCACTATATGCAGCTTCAGGAGCCTGTGCTGGATGCGCCGGGCGAATGCAAAAGCAATATGGAGGTCTTCTCGCTGCTTGGCCGGGCGATGGGCTTTGATGCAGCAGCTTTCAGCGATTCCGAATATGATATGATCCGTCAGGCGCTGGATTATCCGCACAATCCCTATATGAAAGGGGTCACGCTGGAGCGGCTGGTGGCTGAACGGTTCGTGAAACTGGATATGTCGCCGCAGGCGGATTATTTGGAACACCTGCCGACACCGTCCGGCAGAATCGAGCTGTATTCCAAGGCCATGGAGCTGGCCGGGCTGCCTCCGCTGCCAACATACACGCCGCTCAAGGAAGGCTATGACGGTCAGCGGCTGCCGCAGCCGGGGGCGGCTTATCCCCTGATGTTCGTGTCGCCGCCGAATCATAATTTCCTGAACTCCACCTTCTCCAATGTGGAGAAGCACCAGCGCATGGAGAAGCGTCCAACGCTGCAGATTCATCCCGTAGATGCAGCGGCAAGAGGTATAGCCGACGGTGACGAACTGACTGTGTACAACGGCAGAGGCGCTATCGAGCTGTGGGCCATGGTAACGGACAAGATGCTTCCGGGCACCGTGATCAGCCAGGGGCTGTGGTGGGAAGGCAAGGGACGCAGACAGAGGGTGAACGTGCTGACACCGGACCGGCTGAGCGATATGGGCAACGGGGCCACTTTTTTCTCAGCAACGGTAGAAGTGAAGCGAAGTGGAGAAGCGCAGCCTGCAGGAGAATCTGTTTAATTTGAATGGAATATATTATGCTTAGGTGACGCGCCAATGCGTCAGTTCATGCGCTTGCTCTTGACCCTGTTTTGGGATGATACTGGATGGATTAATGACACATAGGTAACAGGGGATGAAAGACAAAATATGAGGTTTTTGCAAGGATATCCTAAAGAAGTCAAAGTATTTCTCATTGCCAGCTTGATCAACGCAACCGGCAGCGCGCTCATGTGGCCGCTTGTGACCATGTATGTATACGATGAGCTCGGCCGCAGTATGAAGGATGCCGGTATCGTACTGCTTGTTCAGGCACTCGGCGGGATTGCCGGCCAGCTGCTGGGTGGCTCGCTCTATCATAAGGTCGGCGTTAACCGCCTGATTGTAGGAGCTCTTGCCTTGACTGCCTTGTCCCTGTTCTCCATTCCTGCGGCAAGCAACAACTGGCATTTATTCATCGTCTTGATGGGATTATTCGGATTGTTCAACTCGCTGTCTCTGCCGGCAATCCAGGCATTTGTCGGATTCCGCTTTGCCGAGCAGCGCGCGGAGCTGTTTAACATTATCTATGTTTGCAATAATATAGGGGTAGCCATCGGAACGTCACTTAGCGGCTTTCTGGGCAACTATATGCTTAGTTTTGTGCTGAACGGAGTGACCTCGGCGGTGTTTGCCGTATTTTTCTTTTTTTATTTGCGCAAGGTGGGAACAGCATCACCGGATGAGCAGCACCTGAGAAAACAACCTCAGCATGAACAATCCGGCTGGAGGCTTATGGGCCACACGCGGATTTACCTGTTCATGGCTATTGGCTCGATGTTTCTGCTGATCGGGAATTCAATCTGGAATGCCGGCGTATCCCCGTTTATTATTTCGGAAGGCTGGCCGAAGCAGATGTACGGCTTCCTGTGGACGCTGAACGGTATTCTGATCTTCGCTGCCCAGCCGCTGGTCAGCCTGATCAAACGCTGGTTCGCGGCAACCTCAACGGCGCAAATGACAGCAAGTGCCGTGTTCTATCTGGCCGGCTATGCGATGATCCTGCTTATGCCAAGCTATCCGGGACTGCTGCTGGCAATGGTGCTGGCTACACTCGGAGAGATGCTGATCTCCCCCGCAATGCCTTCGTTCATCTCAGATCATTCCGGCCACAGTGCTCCATTCTACCTGGGACTTAGTGGTGGAATCGGCGCGGTTGGCAGGGTGATCGGGCCTTATCTGCTGGGCGTCCAGTTTGATAGCGGAGGGCTTGCGCCGACGGGGTGGCTGGCCTGCGGGATGGCTGTGCTGTCGGTAGGGTTCTTTGGGTTCCATGCATACATCAACCGGATGTCCCGTACACTGGAACGGGATGCGGCATAAATCTGCAAGTGGGAATCCTTAATTGAACACGGTGGCCCGTTTCGGGTGACTAGAGTAAGGCAAGGGGTGTAAAAGCGATGCAACAACTGAACAGGGATGCCTTTACAATCCGGCCATCGGAAATCAAGGATGCCCGGGAGCTGATTGTTCTTGATAATATGATCTGGACCGAGGATACAACACCCGGACCGTTAATGTGGCGCTCGCGCGAGGATTATCTGATGCATGCCCCTCCCGGCTCGCAGCTGGTGGCTCTGCAGGATGGGGAACTGTGCGGCTATGTCGGCTTTGGCTGTCCCAGTGGTATGGAGAGCAACCGCCATGTATGTGAGGTCAATATCGCCGTTCATCCCCGTTTTCAGAGACAGGGGATCGGGCGCCAGCTGATCCAGGCGATCAAAAGCCATGCGGCAGAGAATGGAATTCGCAAATTGCGGCTGCGTGTGCTGTCCTGCAACGAACCTGCGCTTGCATTTTACCGCAAATGCGGGTTTGTGGAGGAAGGCCGTCTGTATGAGGAGTTCTATCTCAGCGGACGTTATGTAGATGAGGTCTTTATGAGTTGCAAGCTGATTGGAGGGAATACGAATGGAAGTCATCTCGCTTAATGTAGGCAAGCCCAAGACTGTGGATTACCGGGGGAAGCCGCTGGAAACCGGCATTTACAAACTGCCGGCAGCCGGTAGGATGCAGCTTCATTCGGAAGGGTTCGACGGAGATGGACAAGCGGATCGTGTGAACCACGGCGGTCCCGACAAGGCAGTGTGCGTGTATCCCTTTGAGCATTATGCTTATTGGGAGGAGTGGCTGGGCAAGAAGCTGGAGTATTCTGCGTTCGGCGAAAATATCACTGCCAGCGGCCTGCTGGAGACGGAAGTCTGCATCGGCGATGTGTATGAGATGGGTTCGGCTCTGCTGCAGGTTAGCCAGCCGCGTTTTCCGTGCTATAAGCTGGCGCAAAAACACGGACCCGCCGATATGCCGGCCCAGGTGTTAAAAACCGGATACAGCGGTTTCTACTTCCGTGTGCTGCGTGAGGGTCAGGTGGCCGCTGGCGACCCAATCATCAAACGGGAAAGCGGCGAGGGCAGCTTTCCCGTCAAGCAAGTGCTCTATCTCATGGAGCACGGACGCAAGGTCAAGACTGGCTTGGCAGAGCTTGCCCGGCTGGAGACCCTGTCTGCTGTGACGCGGGCGAAGTTCCAGGGCTGGCTGGATGCGGAGGAGAGCTAGAGCGTCTGCGCTGTTATAGCCGGAGCTTAAGACGAATGTCCGGCTTATCTTTGATATAATCATGCACGGCATACGCAAGGTTCCATCCATACGGTCTAACATTTGAAATGTGTCCAGGTAAAAATCAAACCCCCGGGGGAATAAGTCCTCCGGGGGCTTGGGCGCTGCACTCCGTTAGTTTCGAACCCAAGCATAGGCCGTTCATTCCAACGAGCTTGTACCTTCCGTACCGCATACTGTAGAAACAAACCTGCTTTTTCCGCATCGTATACAGTGCCAGCGCACCTATACTTTCCGTACTGCTTCCCGTCTTAGAAGCCTCTACTCCACCTTTTCACCCCAGCAGCTTCCACTCACTGCGCAGCAGGCCATAGACAGCGTGGTTCACATAGCCGGCCGGGAGCTTCTCCGCTTGGCGGATGACTCCCTCGAATATGAAGCTCAGCCGTTCAGGTATAGCCCGGCTTGCCCGGTTTCCGGTGGCACAGCGGATTTCGACGCGGTTCAGATCCATTTCGAGCAGTGCGTAATCCACGAGGACTCGGCAGGCGCTGGTCATGTAGCCTTTGCCTTCATAGCCTTCGCCGAGCCAGTAGCCGATGCCGACCGAGCGGTTATGCCAGTCAATCTCGTGGTATCCGATGATGCCGGCCAGCTCGCCCCGGACCCACAGTCCGGCAGAGAAACCGCCGTTCTCACTGGCCTGCTTTACGGAATTTTTGATGAATGTCTCCAGATGAGCCTGCTCCGTCACCCCATCAACCCAAGGCAGCCACTTTCTGAGGCGGGTGCGCGAGCGCTCCACCAGCGCGAACATGTGGCGTGCATGCTCAGGCATCAGCAGCTTCAGCGTAAGCTCTTCATCAATGACATAATTGAACATGAGGCTGCCCCCTCTGCGGCATAGAGATTAGCGTTTCTTCCATTCCAATGCGTAAATGTCATCTTCCAGCGATTGCATCCGCTCACCTACCAGTGTGCGGCAGTCGCCCAGTGCTCCGTTATATATCGCCGGGCCCAGCTCCTGCAGGAAGAATTCCAGCAGGCTGTCCGCCGCCAGATGACCGATAGTTTCGCCGCGCTCGGTCTCGAAGTAGGCCTGGATATTCCCGGTAATGATCTCCCGCTGTTCTTTGGGCAGCTTGATCGGCTTCATGAATGAGTCCCCCTCTATTAGATTTACAGATATATACCCATAATCCTCATGCTACCCCATAGCTGTGAAATAAGTCAAAGCACCCCGGGAAAACAGGCCTCTGAAGCTGGACCTCCCCGCCGTTTCTTCTTGACTTTTATTGAACATTCCCTGGTTAACGGGTATATTAGTAGGAAACATGTTCATACAAGGAAGTAGTAATATTACAGAATGAAAGGTTGATAACTGTGGAGAACCGTGGAACACCCTCCAATTTCATCAAGAATGTCATTACCGAAGATCTGAGCTCGGGAAAAGTGAAGGAAGTGGTCACCCGCTTCCCGCCGGAGCCGAACGGTTATTTACATATCGGGCATGCCAAAGCGATCTGGATTAATTTCACCCTGGCTGATGAATTCGGCGGCAAGACTCACCTGAGATTCGACGACACCAATCCGCTCAAAGAGGATACGGAATACGTGAACTCTATTCAGGAGGATGTGAAGTGGCTCGGCTATGAATGGGAAGAGCTGCGTTTTGCTTCGGATTACTTCGGGGACATGTACGAAAGAGCAGAGCTGCTGATTCAAAAAGGCAAAGCTTACGTGGACGACCTTACCGCTGAGCAAATCCGTGAGCATCGGGGTACGCTGACCGAGCCGGGAGTGAACAGCCCGTACCGGGAGCGCGGAATCGAAGAGAACCTGGATTTGTTCCGCCGCATGCGGGCAGGGGAATTCAAGGATGGCGAAAAGGTGCTGCGTGCCAAAATTGACATGTCCGCCCCTAACATCAACCTGCGCGACCCGGTCATTTACCGGATTTCTCATTCTCATCATCATAATACGGGCGATGCATGGTGCATCTATCCGATGTATACCTTTGCGCATCCGCTTGAGGATGCTATTGAGCATGTGACGCATTCGCTCTGCTCCCTGGAGTTCGAGGACCAGCGGCCATTCTACGACTGGGTGGTAGCCGAATGCGAAATGCCGGCTTCCCCGCATCAATATGAATTTGGGCGCCTTAATCTCGCCCAGACGGTCACGAGCAAGCGCAAGCTGAAGCTGCTGGTGGATGAAGGCCATGTTGACGGCTGGGACGATCCGCGCATGCCGACGATCTCCGGGCTCCGCCGCCGTGGCTATACACCGGAAGCAATCCGCAGCTTTGTGCATGAGACCGGGATTTCCAAGAGCCAGGGTCTGGTGGACCTGCAAATGCTGGAGCATTTTATCCGTGAGGATCTCAAGCTGACGGTTCCCCGGACCATGTCGGTGCTGCGGCCGCTGAAGGTGGTTATCACCAACTACCCGGAAGGCCAAACAGAATGGTTCGAAATTGAGAACAATGTGGAGAATGAGGCCATGGGCACCCGCCAAATTCCGTTCTCCCGTGAGATCTATATTGAGCGTGATGACTTCATGGAGAACCCGCCGAACAAGTATTTCCGTCTGTTCCCCGGCAATGAAGTGCGCCTGAAGAATGCTTATTTCATCAAATGTACGGATTTCATCAAGGATGAGAACGGCGAAGTAGTCGAGCTGCATTGTACGTACGACCCGGAAACCAAGAGCGGCAGCGGCTTCACCGGCCGGAAGGTAAAGGGAACGCTGCACTGGGTGGATGCCAGCCAAGCTGTACCGGCAGAATTTCGCCTCTATGAGCCGCTGATTTCCGCCGAGGAGGCGGATCAGGAGGCTGAAGTTGAAGGCATGGAGCCTTCCGCCGATAAGCCGGAACCCACCTTCCTGGATCAGTTGAATCCGAAATCTATCGAGATCCTCCATGGCTTTGTGGAGCCGGGGCTGAAGGACAGTGTAGCGCAGGACAAGTTCCAGTTCTTCCGTCATGGATACTTCAACGTGGACAGCAAATATTCGGCACCGGATCACCTGGTATTCAATCTTATCGTTTCCCTCAAAAGCTCGTTCCAACCTGCCAAATAAGGCTGTAACGTCTGAAATGCCACAAGGGGCTGCCCGGAGTCATGATAGGGCGGAAGCAGCCCCTTTGCTCTGGGGCGAAAGTGACGGAATCAAAGGTAGAAATACCTTTGATTGAGCCAAACAGGCGAAGTAGAGCGGAATCAAAGGCAGAAATACCTTTGAATGAGCCAAACAGGTGAAGTAGAGCGTAATCAAAGGTAGAAATACCTTTGAATGAGCCAAACAGGCGAAGTAGAGCGGAATCAAAGGTAGAAATACCTTTGAATGAGCAGGAGCAGCAGTTGACTAAAAATAAAAAGCAGCGATCTTCCAGCCAAGGGACTGGATGATCGCTGCTTTTCTGATTTTTACGGCCTGAGACTCAGGCTTCAACGTTTCAGTTCAAATATCGTCTAGTTCTTCGTCCGGATGCCCGCCGTGGGGATGATAGCCCCCGCGGCTGACAAGCAGCCACATCGCGCCGAATCCCAGGGTTCCGATCAGCGTCATAAAGACGCTGGATTGGTACATGCTCTGTGCGCCAAGATACTGGTATAGCCAGCCGCCGAGAACACCGCCCATAATCCCAGAGAGGCCGCTCCAGGTCAGGGTATACAGCGCTTGTCCTGAGGAACGGTAAGGCTTCGGAACCAGCAGCATGGTCAGCCGGGTGCCGACAAAGAAGAACCCCCCGAACGTAACGCAATGCAGGATTTGTATAAAAGCCACCTGCAGCGGTGTGGTCGAATCGGCCATTAGCCACCAACGCAGGACGAATAGGGCGCTGACCAGCGCCAGCCAGCCGAGCAGTACCGGTATGCTGCGTTTCAAGTAACGTTCGCACAACAGCAGAACAGCCACCTCCAGAATCGAGGAGAGGAACACGGCCAGACCGATCATGGTTTTGCTGCCCCCAAGCTCCGTGATATACAGGGACACGAAGGTGTTGTTCATCGTATTGGGGATCGAGACCAGAATCCCAAAGAAGATGAAGCTCAGAAAAAACGGATGATAAAAAATCTGGCCGAACCCCTTGAATGGCAGCGGCGCAATACCGATGGAATGGTCGAGTCTGGGCAGGACAATCAGAGAGATCATGGCTGCACAGAGCAGCGCCGCGAATAGGTAGGACAGCACGGACACCCCGCCCCAATCGATTACCGGTCCGGCAAGAATAGCCGTAAACGCCCAACCCAGCGATCCCCATAGCCGGAAAGAGCTGAAGCGGTGCCTTGTACCGTCAATGTAGCTCAGAATCATGGTGTTGCTCTCGGCAAACAGCGGACCCTGGAAAAAATAAAAGAACAGTATGGAAACATAGATCATTTCATATGTATTTGCCTGAAACACAACCTGGGATAATACCAGTGTCCCTGTCAGCATCAGCAGAACAATCCGGCGGATATTCTGGTACCGGTCTGTCCAAATGCCCCAGAAGGGATTGGCAATAATGGAGACAAGCGCCCCAACAGACATTAAACTCCCGATCTCCAGCTTGTTCATTCCCACTTCCTGCAGGTATAGTGGAAAGAAGCTGGTGAAGAGGACGACTGTCCCATATAAGAAGAAGTTGTACCACTTCAATGAGGTGAAGGAAAACTGCTTATCAAGGTTCTCCCGCAAAATTGGGCACTCCTTTCCTGCCAGATGCCTTTCATTCATTCACACAGCCTTGAAGGGGCTGCTTCTACCACTGTAACACTTGTTGAAAAGGGATACAAACCTGCGGTTAAATCATTGCCAAATCCATGGAATAGTGAGGATATATATGGAAATTACAGGAGTGATTTTGGCTGGAGGACGCTCCCGGCGGATGGGAGCCGACAAAGCGCTGCTTATGCTGGAGGGGAAGCCGCTGATCGCTTACAGCGCAGCCAGGTTATCCTCCATAACGGAACATGTAGTCATTGCTTGCGGTGAAGAAGAACGGAGGGCTTACCGCATGTTTCACCTGCCGTTGATCCCGGATATCTATCCGGGACTTGGACCGCTAGCCGGGCTGCATGCCGCACTTCAGGGATCGCATACAGAATGGGTAGCTGTACTGGCCTGTGACCTGCCTTTTGCTTCGGAAGGACTGTTCTTGCATATGCTGGAGATTGCGTATGGAGGGGGGGATATACAGGCCGTTGTTCCTGTAACCTCCGAAGGTCGAGTCCAGCCGCTGCTCGCGCTCTATAACCGGAGCATCCTCCCGATTCTGGAGAAATTCCTGTCGCGGCGGCAACTGCGGGTAATGGAGTTCCTGGATGTACTTGATGTTCATTATGTCCGGGACAGTGATTATGAGGAAGGCACCCGAACACATACGTTTTCCCTGATGAACATGAACACACCGGAGGACTATGCCGCCGCCCTCAAGCTGGCCCCGCTTCACCCGGATGATTCCTCTGTACAATAGTCAGCCGTTTAACTTCAGTTTACACGGCTAAGATAATGTGGTGATTAAGGCGGAAGAGACGGCAAACGACGTCATTGCATGAACCCGCTGGAAAGGGGAATTTCTATGAATAATAATCAGCCTGACAAGAAGCAGGGCACGTCCTTGAAGCCTTTTTTGAAGCTATTGCAGGGCACCAGGCCTTCCTATGGACTGCTTACTCTTGCTGTTGCGCTTAGCATGATATCGACTCTTGTGGGTCTTGTGATCCCCATGTTCACCAAGAACATGGTCGACGGGTTCTCGCTGGCATCCATCAGCAAGCTGCAGATTGCCGGTATTGCGGGGGCTTTTATTGCCCAGACTCTTGCTGGAGGAATCTCGATCTACTTGCTGAACTATGCCGGTCAGAAGACAGTGGCAGGCTTGCGGGACAGGTTGTGGCGTAAGTTTCTTGTGCTTCCGGTAGCGTACTACAATGACAATCGTACCGGAGAAAGTGTCAGCCGGATGACGAACGACACCGGGATCATCAAGACGCTGATTTCGGAGCATTTGGCGAGCCTGTTCACCGGAGTGATCTCCATCGTCGGCTCGATTGCTGTACTGCTCTATCTGAACTGGCAAATGACGCTGGTGCTGTTCACGGTACTCCCGCTGTCCGCACTGATTCTGGTTCCGCTGGGACGGCAGATGTACAAAATATCCAAGGGCACACAGGATGAAACAGCGTCCTTTACCGCTACACTCAGCGGCGTTTTGTCTGAAATCCGGCTGGTGAAATCCTCCGGCGCGGAGCAAAAAGAATATGAAGCAGGGCGTACCGGAATCATGAACCTGCTGTCCTTCGGTATCCGTGAGGGCAAAATCAGCGCCATGATCAGCCCGCTCGTCTCCTTCGTATTCATGATGCTGCTGGTAGTGATTATCGGCTACGGCGGAATGCAGGTGTCTTCAGGTGTCCTGACGGCAGGGGAGCTGGTCGCGTTCATCCTGTATTTAATTCAGATCGTGATGCCGCTGACCCAACTGACCCAGTTCTTCACCCAGATTCAAAAAGCCAAAGGCGCCTCCGAGCGGATCATTGAAACCCTGGCGGCCGATGAGGAAATTTACGAGGGTGTAGAGGAGGTTAAGGGGGCTGAAGAGCCTATCGTGATCGATGATTTAAGCTTTGGTTACAAAACAGGTGAACCGGTGCTCAGCGGAGTGAGCTTCTCCATGCTTCCGGGACAGGTGACGGCGATTGTCGGACCCAGCGGGGGCGGCAAAACCACTCTTTTCTCGCTGCTGGAACGGTTCTATGAACCGCAGAGCGGGGTGATCAAGCTGGGAGCGAATCCGGTGTCCACCTTCTCCCTTCGTTCCTGGCGCAAGCTGATCGGCTACGTGTCTCAAGAAAGCCCGCTGCTCTCCGGCACGATTGCCGACAACCTTGCTTATGGCCTGAACCGGGAGGTTGGCATGGATGAGCTGCGCCGTGCGGCGGCGATGGCCTATGCCGACGGCTTCATCAGCGAGCTGCCGCAGGGTTATGATACGGATGTCGGAGAACGCGGGGTGAAGCTGTCCGGAGGCCAGCGTCAGAGGATCGCCATTGCACGGGCGCTGCTGCGCGATCCCCGGATTCTGATGCTCGACGAAGCCACCTCCAGTCTCGACAGCCAGTCGGAAGCGGTGGTGCAAAAAGCTTTGTCTAACCTGATGAAGGGACGGACGACGATTGTCATTGCCCACCGGCTGGCGACTGTAGTGAATGCGGACCAGATTATTTTTATGGAAAAGGGCCGGATTACCGGCAGGGGAACACATGAGGAGCTGCTAAATGAGCATGAACTGTACCGGGAATTCGCTAACCAGCAGCTGCAGTTAAATACACCGGAGCTTCCGGGCGGCGGAGAAGGGGAGGGTTCAGCAGGATATGGCCAAAATTCTGGTAGTGGACGACGATCCGCACATCCGCGAATTGGTGGAAGTCTTTTTGAGGGCTGAAGGCATGGAAGAGGTCTACGGCGCTTCTGATGGAGTGGAGGCGCTGCAGGTCCTTGAGGATAACAGTGTGGATCTGGCGGTCATTGATGTCATGATGCCGAATATGGATGGCTGGGAGCTGTGCCGGCAGCTGCGGAGAAGCTATGAGTTTCCAATATTGATGCTGACGGCCATAGGGGAGACCTCCCAGATTGTCAAGGGCTTCGAGCTGGGGACCGACGATTATCTGGTCAAGCCGTTCGAGCCTCCCGTGCTGATTGCCCGGGTTAAAGCGCTGCTGAAACGGTACCAGATTTCTGCCGCGCAGAGCGTAACGGTAGGATATCTGCGCATGAACCGCAAAACGTTCGAGGTCATCACGGATCAGGGGAATATGACGCTGCCGCTTAAGGAATTTGAGCTGCTGTTCAAGCTGGCCAGCTATCCGGGGCAGACGCTGACGCGTGACCGGCTGATTGAAGAAATTTGGGGATATGACTTCGATGGGAACGAACGCACGCTGGATGTGCACGTGGGCCGCCTGCGAGATCGGTTCGCCCAGGAGGACTTTGGTTTTACCATCCGCACGGTTCGTGGTCTCGGCTACCGCCTGGAGGTGGATAAATAAATGAGCAGAAGCAGAGCAGGAGAGATTGTAAAAGCAGTCATGGGGATGATCATGGTCATCACAGGCTTCTATCTTTCCTGGAACGCCGGGTACTTCGGATTAAAGCTGCTCGAGAAGCATTATAAATGGTCTCTTACACCCTATAGGTTCCAATTGCTGACGATGGTGCTGCAGTTTCTCATTTTGTTCCTGCTGGCCGGCATCGCGGGGCTGATCGGACACCTGAGAGGAGGCGAACGAGCATTCTATATCCCGATTATTACGGCGATGCGGCAAATTTCCAAGGGGGACTTCAAGGTGGAGCTGGAGAACGACAGGCGCTATGGGCAATTCGGCAGTATTGTTGAAGGCATCAACGAAATGGCGAGTGAGCTGAACCGGATGGAAACCATGCGCCAGGATTTCATCTCGAATGTCTCCCATGAGATCCAGTCTCCGCTCACCTCCATCAGAGGCTTCGCCCGCGCGTTGAGGGATGAAGGGCTGAGTGCGGAGAGCAGGGCGCATTATCTTGATATCATTGAAGCCGAAGGCAGCCGCCTCTCCGGACTCAGTGACAACCTGCTGAAGCTGTCGGTCCTCGAAGCGGAGAGCTTTCCGTTCGAACGCAAGGCCTACCGGCTGGATAAGCAGCTGCAGGAGATGATTCTGGCCTGTGAGCCGCAGTGGCTGGGCAAGAATATTGATGTCGAGGCTGAACTGGAGGAGGTCACTGTAGAAGCGGTTAAGGATCTCTTGAGCCAGGTATGGACCAACCTGCTGCATAACAGCATCAAATTCACCCCGCAGGGCGGAATGATCACGGTCCGGCTGCAGACACTGGATAACCGGATAGAGATTGGGATTAGAGACACTGGCATCGGCATTGCCGAGGAGGAGCTGCCCCGCATTTATGAACGCTTCTATAAGGTGGACCAGGCCAGAAGCATCAGTGGGGGCGGAAGCGGATTAGGTTTGTCTCTGGTCAAAAAAATCGTGGAGCTTCACGACGGCATCATAACCATCACAAGCCGTCCCGGAGAGGGGACGGCTTGTGTAGTGGTCTTGCCGCTGAAGCTTAGATAAATCCGCCGTTCACACGGAGGGTCTGGCCGGTAATCCACCCGGACTGTGCTCCGGCGAGGAAGCTGACGACGCCGGCGATGTCGTCCGGCTGGCCCAGACGTCCGAAGGCATTCATCTTCTTCAGGCCCTCAAGCTGAGCTTCGGATTTGCCCTCCAGGAACAGGTCTGTGGCGACAGGACCGGGCGCAACCGCGTTGATAGTGATGCCTTTGCTGCCAAACTCCTTGGCCAGCTGGCGGGTGAACTGCTCCACGGCGCCTTTGGTTCCGGCATAGATGCTGTAGGCCGGGAACATCTGCCCGTTAACTGAAGTGGAGAAGTTGATGATCCGCCCGCCCTGTTCCAGGTGAAAGAAGGCCTGCTGACAAGAGAAGTAGGTTCCTTTGACATTAATGGCGAACTGCTTGTCGAACTGCTCTTCGGTAGCCTCCCCGACCAGGCTGTTGATCATAATTCCCGCGTTGTTGACCACAATATCGATTTGTCCGAACAATGCTTTCGTATCCTTGTACAGCTGCTCAATCTGTGCGGGCTTGCTGATATCGGCCTGAACCGCGGCGGCGGTTCCGCCTTTGGCTTGGATGCCCTGTACCACCTCATCCGCCTGTTTCGGGCTGCTTGAATAGTTGATAACAACCGAAGCCCCCTCTTCCGCTAATCTCTCCGCGACAGTACGCCCTATGCCTCTTGACGACCCGGTAACAATCGCAACCTTGCCTTGCAGGGACTGACTCATCATATATTCCTCCCAGAATGTGATATGGATTTACTTAATGAACTGAAGCGGTAAGGCCCTGTTCCAGAAGCAGCCATAGCTGATCGAAGTCCTGCCTGGAGCTTGCACTCCGCCATTCATAGGCATGAGCCGGATGGTGAAACCTGGATGTAGCATGAAAAATCGTGCGGGCGAGCATCCCCGTTTCGGCACTCTGTGCAATCCGGTTCTGCTGGACCCCTCTGTCAATAAGGATGCTCATCTGATCTATAATCCGCTGAATGTGCTGCTGGATCAGCTCAGCGGCTTCCATCGTAACATCCGTGTACATCTTGAACATTTCACTGTCCTGTTCGGCATAGTGACGCTTCAGCTCGATCAGCCGGGCGATATATATTCTTAACTGCGCTAGCGCATTCTCTGCCGGGGCATTCACAATCTGTTCCAGCGGGACAACGATCTGCTCTTCCAGCCAGCGTTCCGTAACGGCTTCCCTCAGTGCCGCTTTGCTGGGGAAATGGCGGTACAGGGTGCCGTGGCTGACACCAAGCAGCTTAGCTACATCGGTTACCGAGGTCTTGTCAGGCCCGAATCTTCGCAGCGTCTGTTCTGCGGCATCCATAATCTCCGTTTTACTCAAAAATGAGCCTGCCTTGTTCATGAGCTCACCCTCCTCTGATACACAGTATATCATTGATTTCATCAAATGACAAAAAATATTATTTGTCATTTGATGAATGATTTGAGATTACAAAAATGTTCAACAAATTTCGACATCGCTTTACATTCGCCCTCTATTCTTAATACAGATTGTACGTAATTTTAAGAATATTGGAGGAACACATGTTGAAGAAAAGAAATCTCCGCTTCTATCTGTCCACATCACTTGCTGCAGTGCTTATGTGGCAAAGCTTGTCCATACCACCGGCCTACGGCTCGCCTGCAGAAACCTTGACCCCGCAGGAACCTGCGGCTTCCGCAAGTACAGGGGAATGGATGTCGGGCGAATTCCACGCCCACACCTATGAATCCGACGACGCCCAATCGTCTCTCGAGAGCGTATTAGATGCCGCCTTCGATAAATACGGCCTGGATTGGATCGCAACCGCCAATCACTTGAGATCGTCCAAACGGGACGATACCGGAGCCGACGTGCCGGGAGGACCGATCCCGTTCTCCAAGGGCGCCAGCGAATACGAAGTCCCCAAAATAAAAGCGTTGCAGGCTCAGGGAAAATATGCGGGCAAAACGATATTTTCCGCCTTCGAATGGGACATTCCGACGCATGACCATGCGGCCGTAGGCATTCTGTCCGACCAGCCGGGATCGGCCGAGGCGCTGAAGGCTGAGAACCAATTCGAATATTTGTTCACCAACCGCTCCGAATCGATGTTCAATCCGGCCGATGTGGCGGCCTGGAATCAACAGGACACCCGCATCAGCAACTTCAATCACGCCGATGCCCTAGCGGCTATTCAATGGCTGAAGAAGAACTTCGCGGACACCAGCTACTTTATCGTCACCCACCCTTCCAGAGGGTACGGCAAGACGACGGTAGCCGCCCTTCGCGACTTCAACAATGCGGCGCCGGACATCAACTTCGGGTTCGAAGGCATGATCGGCGGGCAGATGGAGCCGAATCGCGGCGGATATACGACCAGCTACAATACCTCCGACCCGACGGCCGATAACAAGTACAAGAACCGTTCCTTCGGCGGTACGGATTATATGGTCGCCAAGGTTGGAGGCGTTTGGGACGCGTTGCTCGGAGAAGGACGGAATTATTGGAACTTCGCCAACTCGGACTATCACTTCAAGATTATCGCCCCCTACACCAGCGGATACTGGCCGGGTGAATACGCCAAGAACTACACCTGGACGCAAGGCAACGACATGCAAGCCGTTCTGAACGGAATGCGTTCGGGCAAATCGTTCTCCGTCTATGGCGACCTTATCAATGCACTCGACTTCCACATCGATGGAGAAGGCGGCAAGCTGGAGATGGGAGCGAGCAATCCGAACGTAACGGTAACCGAAGGCGATCACCGTAAACTTACGATCCGGTTCAAGAGCCCCAAGAGCAACAATTATGAGAATCCAGTGGACAGCGGGATATCGGGCGGCATGAGGCCCCAGGTGGATCACGTAGACCTGATTGCCGGCGATATTACAGGCTTGGCGGACCCATCCGACTCGACCGCCTACAACAAGGACACCAACGATTCGACCAAAGTGCTCGCTTCGTTTACCTCGGATGATTGGGTAACGGATGCGGAAGGCTACAATGTAATCACTTATGACTTGGGCTCGGCGAAGAAGTCGCAATACTTCCGGTTGCGCGGCACGAATCTGGGCTATAACGTAGCCGGAGAGACCGATGAGCAAGGCAATCCGCTCCTCGATCCGGAGACGATCGAAGCCGACGACACCACGCGCTACAACCAGATCAACGACCGCAACTATAAAGACTTGTGGTTCTATTCCAATCCGATCTTCGTGAATGTGGCACCGTACAGCGACAAGCAGGCAGTGGATGATACCTTAGCGTCGCTGGACCTTGGAAATACAACGGCGGTGACCGCCGATCTGAAACTTCCTGAGGGCGGCAAGCATGGCGCACTGGTGAAGTGGGAGAGCAGTAATCCAAATGTGCTGCGTAATGAAGACGGAGTGGGCCATATCACCCGTCCGGCAGCAGGACAGCCTGATGCTTCTGTAACGCTGAAGGCGACAGCAAGCCGCGGAAATGAGAGCGAAGTGAAGACGTTCGATCTTACTATAAAAGCTATGGATTACACAGACGCTGAAGCTGTGCAGCTTGCCAAAGAGAAGCTGACGCTCGGAGACACAAGCGCTGTGAAAAGCAATCTGTACCTCCCGGAGGCAGGGGAACAGGGCACAAGCATCAGCTGGGAGAGCTCAAGTCCGCTGCTGATGACAAACGCCGGGAAGCTTGTCTTCCAGCCACAAAAGGATACTCAGCTGACGTTGACAGCTACGATCCGCAGGGGGGCTGCTGTGGAGACCAAGAGTTTCAAGGTTAATCTTAGCGGCGATGCCAGCGTGACTCCGCTCGCGCTCCGCGGCACTCTGCAAACGGCGGATGGACATGCCTATCTTAGCGGTGCCTGGACGAATCAAAATGTTACCGTAAGTGTGTACGCCAATGTGTACGTGCCTGGCAGTGAAGTATCCTTTAAGGTTCGTCAGGATGGTGGAGAAGGCCAGCCGTATGAGAAAGGCCAGCCTATCAAGCTTACAGCAGAAGGCCAGCACCAGTTGGAGCTTCAAGCGTTAGATACATTGGGTAATACAGCCTCATTGCCGCTTGCGGTAAATATTGACCGGACCGCGCCCGTGATTTCCCTGAAGGGCAGCAGTAGCCTGACCCTTGCCCAAGGGACCAGCTTCGTTGATCCGGGTACGGAGATTACGGACAAGCTGGGCATTGCGGGACTGGTAACAGTAACCGGAACAGTAGATACCCTGATTCCGGGAACCTATACCCTGCGTTACAATGCCAGCGATCTGGCTGGTAATGCAGCCCTTGAAGTGATTCGGACCGTAGTGGTAACAGCACCTTCCAACACCGGAAATGGTAATGGAAGCGGTGGAGGCACGACCATCAGTCCGGTTGCCACTCCGCCTGCAACAAATGTAGAGAAGCCTCCCGTTGTAGAGGTGAAGGTTGAGGTATCGGCACAGCAGGGCGCTACAGGCTCACTTCCAGGTGTGGCGAGCTTCTCTGTTCCAGCAGGGGCATTACCTGCAAATGCCACGCTCACACTGAAAGCTCTGGCAGCCAATGAAGCACCGGCTGCGGGGCAGCTCAAGTCCTTAAGCCCAGCGGTGGCATTCGCTGCAAGCAGAGAAAGCAAGCTCAGTAAGCCCGTGGCATTATCCCTCGCCTATGATCCGGGGCAGGTCACATCCGGCCATAAAGCGGCTGTATATTATTACAATGAGCAGAGCGGCAATTGGATTTATGTGGGGGGTACCTCCAACCCGGATGGGACGATCACCGCAAATGCCAACCGCTTCGCAACCTATTCTGTAATGAATTATCAGCCTCTGGCGCTCACAGATCTGAGCAACCACTGGGCTACAGAGTATACGGACCGTCTGATCGGGATGGGCGTCATGAAGGGCTTCGAAGACCAAAGCTTCCGCCCGAATGAACCGGTTACCCGGGCGCAGTTCGCTTCTATTATTGCAAGAGCTTTGGGACTGCAGGCTTCCGGCAGTGCCGCTGGATTTGCTGACCAGGGCAACATTCCTGCTTGGGCGGCTGGTGATGTAGCGGCAGCTGTAGAATCCGGGATCATCAAAGGCTATGCATCTGGGGGCCAAGCCGTATTCAGAGGCTCGGAGAAGATTACCCGCGCCGAAATGTCTGTGATGCTTGCCAATGCCCTAAGCACCGGCTCCGCCACACTTACGGGCAGCAGCATTGTCCTTGCCGATCAATCAGCGATCCCGGCATGGGCGCAGGCATCGGTGAAAGCCGGAATCGCAGCCGGCATTCTGGGCGGCTTCGAAGACAACACCTTCCGTCCGGACAAGACAGCCACCCGGGCGGAAGCGGCAGCAGCAATCTATAAGCTGCTTACAGCGCTCTCGATCTAGATGACAAATAAAGGCCGTTCCTGTGTATTGCACAGGGCCGGTCTTTATTTGTGTATAGGGAAGTATGCTTGTCCTTCATTATGCGAACGGGAACGCCCGGCAACCCTGTAACTTACAAACTTGCAAACGGCTCCGCAGTCCAGGTAAAGGCCTTTGTAGCTGTTAGCTTGTTGCACTGTTCAAACACCGGGCTGCTGCAGCTTGCGGATCAATCCGGCTAGCAGAGGGAGGCCAAGCTCAAGCTCGGCAGGCGAGGCGTAGACATAGGACAGCCGCAGATGGCGGTTGTCACCACGGTCATACAGATCGCCGGTGTTCAGCAGCAGCCCTGCTTTATGGGCCGTGCGGAACAGCGTCCGCAGCGGTACCGGCTTGTCCAGGGACAGCCAGATGTAGAAGCCGCCCGCCGGAACGTTCCATGCAGCCAGTCCGGTAAAATGGCGCTGTAGCAGATCTAGCACGGCATCGCGCCGTTTCCGAAGCCGTGCCCGCAGGTGCTGGAGATGCTCCTCGTGATAGCCGCCTTCCAGCCACCGGGCGGCGGCCAGCTGTGATAATGAGCTGGCGCCATAATCGGTCTGCATCTTAATGTCGGCCAGCCGCCGCACGACGGGCTCCGGGCCAACAATCCAGCCGATGCGCAGCCCGGGGCTGGCTGCTTTGGAGAGGGTGCCGAGATGCAGTACTCTGCCTTCGCGGTCCAGTGCTTTTAGCGGTGGAGGCGGGGGTGTATCGAGCCAGAGCTCCTGATAGGCTCCGTCCTCCAGGATCGGGAGGCCAAGCTGGCCCGTTACCTCCATGAGTTCCTGCCTCCGCTTCGCGTTCATCAGAACCCCTGTTGGATTATGAAAAGACGGGATGCTGTACAGCATAGCTGCCTTGGACCGACGGGCTTCCCGGGCCAGCCCGTCCATTTGCAGCCCCTGCTCATCCATAGGCAGGCCGCTGAACTTCACGCCAGCGGATTGGAAGGCATGGATGGAATAGAGATAGGATGGCTTCTCCAGCAGTATGGTGGACCCGCGCGGCAAAAGGCCAACCGCAATCAGCTGCAGCCCCTGAAGTGCTCCGGAAGTAATCAGAATGGAGTCGGGATCAGCTTGTATGCCGTTCTTCGCCAGCTCGCGGCTAACCGCACTCCGCAGTCCGGGGCTGCCAAGGGGCTCCTCATAGGAGAGGGGAGGCAGGGGCTGCCGGGAGAGCTCGGCCAGCACACGGGTCATGGCCGAGCCGGGCAGCAGCTCCGGTGCCGGCTCTCCGGTGCCAAGGCGGATCAGCCCCTGCTCATATTCCAGGCGGTTGATGTCCTGTACCGTAGGCAGATTAGGGTAGTGTACGCCCTCTTCAACGTATGCATTCCAGCTTCCGGCAGACGGCACTGGCAATAGATCTGTTCTTGCCGCATCAGCAGATGAGACCGCTTCGTCTGCGGCTGCCCGTACTTCAGCCACCCGGGTCCCGCCGCCCCGCCTGCCCTCAATCAGCCCCAGCGCTGACAGCTGGCCCAGTGCGGTTACCACCGTGCTACGGTTCACACCAAACTGGCGGCACAGCTCGCGCTGAGGGGCTAGCCGCATGCCGGGCGGCCAGGCCCCGCTGCTGATTTTATCCATGAGATAATTGGAGATCTGCCTGTGCATTGGCAGGGGGGATGACGGGTCAGGTGTCCATCGCTTGCCGGGGCTTTGTTCCGTGCAATGTTTTTCTGTCACAAGCCCAGCTCCTTTTGGAGAGTTATATACACAAGCTGATTAGGAAGTGTTCTTTTATTTGCAGTATACCACCTTTGTCCTGCTCTCCTTAGTTTGGTTGGGTAGCATTTGGAGGATTTGGCTGGATACGTATGCCGTTCATACAGGGTACTATCAGGAATGCGGTGGAACCCAAATCATAATCCGCAGCAGACTGGGAGGAACAGAGTAATGTGGGAAGCAGTAGTACATGGAATCATATTGGCCTTCGGGCTTATTTTGCCGCTGGGCGTACAGAATATATTTGTGTTTAACCAAGGAGCGCTTCAGTCCCGGTTCCGCAGAGCCTTGCCTGTGGTTCTTACGGCAGCCGTATGCGACACACTGCTGATTGCTGCTGCCGTTGGCGGGATTTCGCTCATTTTGCTGTCTGTGGAGTGGGTGACGCCAATCGTGTACGGTGCGGGAATTCTATTTCTATGCATCATGGGCTGGAAAATCTGGAACGCAGCTCCGGCGGAGGGAGAGGCCCGAATGCTGTCCCTGAAAGGCCAAGTGGCCTACGCCCTCTCGGTGTCTTTGCTGAACCCGCATGCTCTGCTGGATACAGTGGGTGTCATCGGTACTAATTCGCTGCAATATACCGGCGCTGAACGCTGGGCTTTTGCAGCCGCCACAGCCGGCGTCTCCTGGATATGGTTCCTGAGCCTGGCGGCAGCCGGCCGGTTGCTGGGCAGAACTGATTCCTCAGGCAGAATCATCCGGCTGCTGAATACCGCTTCAGCTCTGCTAATTTGGGGCATTGCGGTATACATGGGAGTACAGTTATGGAGATCATTTTGACATGCTAATCCTTGTTTCATTGGGAAATGGCAACTGGATTGCCTTAATATTAAGATATTTAGTTTTGTTCACTTTTTATACTAATCTAGTCTATTGACCGGTGGAATATTATCACATAGTATTACAGATATCAAAGAAAAATCCTATTTTCTGGAATTTGAAAGGCGGTGTTTCCTTGGAGGCTACAGCCACGATTCGAGATCAGCTAGCGAGTTATTTATCTGAACAAGGCATGTCTATTAATCAGTTTGCAGACAGATCCGGCATTAATTCCGGAACACTGAGCCGGATTGTCAAAGGGCATCAGCCTATCGCAATGAGTCACCTGGAGCTGATTACCAAAGGAATAGGGGAGGTGGAGGATCGCTTTTTTAGTCTGTATGTGGATGAATGCTTCTATCATTCGGCACCCACCTGGCGGCGGCTACGGCCGTTCATGATCCGGTGTGCAGAGCTTGGACGCATGGATTGCATTGAACGAATGGTCCAGATTCTGCTCGATAATCTCAGCAATGTGCCAACGTTATTCGACGTAGCCGAGGGACTGTTTGAGCATGGTCAGTGGAAGGCGGCAGCAATCTTGTACGAGAATGTGAGCGCCAGCGAGAAATACCAGTATTCCGAACGCCTGGCGGCTTGCCAGTATCGTTTGTTCCGGATCGCGCTTGGGGATGACCAGAGTGAGAATCTGCGTGCGGCGACGCTGTTCGAACCTTATGTTCCCAGACTGGATGAGGCGGATCAGCTGGATGCTTTAAGGCATCTAATGATTGCCTATTATTCTCTTCGTCATTGGCATAAAGTAGATCAGTTAGCACAGGAACTACTGCGGCTTGCCAAGATCCAATACGATCTTCAGTATCGCTCGGAGCGCGGTAATGCTAACAAAAAAAGATCTGTCAAACCTTTGTGTTATTACATTTTATATGCATATCTTATGCGTTCAGGTGCTTGTGTGGAATGGGGAGATTACAACTCTGCACTGAAGCTAGTAGACCTCTCCATGGATGGACACTGGATACAGGAAGATAATGAGGAAGTGCAGCAAGTATTGGCTCAATTTAAGGAATGGGGCAAAGCGAATACATATCTCATCCGTATGCTGGAAGGACAACAAGATGTAATCATGGAGTATGTTGAGTATATTTCAACTCAACCGAGCGAGATATTTATGGCCGTATATAGAATTATTCAATCTGCAAACCGTTATAATTGGGATGTTGATCATGTTCTTGAACGTTTCTCCGATTATGTTGCTTATAGAACAGACCTTAATGATTTTGGTATCCATAATCAACAGGTAATAACGGACCAATATACCAGATTTCTTGTAGAATTGGCGGCATACTACTTACATAATAGACGAAAAGAAGGGATTCAGCTCATACTACTAAGTTTGGAATCTGCTGCTAACATTAACTGTGAAAGTATAATGATGAAATGTGTGGATTTGTTTGAACGGTATCGGCATGAAGCGAGTGAAGAAGAAAAATGCCAGTACCAATTTCAAATCAGAAGGGTGCAGGATGCCAATGAAAAGAAAACTTTTAATGTTGTTAGCTTCGTGTAGTTTAGCTGCTTTTATTATTTTCCCTGTTAGTACTATCGGACTTGGAGTCGAGAACTATCAATCGTTAATAAAACCAATGATACACGGTGCGGGTGATTGACCAGCGGTTTAGAACAGTAGGTATGAATCAAATAAATGTTTACCCAGTGACGTTCCTGTTAATCAGGGGCGTCTTTTTTATGGACAATCCTATGAAAAGTCTTTATTACGGTAAATTGTTAAGGTAATGCAACTCTGGCAACACTTTATAATTTTACATAAATACCTAAAATATTACACATGGAGGCGGGACTGATATGAATAATGCTGTATTCACTAGAATTCGTATTGAGCGGGCAAGACGTCAGCTTCATCAAGTGCAAATGCTTTAACATGAAACAGAGACGACCGCCCGCATAAGTGTATTTTTTCACTATGTAGCTATCAGCCTTGCCTATAGAGGATGTTATGTCCTGGAGATAAGTTGAATAAAAGTTCTAAATAAAGGGGGGGGATAGACTTGGAGCAGACTGTCACGATCCGCGATGAGATATGGGCGTACTTAACTCAACAGGGCCTGTCGATTAACAGGTTCGCACTACTCTGCGGGATCCATTCGGGAACACTCAGCCGAATCATGAAAGGTCAACAGGCGATGGCTATGAGCCATCTGGAACGCATTACCCGAACACTGGGATTAGCAGAGGATTATTTTTTTACTAAATATGTGGAAGAATGTCTGTATCATTCGGCACCGACCTGGCGGCGGATTCGGCCTTTTATTTTGCGTTCCGCGCAGCTTGAACGTTTGGATTGCATCGAGCGGTTGGCACGTAGTTTGCTGGATAATCTCATCTATGCACCTCTGCTGTTTGAACTTGCGGAAGAACTATTCCAGCAGGAATTACAGCAGTCGGCAGCCATAATCTATGAGAATGTGGCTATCAGCGAGAAGTACCAGCATTCGGAGCGGCTGGCGCTCTGCCAATATCGATTATTTGTAGTGGCTTTAGGTGATGATCCTCAGCGTAATTTGATAGTGGCCACTTTATTTGAAAACTATGTGACTCGGCTGGATGAGGCCTATCAGTTGGACGCTTTGAAGCATTTGGCACATATATATGGTGCGCTTCACAAGTGGGATAAGGTGGATGAGCTGGCAGTAGAGTTACTCAGGCTTGCTTCTGTCCAGTATAAGCTTCATTATCAATCTAACCGCAAGCTTAATAAGGAAAAGCATCATGAAAGACCTCTGTACTCATACATTCTATATGCACATTTAATGCGGGCATATGCCTATGAGGAACGCAATGATTATAAGACTGCATTGGAAATTGTGCCGCTGTATATGGATGGGAGCTGGATACAGGAGGACGATGAAGAAGCCCACAGAACGCTTACGCAGTTTCAGGAGTGGGGAACCGCAAACACATATTTGTACCGTTTAATGGATGGACAAATGGAAGTGTTGAATGATTATGTGGAGTACGTATCGACAAGGGAAAATGAGATCTTTACGGCCTTGTTCAGAATTGTCCAGACGGCCAATCGGTATCATTGGGATGTGGATCACATCCTGACACGCTTTGCTGACTACATTCCTTACCGAAGGTACTCCGGTATCTATACCAAACGAAATAAGCAGATTAACGATGACGAACATGCCCGGTTCCGCAGTGAACTGGCTACCTATTATTTATCCCGCAGACGCTTTGGGGGCAATGAAATTGCCATGCGCAGCGTGGACTTCACTGCTGAAGTCGATAATGAGCGCAAAGTGATCAAAGGCAAGATTTTGGTAGATTTTGAAATCAATATTTAACGTGGAATGCAAACACGGAATCCGTAAAGGAAGGTTTGAGTGCATAAGTATTGCATAACAAACCGGCGCTGTGATCCTGCTTAGGATCACACGGCCGGTTGTTTGGCGTTGTCTGGCCGCTACCCGCCGATTTGCGACATGCGTCTCGTGGTTGGGGTATGGCTTTGCGTTTTACGCTCCAGGGCGAGCGCCATTTCGTGGTTATGCGGCTTGTTGCCCAAGGCCTGGCGGAATAAGGCTTGTACGGCTGCAGGATCACCGGTCAGAGGGCGTACATTGTACTCATCTGCCCAGTAGAGACAGGCCTTAATGTGTCCGTCTGCCGTAAGGCGCAGCCGGTTGCAATTGTCGCAGAAATGCTCGCTTACCGGATGGATCAGCCCGAAGGTCCCGCGCGCACCGACCACCCGCCGGTTCTGGGAGGGGCCATTGCCTGAGGGCATGTCCGCTTCTTCAGTAGCCCAGCCTGCTTCATTGCAGGCTTCAATTACCGTTTCCAGCGGCAGATACGTCTGACGCCAGGCATCGCTGGCGCTGCCGATGGGCATATATTCGATGAACCGTACATTCAGCGGGCTGTTCAGGGTCAGCGAGATAAAGTCTTTGATCTCATCATCATTGATGCCTTTCATCAGCACCACATTGAGCTTAATCGGGGAGAGTCCTGCCGCCTCTGCGGCTTCAATCCCTTTCAGCACCTTGGCGACTTCTCCGCCGCGTGTAATCATGGCGAAGCGGTCCTGCTGCAGTGAATCCAGGCTAATGTTCACACGTGACAAGCCCGATTGCTTGAGCAGCGCGGCTTTGGCGGGAAGCATCAGGCCGTTGGTCGTAAGGGCTATATCTTCAATGCCCGGGATGGAGGCAATCATGGAGACCAGCTGATCCAGATCCTTGCGGACCAGAGGTTCGCCCCCGGTTAGCCGGACCTTGCGTAACCCCAGAGGGGCCAGCGCTTCCACCACAGCGGTAATTTCTTCGTAACTCATAATCTCGTCCTGGGGCTGGAATTGCATTCCTTCCGCAGGCATACAATAAATGCAGCGCAGGTTGCAGCGGTCTGTAACCGAAATGCGCATATAATCATGCAATCGTCCAAAAGGGTCCGTCAACGGTTCCATAGGGTGCTCCCTTCAGCGTCGAATTTTAAAAGATAAGAATTTATGCGCCTCGCGCAAACCATTATCCTTATCTTTCTCGCTGAAACGGGTGACGTCCTTGTAAGGACGGCGAAGCCGTTTCCACTTGGTTTAAATTTTAAGGAATGTTAGCGTCCACGTCAATGCGCCATGGCTGTGGCATGTATCGACAATGAAAGTGGAAGAGGGTGACGCCAGTTGTATATGAATAGAAACAGACAACCTATATAATATGTGACGAAACCCGAATGGCAAAGCCCAATTTTGACAGAAATGCGACAATTTAAGGGAATGGTCATAGAATGCTCACCGAAAGCGCTTCCTGATTCCGATATAATCTAGGTGCAGAAGTATTGTTCGTTTACATTCACTCACTTTTTGCGAAGAACACAGCCAGGAGACCGGATAACGCGCGCCTTACATGCTATAGGCGATAAGCGCCCGGCAAACCAATAGGGAGGATTTGCAAAATGACTATAACCACTGTTCCATCGCTTGTCGTGCCGGAGGCATTCACTCGTTGGCTGGAAAGCCGGGGATTAATATATCAACTTTTAGTGGACTTTTATGGACGAAAGCCCAGTCTGTCTCTGGTCGCCCAGTGGAGCCGCAATCGCCAGATCAGTGTCGCAGCCGAGATGACGGAAGGCGGACGGGAGCTCAAACGCTACCTTTGCAGCCAGGAGCCTTCAGCGCTGCCACAGATTTGTGAGCGGGAGAACCGTGAATACATGCGCTTGATGAATGAACGTGCGGCCAGTACTATTGTGGCGCGCGAAGCAGCAGAGCTTGGCCGTGAGGAAGAATTCTGCAACGTGCTATCCGATGTGTATGCGTCGGCGGGAATTGTATTCAAGAAATGCGGCGGTGAAGCCGATGATCATATCTCCATTGAGTTGGAATTCATGGCCGTGCTGCATGAGCGTATGCTGTACAACAGCTTCTCGATCCGCAGTGCCATGGACCTGCTGGAGATCCAGGAACAGTTCCTGGAGGAGCATCTGCTGAAATGGACGCCGCAGTTCTGCGAGCGCCTGAATGCGGCAACAGATAGCCCGCTCTATCTTGGCCTCAGCCATATGTTGGAGGAATTCCTGCCGCAGGACCTGCAAATGCTGCGGGCCTGGAAAGCTTCGCTCGAGAGTTCCGCATCGGCGATGGCCTAAAAGGAGTATATACAGACAGAAATAAGACCGTCCTCAGTCAGGGCGGTCTATTTTTATTAGATAAGCATTAATAAACTTTCGGGGTGAGAGCAGGACTATCACTCTATTTTTGTTTTTGGTAAGGTAGAGTTATATTGTGGATGCACCAGCGGGTGGGAGGACAGGCCATGAACAAAGAAGAACAGGTCTTAACGGGTTTCAGGGACTTATTTAATAAGATGGTTTGGCTTAATAAGGATAAGATGGAAGACAGTCTTAAGGGCCATAAGTCTTCGGAAGTACATTGCATCGAATACATCGAAAGAAATACAGATTCCAACGTGACCAAACTTGCGGAGTCCTTGTATATGACTAGAGGTGCCATAAGTAAAATCACGAAGAAGCTCATAAAAAAGGGCCTTGTTGAAAGCTACCAGAAACCTGATAACAATAAAGAAATCTACTTTAGACTTACGGAACAGGGAAAAGAAATTAACAAAATCCATGAGGAACTGCACCAAGAGTTTCGAGAGCGGGATAAAGCTGTATTTGAGCAAGTAACTGAGGAGCAATTTGACAGTATGCTTATTTTCGTGGAAAGGTATAACAGGCACCTGGATGCAGAAATAAAAAAACTGGGTGCAGATACGAGGCCGGAATAAATTTGAATACTGAAAATCAAACCACAGGCAGCCGGGTTCTATGGAGAACGGGCTGCATTTTTATGGTTATTTTATTGTTGACTAGGAAACAAAAATATATTACGATAAATTTGTTTCCTAGGAAATAAAACGATAGCTTTTGAGGGGAGAACTTAAGTGTCAAAATTCAGATCACACAATGAACAGAAAACGGAACAAACCGTAGATAAGCACGCATTAATATTCGGCCTTATATCTGTTTTTCTTTGTGGAATAGGCTTTAGTATCATAGCACCTGTCGTCCCATTCTTAGTACAGCCCTATACAAGCAATCCAGGAGAACAAGCTATAGTTGTTACGCTGCTGACCTCTGTTTATGCACTCTGCGTATTTTTTGCTGCTTCCGTACTTGGAGCCTTGAGCGATAAATATGGCCGTCGTCCGTTGCTCTTGATTTGCCTTTTAGGTTCCGCAGTAGGGTACTTGGTTTTCGGCATAGGAGGAGCTCTATGGGTACTGTTTGCCGGACGCATAATTGAAGGTGTAACCGGCGGCAGCATAGGTACGATCTTCGCCTATTTTGCTGACATCATTCCTCCGGAGCAGAGAACCAAATACTTTGGGTGGGTCAGTGCGGTTGTAGGGGTAGGCACCGTTATTGGCCCAACTCTGGGCGGGTTACTTGCCAAGTTTGGTTATTCTATACCTATGTACTTTGGAGCCGTAATCACTTTATTGAATGTTACTTATGGATTCTTCTTTATGCCTGAGAGCCTTGGCAAGAATAACAGATTGAAAGTGATTACCTTGGTAAGATTGAATCCATTTATTCAGCTTGCAAGCATACTTTCCATGAAGAACTTAAGCAGGCTGCTTATCTCAGCATTCTTGCTCTGGATTCCGAACGGATCTTTACAGGCCGTTTTTTCACAATTTACATTGGATACTTTCAGTTGGAAGCCTGCACTAATCGGCCTTATGTTCTCAATCATGGGCTTCCAGGATATCATTTCCCAAGGTCTCATCATGCCAAAGCTTTTGAAAAAGTTCAGTGATGAACAGATAGCCATTCTTGGAATGGTCTCGGAGATGATCGGCTACAGTCTGTTTGCGTTATCTGCTTTGTTCTCGTTCTATCCTCTTTTTATCGCCGGAATGTTTATATTTGGTTTTGGCGATTCAGTCTTCGGGCCTTCTTTCAATGGGATGCTCTCCAAATCTGCCGATTCGAGCGAACAAGGAAGGATTCAAGGAGGGAGCCAGTCTATTCAGGCTCTGGCAAGAATGATCGGGCCTATCATCGGAGGTCAAATCTATGTGTCACTTGGCCATGCCGCGCCTGCTTTTATGGGTGTGATCCTTATAGCAGCGGCAATACCCGTTCTATATAAGAGAACGCAAATCAAAGTGTAGCCTATCCATAAAAAAGCACGGCGCCCTCCCTTAAGGAAAGACGCCGTGCTCTTCGGAGATTAAGCCTTATTCATACACCTTTTTGCTGCGGAATTTCATCAGGAATTCATACACGACCGGCACAACGACCAGTGTCAACAGGGTGGAGCTGACAAGTCCGCCGATAACCGTTACACCGAGACCCTTGGAGATGATGCCGGCGCTGTTTTCGAGGCCGGATACGAGCGGCAGCAGTGCGCCGATGGTCGCCAGTGCGGTCATCAGAATCGGACGCAGGCGGGTAGCTCCGGCTTCAAGCAAGGCTTGACGCGTGGATAGCCCTTCTTTTTCCTTGTGGATTACACGGTCGATCAAGACAATCGCATTGGTGACGACGATCCCGATGAGCATCAGTGCGCCCATAAGGGCAGAGACGTTCAGCGTTTCCCCCGCCAGCAGCAGGGCAACCAGTGCACCGATAATCGTGAATGGCAGGGAGAACAGAATTGCGAACGGTGCCAGACCGCCGCCAAACGTAACCACAAGCACGAAGTACACAATGGCAACAGCGGCTGCCATGGCAATGCCGAGTTGTCCGAATGTATCATTAATCTGCTCGGTTACACCGCCGAAGGTGACGGTTACGCCATCCGGCAGATCGAGGGCATCGATTTTTTCCTTGACGCTGTTCGAAGCGCTGTTCACATCATTCGCAATAATCTCAGCGGTAACATCCACCTTCATTTTACCGTCTTCCCGGGTAATGGAGTCCGGCGAAGTGCCGTTCTCAATCTTGGCAACCTCACCAATGGGCACCGTAATACCGAGCGGGGAAGTTAGTGTAGCGTCTTCCATTTCCTGAATGCTAGTATACGTATCTTTGTCGGTTTCAATGTAGACATTGTAGTTTTTGCCGTCCATTGCTACCTCTGTCAGTACAGGGCGGGTACCGGCAGGACTAAGCTTCATAGCAATTTGTCCGGCGGTTAGGCCGAGCGAACTGAGTTTGGCCTGATCCGCGACGATGGTGTACTGATCATAGGCTTCAGAGAGACTGGTCTCCCCGTCCTTGAAGTTGTTGGTGTCGGCCTTCACGATACCGGCAATTTCGTCGGCTACCGGCTTAAGCTGATCCAGACTGTCGCCAAAAATGTTCACGGTCAGCGTACTGCCGCCAAGACCACCGCCGGACATGCCGGACAAATCACCCCAGACACCATTCGGAACTTCTTTGGTCAGACCTTTAATCAGGTTTTCTTTTACCGTATCGAAATCAGGAGTGTCGCTGTCAAAGGTAACGTAGAAGAGACCCGAATTCCCGGAGCCGCCCATCCCGAACGGGCTGCTGCCTCCGATGGAATATTGCATTTTATCCAGATGCTCTTTATCCATATACTTTTGAGCCAGAATATATTTTTCGGCCTTCAGGCCTTGCTCCTTGACGTCTTCCAGCGTTTGTCCTGCTTTTGGAGAGAAGGTAAGCGTAACGTTCTTCTCTTCCTGGGAAGGCAGGAAGCTGACACCGATAGGTTTAATCAGGAACACGCTGCCTATCAGCAGAAGCACAGCAACGCCGAAGGTGATCAGCTTATGGGATAGCGACCAATTCAGAATCTTCTGATAGCCGGCAGCCATTCTGTCAGGCTTCTCGCTATGGCTTTTCTTGCCTTTCTTCAGGCCGTTGCGGAACAGCGTATGTGCCAGTGCGGGCACCAGGGTAATGGCAACTACAAGTGAAGCGAGCAGAGCGAATACCATCGTGAGGGCAAACGGCAGGAACAGCTCGCCCACCATACCGCTGACAAAAGCGAGCGGCAGGAATACAGCAATAGTTACGATGGTGGAGGACATAATCGGGACGAACATTTCACGTGTCGCCGCGCTTATTAGCTCACGGCCGCGCAGTTTCTCCCCGGACAAGGTTAGCCGCCGGAAGATATTCTCTATGACAACGATCGAGTCATCGACGACACGCCCTATGGCAACCGTCATCGCTCCAAGCGTCATCATATTCAGCGTGATGTCCATCTGACGCAGGCAGAGAATCGCAATCAGCAGGGATAATGGGATAGAGATGATGGAAATAATCGTCGAGCGGATATTCCGCAGGAACAGCAGGATAATCAGTACGGCGAACAGAGCACCAAAAGCAGCCTTGGACAACATCGTATTTACGGAATCCTCAATCGGCTTTCCTTGATCCAGCAGGACGGTGAGATTCATCGACTTGAACTGCTTCTTCAGTTGTTCCGTTTTATCCTTAACGCCGTTGACCACGTCTACCGTGTTGGCGTCATTGGCTTTTACAATCTGAATCCCGATGGATTCCTTGCCGTTCGTGCGGGAGATGGACTCGGATTTGCCGACAACTTCAATAGATGCCAGTTCTCCCAGCTTGACTGTGGGCAGTCCGGTCATAGCCGCACCGGGAGCAGGAGCGGCACCAGTACCTGCTGCGGCACCAGCCGAAGCACCAGCTGCATTAGCACCTGGAGCTGCACCTGCACCAGACGGTACCACTGGAATACTCAGGTTTTTCAGATCTTCAACGGTAGTGACATTTCCGTCTACTACTACTGCTTTTTGCGAATGCTCCATGGTGAAAAGTCCAAGAGGCACACGCAGGGAAGAGCCTTGGACAATTCCCTTGATCGTCTCTTCAGTCAGCCCGTATTGCTTCAGCTTATCCTGGTTGAACTTAAGGGTAACTTCCTTCACATATTGTCCGGCAATCTGAACGGAGGCGACGCCTTCGATATCTTCCAGAGCAGGGCGGATATCGTTCTCCGCGATGCGGGTCAGTCCTTCCAGATTCTCAGAGCTGTTGTCGGACAAGCTAAGTGAAATGACCGGCAGGGAGCTTAGGCTGAACCGGGAGATTTGCGGCTTTTGCACATTCTCCGGCAAGGTGACTTCGTTCAGCGCCTCCCGGACAGCTGCCGTAGCGTTATCCAGATTCGTTCCATAATCAAATTCAATGGTGATGCTGGAGGCATTTTCGAGCGAGTTCGAGGTTAGTGTCTTCACGCCGTCCACATTGCGGAGCTTCTGCTCCAGCGGTTTGCTGACATCGTTCACCACGCCCTCCGGTGCAGCCCCCGGGTATATCGTTGTTATGCTGAGATAAGGAATGCTGATGTTAGGCAGCGTCTCCTGCTTCATGGTCAGACCGCTGTAGAGACCGGCGAACACAATGATAATCGTCAGAAGCCAAATAGCGAATTTGTTTCTGAGCGAGAAATTAATTAAGCTCTTCATAAGTTGCGTTTCTGCTCCTCTCGGGCCTTCCTTAGGGAAAACCTCAATATAAATGTGAGACGGTTACTCCTATACATCTTTCTCTCTTTGCTGCTTACACGTACTTAATCAGTGAAAACCGCATATGCCCGGTGATTGTAGCGGGATCTGCTTCTGTAGATCCTCCAGTTGCTGTTGAACGGCAGAACAGCCCTGCAGGTTACCCAGCATGCCTTGAATAATGGCCTTGCGGGGGTGGGGCATGAGAATTTCGCCTTCCAGAATGGCTAACGATTCCAGGCCGTCATCTATGCTCTGCAGGTCCATGTCCTTGGCCGAATTCAGCAGCTCTTTCATTTCTTTGATCAGCTGCAGGGGATTTCGTTGAAGGCTGCTGCCATCATGATTCTCTATCCAGCTGTCCAGAACGATAGGAGCGATCAGAGGGACAGGATGTCCGGCGAGAAGACCGGCAACCACAATATCCAGGAGGTCCACAAGATGATCTGCAAGTCGCGGAATGGAAACTGCGGACTCGTGGTTGAAAAGAACCCAGATGTAGGAATGGAGGATTCCATGCCCCAGCAAGAATAACTCTCCTGTATAAGGAATGATCTCCTTACCATACATAATCTCCAGCTTGTCCCGGGACCAGTTCAGCAGGGGTCCGTTGATTTTGCGCAGCCATTCAGGCGCATCGGGCATGCCTTTTCCGGCCAGCTCCTGAATTTGCCGCTGAAAAAATTCCCTCAGCTCATACACATGATGAAGCAGAATTTCAATCTGGTTGCGCAGCTTCGCGCGGGGAGGTCTTGAGCTCTCCTCTTCCTGCTGCAGAGGGTCGTGGATCATACGGAAGCAATATATATAAATGCTGCGTTCCAGCTCCTCCTTGGATTTGAACACCAGGTAGAGACTGCCTTTGGATATCCCGCATAATTCTGCAATCTCCTGCATCGAGGTGGAGGATGAACCTTTCACAGCGAATAGCTGCATGGCTGTTTTAATAATTTGTTCCTTTTTCATAGCATTTTTATTGGCTGACAAGGATGTTGGCTCCTTTCTGACCAATGAGTTCTGTAATTGACTATTGGGTCAAACCGATTATAGTATATATATTAAGCCAATACAAATGTAGCTACGCAGGAGGCAGTCAAGTGGTTACAGTATTGTTGTAATTTCTGTTTTGCAATCGATTCCTGTAGGAAGAAAGGTTTTCTTCATGTAATATATAAATGTGTCATTTTAGTGATGAAAGGCAGAAAGAGAAGGTAGGTTATCTATGAGAAGAGGATTGCAGGCTTTAGTCATTATTGCAGCATTAGTGGCATATTATTATTTTGGCTTCGGCGTATTTGGCAATACTGCCGGGACAATTATGGGTGTTCTCTCTACGCTCACCGTCGTCTCCATCGGTCTTGGCATTTTTATGGAGAACCGTAATCCCTCCACGACGATGTCCTGGATTCTGCTGCTCGCGCTGATTCCGGTGCTGGGACTCGTCTTCTATGTACTGTTTGGGCAAAATGTGTTCAAACGGCGTAAATATGATAAAAAGGCTCAACGTGACCTAATGGCCTATGAACGGATTGAGAATGATGGCCTTCGTATGCACCAGGACTGGTCCATCTTTGATCCCAACCGCCAAAAGCTGCTGGGATTATCACAGAGGCTGGCGCGGACACCTGTTTCATTCAACTCCGAGACCCGCATTCTGACCAATGGTGAAGAGACCTTCGGCACACTGCTGCTGGAGCTGCGGCAGGCACAGCACCATATTCATATGGAATATTACATTTTTCGGGCGGACCATATCGGGACGCGGATTCAGCAGATTCTGATTGAGAAAGCCCGTGCGGGCGTAACCGTCAGATTTATGTATGACGCGGTGGGAAGTATTCAGCTGTCCCGTGCCTTTCTTAAGGAATTAAGCGATGCCGGAGTTCAGGTAGCGTCTTACGGCAATTCTACGTCCTTTTTTTCCAGCCGGGTCAACTACCGGAACCACCGTAAAATCGTGGTGATTGACGGAGATGTCGGCTTCATGGGCGGATTGAATGTGGGTGACGAATACCTCAGCCGCAGCAAGACATATGGTTTCTGGCGTGATACCCATATGTTGATTAGGGGCGAAGCGGTGCGGACGATGCAGATTATTTTTCTGCAGGACTGGATGCATACGACGGGCGAAAAAATACTGGAGCAGGATTACCTCTCCCCGCAGCTGCGGTTCACGACTGGGGACGGGGCGGTGCAGATTATCGCCAGCGGACCGGACAACGAGCGGCGTGCCCTCAAAAATATTTTCTTTTCCATGATCACTTCGGCGGAAAAATCAGTATGGATCGCCAGCCCCTACTTTATTCCGGATGAGGATATCTTAACGGCACTGCGGGTGGCGGCGATGTCCGGGCTGGATGTGCGGCTGCTGTTCCCGGCCAAACCGGACAAGTGGATTCCCTTTTTGGCCTCCCACTCCTATTTCCCGGCGCTGCTGGAATCGGGCGTGAAGATTTATGAATATGAGAAGGGCTTCATTCACTCCAAGCTGCTGATTACCGACGGTCAAATTGCAACGATTGGAACAGCAAATATGGACATGCGCAGCTTCCATCTCAACTTCGAGGTCAATGCGCTGCTGCTGCAGACGGAAAGTGTCTCCCGTATCGTGGCGGATTTCGAACGCGACCTGCTGTCCACCAGTCAGATTGTGCATGAGACCTTCATGAACAAACGGCTGCTGGAGCGGCTGCTGGAATCGGCGGCAAGACTGATGTCCCCATTGCTGTAAGTCAGGCTTAAGCGGGCTAACGCAGATGGCTAAGCAATCGGCCAATCCAATATATAACCTGAAAAGACCGCCGGACAAGGCTGCGTACAGCTGTCCGGCGGTCTTTGGTATGGAATCAGAGAGTGTGATGCTTCTTCAGGACTTAAAAAGTAGTGAACCCCAGGTTCTTCTGCATACGGAACAGGATATATTTGATCCAGGTCACATCACTTTGGTACTCTTCAAGCGGCAGACTGTACTGTGCATCCTCGTTGCTCCACAGCCGGTTGAAGTAGCTCTCCATTTCGGCATACAGCGGTTGTTCCTTCGTCAAGCCGACCCACAGATTATTTTCCAGATTAATGTCATCCAGGTTGCGGGCTGTAAAATTGGTTGAGCCACCGAGGACTACTGACTGGCCGCTGGCTTTGGCAATGAACATCAGCTTGGTATGGTATTGTTCTGTGCCTGTATTGTACCAGCGGATGGCAATTTTTCCGCCGGTGCGCTTGTTCAGATCCATGGCCACCGGACGGTTGGGGATACCGATTTTATCGCGTCCGAAGGCGTTCTGGTTCGGATCCATCAGGAGCCGGATGTCTGCCCCCCGTGCGGATGCCTTCACCAGTTCGTCCAGAATCCTGTCATCGGCCAGATAGAACATGCCCATCCAGAGCGTGTCGTCCTTGCCGGTGGAACGGATGCCTTCGAGTGCGTATTTATAGATTTTACCTTCGGTTAAGTAACGCACCTCCAGTGGTCCGCCGGGCTTCACAGCACCCTGTCGGGAGAATACGGGCATCTTGCTGAGGATCGGCCCCGCTTCAGACAGATCGGCTGCCGCCTGCTCGCTTTTCAGGATATCGGAGATGATGGGCCCCTGCACTTCCAGCGCAATGTTGGAATGATAGGCACTGGCATCATGTACATTACCCGATGAGATCAGTGCGGTCTTCTCGCTGACTACCACTTTGCGGTGATTGGCTTTTACATTTAGCAGTTTCAGATAGGAGCGGGCCGTGATATCGGGTCCTCCGCTTGCCATCAGGTTGGGAATCCACCCTGTACCGGACTGGCCAAACCATTGAATGAAGGTCCGCCATACGGCTGAGTAGGCAGGGGTCGAATCACGCAGCGGATCAACATCAGTCAGGATGATCTTGATTCCGGCGGCTCTCATCTCTTCCAGCAGTGGATTCGGGGCAGAGCCGTAATTGGTATTGACCTCATCCGTGATGAAGACGATCTCCATATCGGGGTGGTCCGCCTGCTGTGTGACGAGTTTATCGGCCAGCTCCTGGCTTACTGCAGGAAAGTGCTGATCTTTATGGGTGTAATGATTGAACAGGAACAGATCAATCACCAAAAACTGCCTTGATTCTTCTATGATCTGCAGGATGCGGGGCAAGATCTGATCTTCGTGCTGCTCACGCCCGCTCTTGTCCGGATAGGTAAGGTCATGCCAGAAAGACACCTTGTCGACTTGGTACACAGGACTTTCGAAAGATATTCCTGCAGGAAGCGGCTTGTGGGTCTGATATATCATCAACCCCGCCAGCCAAAAAATAAGGAGTCCAAGCATCCACCAAATCCATTTGTGTCGGCGGTGGCGGGGTGACCGCTTGTGATGAAGCGGAGGGAAATTCCGGTTATTGGCATTGTTGTTATCCGTTGGCCCGGACGGAGCGGTAGAGTGGTCTGGATTCATGGGTTCCTCCTGATATGCTGCTGAATAAGCTTGTTATTAAGTATGCTCCGGCATAGTATTCAACTATTTACACCCGGAGCATTAAATTGAAGCAGATCTAATGCCTGATGCAAGGTTGCTACCGTGATTTATGAACATAGATGTGCTTTACGGATATGCGTTGCGGATATGCTATAATGGAACGTGCTGGTAAGCGCTCAACATTATGATGCTGAAAATCTCTTGCGGGAGGCAGTACCTCCCTGCATATCATAGATCGTTAGGAACGGGGGATGACAGCATGAACCAGATGCCGCAGGATGAATTATCATACAACGTAGGCAAGAAACCCGGCACAGCCCCGCAAGCTGCAAAACCTGACGGACATCAGTCTCTGCTGCCTTCATCCACAACGGGGGAACGCAAGATTGAACATGTGAGACTCTGCTTGAACGAGGAAGTTGGAGGCAGCGGCATTACATCTGGCTTCGAGCATTACCGCTTCCGCCACAATGCGCTCCCTGAGATGAATTATGATGATATATCACTGCAGACAGTCTTCCTGGAACGGGAGCTGCGTACTCCGCTGCTGATCAGCTCCATGACCGGCGGAAGCAGTTCTACAGGCGCTATTAATGCCAGGCTGGCCGAGGCAGCCGAGCGCCGGGGATGGGCGCTCGGGGTCGGCTCCATCCGGGCTGCAGTGGAACGCTCCGAGCTTGCCTCCACCTTCCAAGTCCGTGATAGAGCTCCAGGGATTCCTGTCATCGCCAACATCGGAGCGGTGCAGTTGTCCTACGGCTTTGGCGTGGATGAATGCCGCCGTGCTGTAGAGATAGCCGGTGCAGATTGGCTGGTGCTGCATCTGAACGGGATTCAGGAGGTCTTTCAGCCTGAGGGCAACACCGGATTTGCCTCCTTGCTATCGCGGATTGAGCAGGTATCCCGGGCACTTGATATCCCTGTCGGAGTCAAGGAGGTCGGTTGGGGAATTGATGGCGAAACGGCTTCCCGGCTGTATGATGCCGGTGTTGCCTTTGTCGATGTAGCGGGGGCTGGTGGAACATCATGGAGCCAGGTGGAGAAGTTCCGCAGCAGTGATCCGGTACGGCGGGCCGCTGCAGAGGCCTTCGCGGATTGGGGGATTCCCACTGCCGAATGCATTGCGGAGGTAAGAGCGGCATCGAAGCACGGTGCGCTGATCGGCAGTGGCGGGCTGAGACATGGCGTGGATGCAGCGAAAGCACTTGCGCTTGGGGCCGATCTGGCCGGCTTCGGGCGGAATCTGCTCGGTCCGGCAGTGGAATCCGAGGAGGCGCTGGACCATGCGCTGGCTCAGGTGGAGTTGGAGCTGCGGACCGCGATGTTCGGAATCGGTGCGCCTGATCTGGCTGCACTTCGCAATACTCCCCGCCTAATAAAGCATTGAAGCGATTAGAGAATACGGAACAAGGAAGGGCGCAAAACGATGATCAAACTGATTCAAATGGACGAAACCACATTTCAATTTTTCCTGAGCCAATCTACACGGGATTATGCAGAAGATAAAATAAAAGCCGGATCATGGGATACCGAGACTGCCATGCGGCTGTCCCAGGACGAGATGACCAAATCCCTGCCCGAAGGGCTCAACACCGAGGGGGCTTATATCTTTTCCATAGTAGAGACAGAGTCGGATGCCCAGGCCGGGTATATCTGGTTCAACGTGATCGAGGGACGCAGCGGGCGTGAGGCCTTTATTTATGATTTTTATGTTTTCGAACCGTTCCAGGGAAAAGGCTACGGCAAGCAGACGCTGCTTGCGCTTGATGAGGAAGCCCGTAAGCTGGACGTAACCAAAATCGGCCTGCATGTATTCGGGCAGAACAACCGTGCTTTCGAGCTGTACAAAAAAATGGGTTTTCTCATCACGGATATCACCATGTCGAAAGATCTCTAGAATAACTGGCCATGCTGGCAGGGAAGAGACCTCGGGGAGAGGTCTTTTTGGCGTTTTTATACATGAAGGTGGGGGTGGAGCTGATCACTATAAGCAGGCAGCTGCCCTTTAACGGACACATCCGCCGGAGATCCGCTGTTGCTGGCGGTTTTGTTCTAATATATAATGGTTGAGATCAAGCCCCGGAAATTATGCGGTGATCAATCCAACCGAAAATAGGAGTTGTCATATAAATGGCTTTGAAAGCAGGTATCGTAGGACTTCCGAACGTAGGGAAATCCACATTGTTCAATGCAATTACACAAGCGGGAGCAGAATCCGCCAACTATCCGTTCTGTACCATTGACCCGAACGTAGGTGTCGTGGAAGTGCCGGATGAGCGTCTGGATAAGCTGACAGAGCTGGTGCAGCCGAATAAGACGGTTCCCACGGCTTTTGAATTTGTGGATATTGCCGGTCTGGTGCGCGGTGCGAGCAAAGGCGAAGGCCTCGGCAACAAGTTCCTGGCCCACATTCGTGAAGTGGATGCGATCGTTCATGTCGTGCGCTGCTTCGTGGATGAGAACGTTACCCATGTTGATGGCAAAGTGAACCCGATCAGCGACATCCAGACGATTAACCTGGAGCTGATTCTGGCTGACCTGGAGAGTATCGAGAAACGGATCGAACGCTCCCGCAAAAACATCAAGGGCGGCGACAAGAAATACGCCCAGGAAGTTGAAGTGCTGGAGCGCGTCAAAGAAGCGCTCTATCAAGACCAACCTGCGCGCAGCGTGGAATTATCCGATGACGAGCGTCTGATCGTGCGTGATCTTCACCTGCTTACCCTGAAGCCGGTACTGTATGCGGCCAATGTAGGCGAGGATGAAGTTGCCAGTGCTGAAGAGAACCCTTACGTTCAGCAGGTACGCGAGTTTGCTGTTGCCGAGAATGCTGAAGTGGTACCGATCAGCGCCAAAGTGGAAGCGGAGATTGCCGAGCTGGAAGGCGAAGACAAGGCAATGTTCCTGGAAGAGCTGGGCCTGCAGGAATCCGGGCTGAACCGCCTGATCAAAGCAGCCTACAAACTTCTCGGACTCTACACTTACTTCACTGCAGGTGTGCAGGAGGTTCGTGCCTGGACGATCCGCAAGGGAACCAAAGCACCGGGTGCCGCAGGGGTCATTCATACAGACTTTGAACGCGGATTTATCCGTGCGGAGGTTGTAGCATACGCTGATCTGCTTGCTGCCGGTTCGATGAACGGTGCCAAGGAACGCGGACAGCTGCGTCTGGAAGGCAAAGAGTATCTGGTACAGGACGGCGATGTCATGCATTTCCGTTTCAACGTATAGGCAAGCTAATCAAGTTATAGCAGCAGGAGGAAGTCATCCGGGCAGGGTTCTACTGGCGGATGGCTTTTTTTGCATAAGACCGTAGTAAGTCAACCTGTGTGAATAACATTTCTGCTGTTTTTACATAATAAGGAGCGGATTTCTCGGGCTGCAAAAATATACGTGACCTGGTGTGCGGCACTGTAGCCAATTGGCAGGTTCGGTGGTATAATATAAAGTCGTATATCTATTTTTATTGTATCAACAATTTAAAGTTTTAATATTGAATATGAAATTGAATCAGGAGAGGTGAATTCCCTTGTTGGACCGATTGCAATCCCTGGCGGACCGCTATGAGAAACTCAGTGAACTGCTTTGTGACCCGGATGTTGCAAGCGACAGTAAGAAACTGAGGGACTATTCCAAAGAACAATCCGATTTGCAGCCCGCCTTTGAGGCGTATGCCGAATATAAAAATGTAATGGAAGAGCTTGAAGCCGCTAAGATGATGCAGGGCGAAAAGCTTGATGATGAAATGAAGGAAATGGTCAAGATGGAGATTGACGACCTTTCCTCGCGCCAGGTTGTCCTGGAGGAGAAAATCCGCCTCCTGTTACTGCCGAAGGATCCTAATGACGACAAGAACGTGATTGTGGAAATCCGCGGCGCAGCCGGTGGGGACGAGGCGGCATTGTTCGCATCTGATCTGTACCGGATGTACACCCGCTATGCCGATACCCAAGGCTGGCGCATTGAACTGATGGATGTCAATACGAATGATCTCGGCGGATTCAAGGAGGTTATCTTCCTGATTAATGGACGTGGCGCCTACAGCAAAATGAAATTCGAAAGCGGCGCACACCGTGTTCAGCGTATTCCGGCCACGGAATCAGGCGGACGTATTCATACCTCGACTTCTACGGTATCGGTGATGCCTGAAGCGGAAGAATTCGAAATTGAAATTCACGATAAGGATATTCGCGTCGATACCTTCTGTTCCAGTGGTGCAGGCGGCCAGTCGGTTAATACCACCAAGTCAGCCGTTCGCGTAACCCACATCCCTACGGGGATAATGGCTACCTGTCAGGATGGAAAATCCCAGAACTCCAACAAGGAGAAGGCATTGCAGGTCCTGCGCGCCCGGATCTCGGATATGAAACGCCAGGAAGAGGAAGCGAAGTATGCTGGAGAACGCAAGAGCAAGGTCGGCACCGGTGACCGCAGTGAGCGGATTCGTACGTATAACTTCCCGCAGAGCCGTGTAACCGATCACCGTATCGGCCTTACGCTGCACCGCCTGGAGCAGGTTATGAACGGAGATATTACAGAAATTATCTCGGCGCTGTCAATTGCCGAGCAAGCGGAATTGATGGAAAAAGGAGAATAATGCTTTGAAACACGACGCTTATGTCATGCTTAACGTGCAAAGCATCCGGGAAGCCTTTGCGGAGGCTTCTTCTTTTTTGGACCAAGCCGGGTGTAATGAGCCGCAGCGCAGCAGCCAGCTGCTGCTGGAGCATGTGCTGGGCTTGTCCGGAGCGGCCTATTATATGGCTCTGGCTGACCCGTTTCCGCTTGCGGCGCGTGAGGCCTGGGAAGCCGCAGTCACCCGCCGCGCGGCCGGTGAGCCGGTGCAGTATATCATCGGCGAGCAGGAGTTTTACGGGCGGGCATTTGAGGTGACGCCCGACGTGCTGATTCCCCGGCCCGAGACGGAGCTGCTCGTCGAGGCGATTCTGAAGTACGGCGCGGAGCTATGGCCGGACGGCCTTGTGACTGCGCCGGGCGGAGTGGCGCGGGACGTTGCGGTTGCGGGTGAAATAGCGCGGGGCAGTGCTGCGGCAGCGGGCGGAGTGGCTGCGGTTAAAGTGGCGCGGGACGGTGCATCGGCTGCGGGTGAAACAGCAGCCGATGGGGGAGTTGAGGCGGGCAGCTTGGCAGCCCGCCGGGAGAGCGGCGCGGCAGGTGCGCGCGCGCCGCGTCCGCTGACCGCCGTCGATATCGGCGCCGGCAGCGGAGCGATCTCCGTCACGCTGGCGGCGGAAGCGCCGGCGTGGCGGGTCTGCGCCGGCGACATCTCGCCCGGCGCGCTGGCCGTGGCCGGACGCAATGCGCAGCGGCACGGCACGGCACTAGACCTGCGGCTCGGCGACCTGCTCGAGCCGTTTGCGGGGATGGAGACGGATATTCTCGTCTCCAACCCGCCGTATATTCCCGGCGCGGACATCGCCGGGCTGCAGCGCGAGGTGCGCGACCATGAGCCGCGCACCGCTCTGGATGGCGGCTACGACGGGCTGGACCCGTACCGCCGCATGATGGAACAGCTGGCGCTGCTTCCGGCGCCACCGCGCCTGGTCGGCTTCGAGCTCGGCCAGGGTCAGGCCGGGCAAGTGGCCGGCCTGCTGCGGGCGGCAGGCCATTGGAACGAGATCATCACGATCGATGATCTCGCGGGCATCCCCCGCCATGTGCTGGGGATAGCGCGCTAGAACAGCCAAGTGCTATTTGCTGCCGGTGATTGCCCTTCACACGGTCAATCCACGCGCCGTACAAGGCTGCTAGGGAAGGCTGGACAAGCCGGAGACAAGACATCTCCTGTAGTTTATCTTCTGTCTGTAAGAATAGAACTTTAGGAGTATTAACTGCTGATAGTGAAGTGGAATTTCTCCACTTATCCAGCAGGTATCCCTCTCAAGGCGACAGTTAGTGGGAATTCCTCCACTTATTTTGGATGAATCAAGGCTATTCACTCTAAATATCCAGATTAATTCTACTTATTCCCACTAATGACGTTACGGAAGCCGATTACCGCTAATTTAGTTTTACTTTTTCCACTATATAGAGTGAACTTAAGAATCTTACCTTGCAATTCGGTGAATCCCCGGGATAAAAAAGGGAGGGCCGTGCCGCTGCAGCTAAATTTAGCTTATATAAACTATTAAGTGCGGTGAAAGTAAGGCATTCGTGTTACCTGTTACCAGATATGTTACGTTCTCATATGAACTAACTCTATGGGTTGGGCGGACATCCGCTCAGTGGAGCAGAACGATCCTCGTGTGAAATTGTATTTTTGCTGCCCCTTCCTTTACAATAGAATGGACGGGCCTTCGGTGCAGACAGGAATTCAGAAGACCCAGTACGGAGTAAGGAGACAGAATATGCTTCAGAAGATTAAAAAGATCGACGGTGTCATTGTAATCATTCTATTGCTGCTGATGGTCGTCAGCATTTTTTCCATATACAGCGTCACGCATGGGCGGGATAAGCTGGATGGGGCACATCTCCGGATGATCAAGTTCTATGTACTGGGCATCATCGCTTTTATCGGCCTGACTTTTGTGGATTATCGTTTGCTCGTGAAATATGCACTCTATGTGTATATCGCGGGAATAGGGATTCTGGTGCTGGTCAGCTTCATCGGCAAGGAGCAGAACGGAGCCCAGGGCTGGATTAAGCTCGGAGGGTTCAGCCTTCAGCCGGCGGAGCTCTTTAAGCTGATTTTGATTCTCTTTCTGGCGGCCATGCTTGTACGTAAGCGCAAAAACAAGCTGCTGTTCTGGCGGGATGTCGTTCCGTTGGGACTGCTCACCATACTGCCGTTCCTGATCGTCATCAGCCAGAATGACCTCGGTAATGCCCTTTCCTATATCATCATCCTGATCGGCCTGCTATGGATCGGCAATATCAAGTTCACCCATGCGCTGATCGGATTGCTGGTGATAGGCGGGATGGCAGCCGGGGGGATTATAAGCTACATTCACTACCATGATGAAATCAAGGGTTTTCTTACCGATATCGGACGCTCCCACTGGGTGGAGCGCTTTGATCCGTGGCTGGTCCCTAATGAAGCGACTGCCAAAGCAAGCTATCATACCAAAAATGCCAAGCTGGCCATCGCCTCAGGAGGCATGAGCGGTGAGGGGTACATGAAGGGCAGCTCCGTGCAGACGGACCGGGTGCCTTACACCTATTCCGATTCCATTTTTGTGCAGATTGCCGAGGAATTCGGCTTCGTTGGCTCGGCGCTGGTACTGCTGCTCTATTTTATACTGATTCACCGGATGATTCTGATAGCGCTGGAGTGCAAGGACCGGGGCGGGCCCTTCCTGATTGTAGGCATTGTCGCCATGATGCTGTACCAGATCTTCGAGAATATTGGTGCTTTTATCGGCTTGATGCCGCTGACCGGTATTACTCTGCCGTTCATTAGCTACGGGGGAACCTCACTGATGATCAATATGGCCAGCATCGGCCTGGTCATGAGTGTCCGCCTGCATGGTCAGGAAGTGGAAGAGGATCTGCCGAATCCGTCTTTATATGCCTCTCCTGCGAAGCAGGGATAGCTGTTTGAAAGATATACATGAAACCGCTGAAGCCCATCTGATGACGGGCTCCGGCGGTTTTTTATATTGCAGTGATGGTCTTGATGCCACACCAGGGATTGTATGGACGGCTTCTAAAAATTGTATTTGTATTGCAGCATGCTTTAAAATGGAAATTAACGGGTTTCTTCTGAATGAGTGCTCCAGCGGGAAACCGATTCCATGTACAGTTAGGGGCTAGCTCCATGCTGCAGAGGTTCAAAAAGATCGATGGTGTCATCGTCGTTGTTCTGCTTATGCTGATGGTCATCAGTATTTTATCGATATATAGTGTCACGCACGGACGAGATGACGACGGGCTGCACATTCAGATGCTGAAGTGGTACGGGCTGGGCTTTGTTGTGTTCTTCGGATTGTCCCTGTTTGATTATCGTCTTCTGGTCAAATATGCACATTATATCTATATGCTGGGCGTAGTGATTCTGGTGGTGGTCAGCTTTTTTGGGACGGTAAAGTACGGTGCACGGGGCTGGCTGGAGGTAGGGGGATTAAGTGTTCAGCCGGCGGAGCTGTTCAAGCTGATTCTAATCCTCGCGCTGGCTGCACTGCTGGTCCGCAAAAATAAAAATGAGCTTCAGTTCTGGCGGGATGTCGTGCCGCTCAGTATGATTGCGCTGCTGCCGTTTGTGATCGTCATCAGCCAGAACGACCTGGGCAACGCGCTAAGCTATATGGTCATCCTGCTCGGTCTGCTGTGGATTGGCCGGATTAAATGGTCTCATGCGCTGATTGGACTGATTGTTGGGGGCGTTGCGGTGGGAGGGTTTATTTTCAGCTACATTAACTATCATGAGCAGATGACCCATTTCCTCAGTGATACTATTGGCCGCAAGCACTTTGTGGCCCGCTTCGACCCCTGGCTGGTGCCAGAGCTGGCAAGCAGCGACGACAGCTATCAGACGCGCAATGCCAAAATAGCCATTGCCTCAGGCGGGCTCAGCGGGGAAGGCTATATGAAGGGCGGTTCGGTACAGTCTGGTAAAATACCAGTGTTGTATACTGATGCGATCTTTGCCCAGATTGCCGAGGAGTTCGGTTTCGTGGGAGCGGCACTGCTATTGCTGCTGTTTTTTATTCTCATCCACCGGATGATTCTGATCGCTCTGGAATGCAGAGACCGCGCCGGACCTTATCTGATCATCGGGATTGTAGCCATGCTGCTGTATCAGATTCTTGAGAACATCGGCGCGTACATCGGCCTAATGCCGCTAACCGGAATAACGCTGCCGTTCATCAGCTATGGCGGGACCTCTGTATTAATTAATATGGCCAGTATGGGCATTGCGATGAGTGTGCTGCTGTATGGCCAGGATGTAGAGGAAGACCTGCCAGCGCCGGTAGTACATTTCTGAAACCTGTATAATTCATAGATTGATAGGTTTGCAGACTCTCCTTCCCGGGCATACTGGGGACATAAGCGTTTTTGAGGGAGAGGGGCTGCTGGAGATGGAACGGAACAAGACTGGAAAACAGGATTCGCTACGGGTAACTTTTAAGTATACTGCCATTTTAATTTGTTTTTTTATGGTTCTTATGATGGCCTGGGAAGGACAAAAAACCGATGCGGCTGTAGCGGAGATGTCCATTCCGCAGGATTCGATCCGGCTGCGCATTCTGGCGAATTCGGATGCGGCGGGTGATCAGCTCGTCAAACGCCAGATCCGCGACAGTGTAGTCGACCAGATGAACCAGTGGGTGGCTCTGCTGGAAGATCCGCAGAGTCTGGAACAGGCCCGGACGCTGATCCGGAGCCATTTGCCGGAACTGAATGCATTGGTGGCTCGGGAGCTGAATAAGCGGGGGATAGAATATGGCTATAACGTAGAGCTGGGTGTCGTCCCGTTTCCGACCAAAATGTACGGCGGCAAGGTCTATCCGGCCGGAGAGTATGAAGCGGTGCGCATCACGCTGGGCGCCGGCAAGGGACAGAACTGGTGGTGCGTGCTGTTTCCGCCGCTGTGCTTCATCGATGCAGGGTCCGGGGATGCAGCGGCACCTGCCGCGGCCAAAGCTAAGACCGCCTCGGCCGCAGCAGCTGGAGAGGGAGCCAAAGTGAAGACAGCGGATCAAGGGGCGGTAACCACAGCTTCTGTGAATACAACGGTATCCGCTGCAAGCGCGGAAGCGGAAACGCCGAAGGTGCGGTTCTTCTTCTGGGAGCTGCTGGAGAAGTTATGGAGTTGGATCAGCGGATTATTCAGCTGAGATTATATGAATCTATAACGGCCTATGTTACGATATAGTGTGAACTGAATCAGATTTCCTGCGGCGCCACCTGGTGGGGCCGCTTTTGTTGAACTTATAAGAGTTTATATATAAGGCTTTACATGCTGAGGCTATAAAGTCACCCTATGTAGAAAGCTTGTGATGAAAATGAAAAAACCTCAAGATTCCTCGTTTGCGGTCCAGCGCCGCAGCGGCCATATCGAATCTACCCGCTATTGGAAGCTGTCTCCGGCAGAACCAATGGGTACGGATTGCGCTCCTTATCCGCAGAGCACGGCAGACCGGGAAGCCATTGAAGAGGCAGCAGCTCTGCTGCGAGAAGGAAGTACCGTCGCGTTCCCGACCGAGACGGTGTACGGACTGGGGGCGGACGCGCGCAGCACGGCTGCAGTAGAAGCGGTTTTTGCCGCAAAGGGGCGGCCTTCCGACAATCCGCTGATCGTGCACATTGCCGAGCGGAGCGAATTGGACGGGCTGGTGACAGAGGTACACCCTTCCGCGGCCGCGCTGATCGATGCTTTTTGGCCGGGTCCGCTAACTGTTGTGCTGCCGGTCCTGCCAGGCGTGCTGTCCCCACTGGTGACAGCGGGTCTGGATACAGTCGGCGTGCGCATGCCGGATCATCCGCTCGCGCTGGCGTTGATCCGCGCAGCAGGCTGCCCGGTGGCTGCGCCCAGCGCCAACCGCTCCGGGCGGCCGAGTCCAACGCTGGCCGCCCATGTGCTGGAGGACCTCGCCGGATACATCGGCGGAGTGCTTGACGGCGGCGCGGCCGGTGTCGGCCTGGAGTCGACCGTCGTGCAGGTGCAGCCGGACGGGACGGCCGCCGTGCTGCGTCCCGGCGGCATCACCGCCGAGCAGCTCGCGGCGGTGCTTGGTCCCGGGGCCGTTACCCCGGCCCCTGCCCCTGCCGTGGACGTTGCCGCCGGGGCCCCCGGCCCGTCCACGGACCCTGCGGAAGCGCCTGCGGTCGCTTCCGGATATTCCCCCGGCGCGGCGCATGCCGCCGGGGACAATAGCCCGGCTCCGCGCGCGCCGGGCATGAAGTACACGCACTACGCCCCGCGCGGAGCGCTTGGCGTAGTGCGCGGGGCTTCCGCGCAGCGCGTGGCGGAAGCCGCTGCGGATCTGCTGCAGGCGGCGCAGCGCGCCGGCGAGATCACGGGCCTGCTCCTCTTCGAGGAGCATAGGGCCCTGTATCCCGCCAACGCGGCCGCCTGCGTGGTGTCCCTCGGCTCGCTGGCCTCGCCGGAGGAAGGGGCGCGCTCCCTGTATGCCGCGCTGCGGCGCTTCGATGAAGCGGGAGCGACTTACATTCTGGCCGAGGCCTGCCCGGATACCGGCCTCGGCTTAGCCATCATGAACCGGCTGATGAAAGCCGCCGGCGGAACCGTCGTCGACGCGGGATAACCCTCGGGTGGCTTCATTGCCGTATACCCTGACTGTTAAAGTTCCTATGTTGTACTCTCCGTGCGAACAGCGTGCTACAGTCATGAATCCCCCCTTGTCCGCATATGGTTGTGGTACAAGACTTTCGGACTTTGGGGGTATGGGCATGGACATAGGGGGAGTATATGCTGGCTGGGGCCAGATAGTGACGATAGCCATTATGGCAATCGCACTGGGGATGGACGCTTTTTCACTCGGTGTAGGCATCGGGATGAAGGGCATCCGTCTTTTGCATGTGCTGCAGCTCAGTCTCTTGATTGCTTTTTTTCATGTGCTGATGCCCCTGCTTGGGTTGTTCACCGGCAGCTATGTGGGACATTTCCTAGGACAAGTTACCACCTATGCAGCCGGAGGGCTGTTGGTACTGCTCGGCGGACACATGGTATTCAATTCCTTTCGGACAGAGCATACCCGGAGTAATCCTGTGGATCACCGCAATTTCTGGGGGATGCTGCTGATTTCGCTCAGTGTGAGTATAGATTCATTTTCGGTAGGGGTTTCCCTTGGGATGTTTGTGAATAGCATAGTGTTAACCGTGCTCGCCTTTGGGGCCTGCGGGGGTCTGATGTCGATTTCCGGCCTGCTGCTGGGAAGGAGAGTCAGCCGTGGACTTGGTGATTACGGGGAGGCGCTGGGCGGGGGAATCCTGCTTGCGTTTGGCTTACTGTTCATCTTTTGATACAATAACGGCACAACAATATTCTATAACTCAATTTATTTGTTGATGGAGGTGGAAAGTATGCTGCATATTTTATTCGTCTGCACAGGAAATACGTGCCGTAGTCCTATGGCTGAGGGGCTTCTCCGGAAGCTTGCGAAGGAGCGGGGAATCGACGTGGAAGTGCGGTCTGCAGGCGTTTCCGCCATTTCCGGTACTTCCATATCCAGACATGCCGCGGCGATTCTGCGGGACGAAGGAGTCCATGATCATATCCAGTCCACGCAGTTGAGCGGAGAGACAGTAGCCTGGGCAGATTTGGTACTTACCCTCACGGGAGGCCACAAACGCCATTTGCTGCAGTATTTTCCAGAGGCTGTTGCGAAGACATATACGCTAAAAGAATATGTCTACGATGAAGAAGCCGTGAACGCAGATATCTTCGAGCTGGATAGCCTATATGCGGATGCCGAGCTTAGTCTTGCACTGGGAAAAGAGCCGAAATCCGCTGATTTGCAGCGGATCATCGAAATCCGCCAACGGATTCCAAGCTTTGATATTTCCGATCCTTTTGGAGGTCCCAGGGAAGATTACGAGCTGGCCGCTGCTGAGATCCGTACAGCACTGTACAGTCTTCTGGATAAACTGGAGTCCTTACGCCGCTTGTAATGGTGGTTGATTTTTTGCAGCCATTCCTTTAAAATAAAATTAAATATTATCCGGTTCCGGTGTAACTGGCGACAGATGTGGATCAAACCACGATGGAGCACTGGAATAAACGGCCGGTCGCCTGGGCAAAAGAGCACATCCGCAGTAGGTTGCGGACTGCTCTTTTTTGTTTAAAATGCAGGACTGCAGTTAAGTTCAGTTTCTACTTGCTTGAGGGAGGCAGAAGTGATGAATCAAGTCATGAAGCAGGACTCACGGGCGAATCCGGCATCCGGCTATCAATCCGGTGATGCCGGTCAACCGGCGGGAGCAGAGCTTTCTTTAACGGCTGCAACCGCTGCTGTAGTACGGGAGCTGTCAGAAGCCGGAAATCTGGGACCCGGTAAAATCCTAGTCGTTGGTGCAAGCACAAGCGAGGTAGCCGGGGTCCGTATTGGTACCGGTGGTGCGCTGGAAGTGGCGCAGCAGCTGCTAGAGGGGATTGTTCAGGTCGCTGGGGAGAAGGGATTTCATCCGGTATACCAGTGCTGCGAGCATTTGAACCGCTCGCTGGTCATGGAGCGTTCATTGCTGGAGAAGCTGGGGCTTAGGGAAGTATCGGCTGTGCCGATACCGGGAGCCGGCGGTTCTATGGCTGCGGCTGCTTATCGTTCGATGGCCGATCCGGTCCTTGCGGAAACGGTGGAAGCCCATGCAGGCATTGATATTGGCGAGACGCTGATCGGCATGCACTTGCGCCGGGTGGCGGTGCCTTTCCGGCCAAGCTTGCGTTATATTGGTTCGGCCCGGGTGAATGCAGCCTGGAGCAGACCTCCGCTGATCGGCGGGGAACGTGCGGTTTACCGTACTCCCGAGACCAGCGGAACAGGCAATTGCGATTAGTACGCCTGAAATCTTTAAATAGTGGACAGACAGATTCATTTTGCCGGCATGCCACTGAATATGGAGTTTGACTTTACACAACATAAACTAAAGAGCACTAGGGAGGAAATAAGAATCATGGAACAATTGCGTAAGAGTGACCCTGCAGTACTGGAAGCGATGGGACTGGAACTGAGCCGTCAGCGTGCCAACATTGAGCTTATTGCCTCGGAGAATATCGTCAGCGAAGCCGTAATGGAAGCGATGGGTTCTGTGCTCACGAATAAATATGCCGAAGGTTACCCCGGCAAACGGTATTATGGCGGTTGTGAAGATGTGGATATCGTAGAGAATCTGGCCCGTGACCGTGCCAAGCAGCTCTTCGGTGCCGATCATGCCAATGTACAGCCGCACTCCGGTGCCCAAGCTAATATGGCGGTATATCTTGCTGCGCTGAATCCCGGCGATACCGTTCTGGGGATGAACCTGGCGCATGGCGGCCACCTGACACACGGCAGCCCTGTGAATGCTTCCGGCCTTTTGTATAATTTTGTGGCTTATGGTGTGCAGGAAGATACCTTCCTGATTGATTATGATGAAGTACGCAAGGCTGCATTCAAACACCGTCCGAAATTGATTGTTGCCGGAGCAAGCGCGTATCCCCGTACGATCGATTTTGAAGCCCTGGGCTCTATAGCGAACGATGTAGGCGCGTTGTTCATGGTGGATATGGCCCATATCGCCGGACTGGTGGCGGCCGGTCTTCACCCAAGTCCCGTTCCGCATGCCCATTTTGTAACCACAACCACGCACAAAACCCTGCGCGGTCCCCGCGGAGGTATGATTCTCTGCAGACAGCCTTGGGCAGCGGCGATCGATAAGGCCGTATTCCCGGGCTCGCAAGGCGGACCACTGATGCATGTGATTGCTTCCAAGGCTGTTTCCTTTGGTGAAGCTCTTCAGCCTTCATTCAAAACCTACGCCGAGAATGTGGTAAAGAACGCCAAGGTGCTGGCAGAAACATTGATTGGTGAGGGAGTTAACATTGTATCCGGCGGAACTGACAACCACTTGATGCTGCTTGATACCCGCAATCTCAATATCACTGGCAAGGATGCAGAGAAGGTTCTCGATTCTATCGGTATCACGGTTAATAAGAATGCTATTCCGTTTGATCCTACCAGCCCTTTTGTGACAAGCGGAATCCGTATTGGTACACCTGCAGTCACCTCGCGCGGAATGGACGAGCAGGCGATGGTTACCATTGGCCGCATTATTGCCAACGTATTGAAGAATCCTGCTGATGAAGGTAACCTCTCTGAGGCTGCCCGTGAAGTCGCTGCACTGACTGAGCAATACCCAATCTATCCAGGTCTTCAATACTAGTTGGATCGGGTCTAGTGTATCAGCTTCTTATGCATATAATCGTCATTTTGATATTTTCCATTGAGATAGCCTGGATATGATAAAGTGGCTTTGATTTTACTGGGTTATTTTTAATAGTGGGAAATGTATACACCCGAATAATATAGCTTAGGACCCTTTCCTCTAATCGTTTATCTGGTTAGCATTTGGAAATGGTCCTTTTTTTATAAAAATGGATTATTATCTCGAATTTGTGGTTATGAAGGTAGAATGAAAGTTAGCTTTGAGTCAAATTTGATTCACAGTATCGTAACAGAATTAAATCTAATTGCATAGCTATAATGGATAAATAAGGTTATAGTTGGATTATAAAGTATTATTTATTATGGAGGTGGAAAATGAGTAAGGTAACTAATTTTATAATCACTTTTAAAAAAATCAATATATACATAAGGAAATATAAAATAACTTATTATATGAATTTAGTACTGGTTATTTTTTCAGTTGCATTAAATTTAGCCCAACCATTAATTTGGGCCAAGGCCATAGTCACTATATTTAATGGCCAATTAGCAGACTTATTCAGATACTGTCTTTATATGGTCCTATTTTACTTTCTTCAAGCATTGGTCAATTATGTACAAGCGTTAACTGCTTCTTATCTTAATGAGCAAATTACTTATGATTTGAAAAGTGAATTATATCACAAAGTAATGAACTTACCAATAATGGTATTTGATAATACTCCGGTAGGTGAATTGATATCAAGATTGCAGTATGACCCTGAAGTTGTGGCGGATATTGTAATAAATAAATTCACTTCCCTAATGGTGAATATTTTAAAATTTTTGGTTGTTATAATTATTATGCTTTATTTACATATTGAACTCACCTTGATTACCTTAGCACTAGTTCCATTTTCAATAGCCTTATTTTTCTATTCAGGTAAACTTGTTAGAAAACAGATGATGGCGATTTCAGTTTTAAAGGATAAATTCTTTGCTCATATCCAAGAATCATTTACGGGGATTAAAACTATTGTTGGCTTAAATATTAAAGAAGTTAGGATACGGGAGTTTGAAAGTATACTAAATGTTCTAAAAAAGAAAAGTATTACTGCTCGCAACTATTCTGCCTTGTCGCAAAACATTTCTCAATTTTTAATGTTTTGCACGCAAGTTTCAATTATCTTTGTAGGCTCCTTGTTTGTTTTAAAATATAAAACGCTTGATCTTGCATTTTTTCTAGCTTTTAATAATTATTCTTCTCAATTTACATCTTCGGTTATGGAGATTGTAGGGTTAAATTCCAACGTGCAACAAATGATAGTTTCTATTCAACGAATATTACATATGCAAGGTAACCTTGACTATAAAGTAGAGATAGCAGGAACTGTTCACATGAATTTGAAGGGGAAAGTGGAATTTCAAAATGTAAACTTTGCCTATGATATAAGAAATCCTGTTCTTAAAAATATAAATGTTGAAATATACCCCAATACAATGAATGTTATTATTGGGCCAAGTGGTGGAGGAAAGACAACATTTCTGAATTTACTCCTGCGCTTTTACCAACCATCCACTGGCTCAATATTAATTGATGATATTGATATAAATGAATTTAGCATATTGACAATAGGCGGTGGGATTTCGATAGTAGCACAAGATTCATTCTTCTTTAATGACACAATTATAAATAATTTGTTATTGGTAAATAGTGAAGCGTCGTTAGAGGACGTATACGAGAGTTGTAGACAAGCATATATACATGATTTCATAATTACGCTTCCTGAGGGATATTCAACCGTTATAGGAGACGGTGGTTCAAACTTATCAGGGGGACAGAGACAAAGACTTGCGGTCGCAAGGGCACTTTTGAAAAAGTCTAGGATATTACTATTTGATGAGCCTACCTCGTCATTAGATAGAGAATCACAAAAGTTTATTGATGAAATAATACATAGCCTTTCAAAAGAACATACAGTAATTGTCATAACTCATGATTATTCAAGTTTACAGAACGCTGATCGTATTTTTTATATCAATAATGGAGAAATAGCAGAAAATAATGTAAAAAGAACGATAACTTGTATTTAGCAACACTCTTGCTTAAGTAAGGAGGAAGTATGTGATTAACAAAGATAATGATCGTAAAAATATTATTATTTCAATAATTGATAGTGGAATTGATATAAATAAATTAAATTTGGATTGTTATGTACTTGAATCTATAAACTATTGGATTAATGAGAGAGGTCATGTGAATTTTGAATATTTCAATAAATGTTCAAATGATCATGGTACGATTATTGCGCTCGTAATCAAGTATATGCATGAAAATGTGAGATTTATTAGTCATAATATTCTTGACGAAAATTTAAAATCGGATGGTCGAATCCTAATTTCAGCATTAGAACATGCGATCGAAGACAACCCGGATATCATTCATATGAGTTTAGGAACAAATAAAATAAGATACTACATGCCTTTAAAAAAACTAATACGAAAAGCCAAGAAAAAAGGAATTATTATAGTTTCTGCAGCATCGAATACAGGAAATATCTCATTTCCTTCAATTTTTAAGGGAGTTGTCTCTGTGAAAGGAGACGGGGCTATTAATTTCTCCGAATATGAATACCGAATGGGATATTTCGTTGCATCCAATAATGTGGTGCATATACCCAATATAAATCACATAAACAACTACGAATACTATATAGGAACTAGTATGGCAGCGGCGTATATAACGGGTCAAATAGCAAAGATAAAAAGTAAAGGGAGGGATAATTATAACGTAGAGACCATTTATACTTTGTTGAAACTCGGAATAAGAATAATATAGACAAAATGGAGGTATTTATGATGAATGCTATATCTTATCAAATGGGGGAATTTACAAAAGACTGGAGAGACAACGAAGCTCAAGTGATAACTTTTTGTATAACTGAGGATTGTAACCTTGCATGTAAGTATTGTTATATTGTGGGGAAAAACACAACAAATAAAATGAGCTTTGAAATTGCTCGTGATGCGGTAGATTTTATATTAAAAAATTCAGATGATTTTAAACGTGAAGCAGTTATATGGGAATTCATAGGGGGCGAACCTTTCCTGGAAATTGATCTTATTGATAGAATCTGCGATTACATTAAAGTTCAAATGTATACTTTAGATCATCCCTGGTTTGGAAATTATAGATTTAGTTTTTCATCTAATGGTATATATTATTCAACTCAGAAAGTGCAGAATTTTATAAAGAAGAATCACCATAAAGTGAGTATTGGAATAAGCGTTGATGGAAATCAAACAAAACATGATTTGCAACGAATATTTCCGGATGGAAGTGGATCGTATGATTTAGTAGTGAATAGTGTGCCTTTATGGCAAGAACAGTTCCCTAATACTCATACCAAAGCAACTTTTTCACATGAAGACCTTCCGCATTTAATGGACAGTGTAATAAGTTTATGGAATCTAGGGATAAAAGATGTATCTGCTAACATTATTTATGAAGATGTCTGGCATGAAGGAGATAATTTAGTTTTTGAAGAACAGTTAAAAAAACTAGCAGATTATATAATAGAAAACGATCTTTGGATCGATCATAAGATTAGATTCTTTCAAAAGGGGTCCTTTGGATTACCCTTTTCTGAAGAAGATCTGAATTCCACTTATTGTGGTGCTGGGAAAATGGTGGCAATTGACTATCAGGGGAAGCTCTATCCTTGCTTGCGTTTTGTTGATTATTCATTAAATAAAAGGGATGGATATTCAGTTGGAGATATATACTCTGGATTTAATAGGGATAAATTAAGACCCTTTGAGCTTCTAACAATAAGAAATCAAAGTCCAAAAGAATGCATTGAATGTAATGTTGCTAGTGGTTGTTCTTGGTGTGTTGGAAACAATTACGATGTAGCTGATTCAGGTACGCTATTTAAAAGAACTACATTTAATTGTGAGATGCATAAAGCAAATTGTCGAGCTAATGATTATTTCTGGAGTGAGTTTGAAAAAAAGACTGGTATGACTGTAGATAGAAAAAAAGGAAGGTTACATAATACAAGACAGAACTATCTTCAAATCATTCTTTCAACAGACGCTTCGTTTAATTGTTTAGCACCAAGAAAATTTAAAGAGTTTACCTATATGAATGATGATGTTTTCTTTGCAGGTTTAGAGTTTTGTGAAAAAAATAATTATATTCCAGTATTTATAGGTGAAATTCCGTCTAGTCAATCAAATAGGAACGCTTTAAGAGTTGAGAATCTTCATAATTCTGAAAGTCCAGAAAACTCAATTATAGTATTTGATCATAATATCAATCAAATAGATAAAGTTGATGCTGTTAAGAGTGATAATTGTATTCTCGTCATAAGTAGAAGTGAGATAAATGAATTAGCTCAATTAATAGAAAAGATATACTTGAAATTTTCTAGAATAAACCTTGTCATTTCTGACCTAGAAGAATGGAGTCCAAATGATTTGGATTCTTATGACAAGCAATTAAAAGAATTATCAAAAATTATACTGTCGAGTTATTTTGAGAATGAAAGTCCTTTAGAATTGAACGTACTCACCGATATATTAGATTTAAATAAAATGTCTAACTGTGATGCAGGTGAGCATACGTTTACCCTTGCTCCTAACGGGAAGTTTTATACTTGTGCGGCTTTTTATTTTGAAAATGAGAGTGATTCTATCGGTGATCTTACAACTGGGATAGATATAAAAGATAAAGACATGTTGAGTGTCGAAAAATCACCTCTTTGCAACTCATGTGATTCCTATCACTGCAAAAGATGTAAATATTTAAATAAGAAACTCACGTCTCAGATCAATATCCCTTCAAAAGTTCAATGTGTAATTAGTCATATTGAACGAAAAAATTCCTATAAACTCAGATTGGAAATAAATAAAAGTGGCTTTGTAGTAAATAATAATTTCGAGGATAATAACTATTTAGACCCACTTGAAGTGATAATTTCCAAAAGAGAAAATTTTAAATTTAAGGAGAGTGAAGTTAATGTCTAACGAAAAAGTAGGCGAAGTTTCAGAACAGGAGAAAAATGAAATATTGAATCTTTATGAAAGAAAGACTGCCCTTCAAGAATTATTTTCCTCATTGCCATGTTCAAATAGTGATATTGGGGAAATAGAATTGGTTTATGAAAAGATCGTAGCCGATTTAGGTAAAACGTCAGTTAAACTTGAAAACTGGTGGAGTGAAAAGGCTCGTAAGTATATATGGAAATCATCTGTTAATGGAAGTTGGACAATAGACTTTAATACTAACGAAATTTATCTGATTGAAAATTGAATAAAAGACTGATTTTGAGATAATGTCTATCTGCTAGTTAAGTTGTAAACTATGAAAAGGAGGTGAGAGAATGCGCCATTTGTTTTCTAAAAAAAACAACTCAAGAAGCGATGTTCAAGGATACGCTTGCGGAACTTGTACATGGGGAAGTTGTGTAGGCGGCTGTGCTTCAAGTTGCAATTGGACCTGTAGTGCTGGTTGCTTAGCAACATGCAGTGGAAAGGTCATATGGTAGTTTGAAGCGTAAATCATATACTCTCAGTAAATAGGGAATATTGATTAATTAATTTTTGTTAGATGGGATAAACTAACTATTTGAAATCTAGGGTTAACCAGATTTTGCGGGTTAGCCCTTTTCAATTTTGTAACTATGGTTACTCCTACTCAAAAAAGCTGCAAAGAGGGATATAAAGGAACAATTTTACTGTACCCTCAGATATATGTCCGTCATATATAGCGGAACATGAATAGTAAAATAGATAACCTTGACTTAAGCGGTTTTTGAATTTTATTCATAAATAAAATTCGGATTTGCTTTCCTGAATACCTAATGAAAATATACTTGAAGAAAATAAATGAGAAGGCTATAAAAAGGCATTATATTTTCCTGATTGTTAATAAATGTTCACAAAAAAAAGCATGATTCATTGAAAATGATCTGAAAAAATCCCTTTATCATTCATGGAAATTTCAAAAATAGTAGTGAAAATAATGTGAATTTCATGAAAATGAAAATAATCATAACACTTTTGGATATTTTATTAATACAAAATAAATTGTTTCATTAATATTTCTGATGCTTTGCTAAAAAACACTATTTCCATTGGAGGTGAAATACGTCTCTGAGGATGATATAATAGACAAGATTTAGCCAGGGGAGAAGCAAAAGCGCTTTCTACGGCTATAAATAAGACTTACAATTACCGGAGGGACAAGAATGGGAAAATTGGTGATTTGCGATCATCCTTTGATTCAGCACAAGTTAACATTTATTCGCGATGTGCGGACGAACACGAAAGAGTTCAGAGAGCATGTTGATGAAGTCGCTACACTTATGGCATATGAGATTACGCGTGATATTCCACTCGAGACCATTACTGTGCAGACGCCTGTAGCAGAAACGGAGAGCAAAGTGATTTCCGGAAGAATGCTGGGCCTGATCCCGATTCTGCGGGCTGGACTGGGAATGCTTGAAGGCGTACTGAAGCTGCTGCCTGCTGCCAAGGTAGGCCATGTTGGATTGTTCCGTGATCCCGAAACCCTTCAACCGGTTGAATATTACATTAAGCTTCCTACGGATGTTCAGGAGCGTGAATTGATTGTTATCGACCCGATGCTCGCAACAGGCGGCTCCGCCATTGCCGCTATCACCTCGCTGAAGAACCGCGGATGCACACAGATCAAGATGATGAACCTGATTGCGGCTCCGGAAGGTGTTGCTGCTGTACAAGCTGCCCACCCCGATGTTGATATCTATGTGGCTGCGCTGGATGACCATCTGAATGATCACGGCTATATTGTTCCGGGACTCGGGGATGCCGGTGACCGTCTGTATGGAACCAAATAAACATAATTAAGTAACAGTAATATAGAACAAAGAAAATACTTAAGTATTTTGAAGAGAGGGTGGGGGTTATGTCCAAAATTAAAGTGATGACGATTTTCGGAGTTCGCCCCGAGGCGATCAAAATGGCGCCTTTGGTTCTGGAGCTTGCCAGACATCCCGAACACATTGAATCCGTGGTTTGCGTAACAGCGCAGCACCGCGAACTGCTGGACCAGGTGCTTGAGGTCTTCCGAATCACTCCTGATTATGATCTGGATGTGATGAAGGACCGCCAGACATTGAACGAAATTACCATTCGGGTGCTGGAGGGGCTGGAACCAGTGCTTCGGGAAGCTAAGCCGGACCTTGTGCTGGTGCATGGCGATACTCTTACCACCTTCCTTGCCAGCTACGCCTCGTTCCTGCAGCAAATTCAGGTAGGCCATGTGGAAGCAGGACTTCGGACCTGGAACAAGCTGTCCCCTTATCCTGAAGAAATGAACCGTCAGTTGACAGGAGTTCTTGCAGATCTGCACTTTGCTCCGACTGACTGGTCAGCAGGTAATCTGAGACACGAGAACAAAAAAGAATCAAGTATTTATATCACAGGCAACACCGTAACCGATGTGTTTCAATATACCGTACAGCCGGACTACCGGCATCCTGTGCTGGATTTTGCTTCAGGAAAACGACTTATTTTAATGACGGCGCACCGCAGAGAATCCCAAGGCGAACCGCACCGTCATATTTTCCGTGCTGTCAAAAGAATCGCTGATGAATTTGAAGATGTAGCCATAGTTTATCCTGTGCATCCGAGTCCGGCAGTCAAGGAACCGGCGCATGAGATACTCGGCGGACACCCTAGAATCAAGCTGATTGATCCGCTGGATGTCGTTGACCTGCATAATTTTTATCCGCATACCCACCTGATATTAACCGATTCCGGCGGCCTGCAGGAGGAAGCTCCCTCCTTTGGAGTTCCTGTGCTTGTGCTGCGTGATACCACTGAGCGCCCGGAAGGGATCGAAGCCGGAACACTGGAGCTTGTGGGGACGGACGAGGAGAAGGTGTATCAACGGACACATGCCCTTTTGACTGATCAGGACCTCTATCAGTCGATGAGCCGGGCCGCCAACCCGTATGGAGACGGTAAAGCCTCCGAGAGAATTGTCAATGCGATTTTGCATCATTTCGGTGTGGTCCAGGAACGTCCGGAAGAGTTTCACAGAATGTTCACAAAACAGTCAGATGGCATGGGAAATGAACTTCTCAAATAACCAAAACCAACATACAGTGAAACTGTACGGTTTATATGGTTTTGGAATGTTTTGCTGTGATTATTTTCATATTTTCATCCGAAAAGTCCACATTTTTCGCTGGATTGACAAAGTATTGTAACATTCAGTAAAATGAATTGGAATTCCGAGGACGGGATAGAATGAAAGAGCCTGGGCAGTCAAATAATGACAACCAAAAGCTGAGAAAATCATTTCAAGCGGCGGGTCTTGTCAGTGCTATCGGCATCGATCTTGCCGGATGTACAATTGGTGGATATTTGCTGGGAAGATGGCTTGGCAATATGTGGGGAAACCTTGGGCTGTGGGTGGGTATAGGTGTTCTTTTCGGTCTGCTGTCCGGAGCTTTCAGTATTGTAAGTCTTATCAAGAAAGTGACGAGGGATACCGATGACTGATCCGTCAAAAATGAATAAATTAATGCTCTTCAGCATAGCGGGAATTGTAATTGCATGTCTCGTTATCGCGGAGATCATGCCCCACCGCCGCACAGTGTTCCATGGTGTTGTACTTGGCGCTTCTGTCAGCTGCTTCAACATTTTTTACATGGCCCGCAAGATCATGAATATCGCCAAATCGGCATCTGGAGAACGCAAAGGCCGGGCTACACTGGGCTTTGGCTTTCGGATCGCTACTTCTATTTTGGCAATTGTGCTCGCGATTGAGTATCCTCATTACTTTAATGAGATCGCTGTATGCGCCAGTCTGGTAACCGGTTATTTTATCCTTCCTATTATAGGATTCATAATGGTATTAAATGAAGACAAACATCATGCTAAATAGAAAGGGGGGAGAAAAATGCACATATCGCCAATGATTGAGGTGGGAGGACTTGATTTCGACCTTTCAATCATATTGATGCTGATTGTTACCTGCACTATAGTTTTTGTCCTGGCTCGTCTGGCCACACGTAATTTGTCTGTGGAGAATCCGGGCAAGCTGCAAAATTTTATGGAGTGGCTCGTTGAATTTGTACAGGGCATGATGTCCAGCACCATGGATTTGAAGAAAGGCAAGCCGTTTCTCGGCCTGGGGCTTACATTAATCCTGTTCATCTTTGTAGGGAACATGCTTGGCCTACCGTTTGGTATTGTGACTGAATACCACGATGTGAACAAAGCGACGTTCTTTGGACATCAGCTTGTTAATGTAGTGGAAGAGATTCACAAGGTAGAGGCCGCAAATCCTGGCAAAGAAGTTGAAGTTGGAGTCACATGGTGGAAATCCCCTACAGCGGATGCTTCCGTATCGATGGGCTTGGCTGGACTGATTTTTGTGCTTGTGCACTTCCTGGGATTGACCCGGAATACAAAGGGTTATCTTAAGCACTATTTACAGCCGTTTGCCGTTTTCTTGCCGATTAACCTCATTGAGCAGTTCTCCAAACTGCTGACGCACGGCATGCGTCTATTCGGTAACATCTTTGCGGGTGAAGTGCTGATTGCACAACTGGTCAAGCTGGGATCCACAGGTATTATAGGAGGAATTGCCTCTATACCGCTTCTAATGGTATGGCAGGGCTTTAGTATCTTTGTAGGATCGATTCAGGCGTTTGTTTTCGTCATGCTGACCTTCTTGTACATCTCGCAGGTTATCGATACTCATGAGGAGCACTAGCTAGCTACACAGTCACGGCGCACGCAAGTACGTCTGATTTTTAATTATATTTAAATAGTAAAACACAATTTTAAGGAGGATTTCACTAATGGGAGTTATGGCATACATCGCGGCAGCAATCGCGGTAGGTTTGGGCGCGCTTGGCGCAGGTATTGGTAACGGTCTGATTGTAAGCAAGACAGTAGAAGGTATCGCTCGTCAGCCGGAAGCTAGAGCAACACTGCAAACAACAATGTACATTGGTGTCGCTCTGGTAGAGGCCCTGCCGATTATCGGTGTCGTATTGGCATTCATTTTCTACGCAGGTGCAGGTTCTTAATACATGCTTTGATCAACTCGGCGGGGAAGGCCTTGGCCCTCCACGCTTTCTTTTTTGAACTGAAACGGAAATAAAAACGGAAATAAGAAGCATACAGAATGTTTACCCGGAAAGGAGTGACCTTAATTGCATTTTTCAATCACATCTCTTGTACTGGCGCTGATTGCGTTCCTAGCCCTGTATTTCCTGCTGAACAAATATGCTTTCGGGCCTTTGTTCTCTGTGATGGAGAAACGCCGTGAGCTAGTACTGCAGCAGATGAATGAAGCAGCCCAGACCCGCGAACAGGCAGTCTCTTATGTTGAAGAACAGAAACAGGCGCTTCAAACTGCACGTAAAGAAGCTCTTGATATCATTGAGCAGTCGAGACAGACCAGCAGCAAGCAGACCGAGCAGCTGATCGAGTCGGCTAAGGTTGAGGCTTCCCGGATCAAGGATGAAGCCGTACGTGACATCCAGAACGAGAAGAACAAAGCGGTCGAAGAACTGCGCGGCGAGCTCGGAGCGGCATCCGTCAAGATTGCTTCCAAGCTGCTTCAAAAGGAAGTCAGCACCGATCCTGCGCAAGAAGGGCTTGTTGACCAATACCTCAAAGAGGTCGGAGGCCGGTCATGAGTCGGGATACGATAGTCGCCAAAAGATATGCGAAGGCATTGTTCGAGGTTGCTTTTGAAGAGCGGCAGACCCTGGAAATCGAAGAGGATCTGAAAAGCCTGGTTACTGCGCTGAATTCGGATACAGAGCTGCAGAGATTTATCAGCTCTCCGCGAATCTCCGGTGAAGACAAGCTTGCCGTGCTGAAAAGAGCGTTGGAAGGCAAGCTGTCGGGGGCGGTTATCAACACTCTGGAAATTCTGATGAAGCGGGGCAGAATGGATATCCTTCCGGATCTGCTGGACAGCTATATCAAGATTGAAGGAGATAGTCTTGGTCTGGCAGATGCCACCGTCTATTCAACCTATTCGCTCAGTAGTAGCGAGCTAACCCAGGTTGCCGAGGAATTCGGCCGTTTGTCGGGCCGGAATATCCGTATCACAAATGTGGTTGATAAAAGCTTGCTTGGCGGACTCAAGGTCGTCATCGGCGATACGCTGTATGACGGCAGCCTGTCCGGCAAACTTGCGCGTCTTGAGAAATCTTTTAATGATAAGCATAGAAGATAGGGGTGAGGATATTGAGCATTAGACCTGAAGAGATCAGCAGTTTGATCAAAAGTCAAATTGAGCAATATAAAGCCGAAATCGAAGTGGCCGAAATCGGCACCGTCATTCAAGTCGGCGACGGTATCGCCCGTGTCTACGGTCTGGAAAACGCGATGGCAGGGGAACTGCTGGAGTTCTCCAACGGAGTAGTGGGCATGGCTCTCAACCTGGAAGAAAGCAACGTCGGTGTTGTTATCCTGGGTGAGTACACGGAAATTCGTGAAGGCGATCAAGTAAAGCGTACAGGACAAATTATGCAGGTTCCCGTAGGCGAAGCCCTGCTGGGCCGTGTAGTGAATGCACTGGGTCTGCCGGTTGACGGCAAGGGTCCAATTGCAACAACGGAATTCCGTCCGGTGGAAAACAATGCACCAGGCGTTATCGACCGTAAATCGGTGCATGAGCCTATGCAGACCGGTCTTAAGGCCGTCGATGCGATGGTGCCGATCGGCCGCGGACAACGCGAGCTCATCATCGGTGACCGTCAAACAGGTAAAACTGCAATCGCTATTGATGCGATTATCAACCAAAAAGGCAATGGCATGAAATGTATCTATGTTGCCATCGGCCAGAAGCAATCTACAGTAGCACAGGTTGTTGAAACCCTTCGCCGCCACGGCGCGCTGGATTATACAATTGTTGTAACCGCGTCGGCCTCCGAGCCTTCACCGCTGCTGTATATCGCTCCATACGCAGGCTGCGCAATGGGCGAATATTTCATGTACAAAGGTGAACACGTTCTTGTTATCTATGATGACCTTTCGAAGCAAGCTTCTGCTTATCGCGAATTGTCCTTGCTGCTCCGCCGTCCACCGGGCCGCGAAGCGTTCCCTGGTGACGTATTCTATCTGCATTCCCGTTTGCTGGAACGTGCGGCTAAGCTTAGCGATGAGCTTGGCGGAGGTTCATTAACCGCTCTGCCATTCATTGAAACACAGGCCTCTGACGTATCGGCGTATATTCCTACGAACGTAATTTCGATTACGGACGGTCAAATCTTCCTGGAATCCGATCTGTTCAACTCCGGTCAGCGTCCGGCGATCAACGTGGGTATCTCTGTATCCCGTGTAGGTGGTTCGGCACAGATCAAGGCGATGAAGAAGGTTGCCGGCTCACTTCGTCTGGATTTGGCCCAATACCGCGAACTTCAGGCGTTCTCCCAGTTCGGTTCCGATCTAGATAAATCTACGCAGGCCCGTTTGAACCGTGGTGCGCGCATGATGGAGATCCTGAAACAGGGCGTTAACCAGCCGCTCTCCGTTGAGCATCAGGTTATCAGCTTGTATACCGCTGTCAAAGGCCATTTGGATGATATTCCAGTCAAAGACGTTAGACGTTTTGAGAAGGAATTCCTGGCTTATGTAGACAGCAATGCGGCTGAAATTGCTAAATCCATTACCGACACCAAGGATTTGACTGCTGATAACGAAGCTGCCCTTAAGGAAGCTATCGACAAGTTCAAAAGAGGCTTCGCGACCAGCTAAGCATTACAGTCATTCTATGGATGTTTCAAACCGGGCTTTGGCCTAGCCAAAGCACTGAAATATGCTTACAAATGGAGCTTTGATTATCGTCAAAGCTCAGATTATGCTTACGAAGTTAGCTTTGACTTCGTCAAAGCTCTAAGGTGGTGAAATCATGGCAAGAAGCATGCGTGATATTAAACGTCAAATCAAGAGCGTTCAGAACACCAGACAGATCACTAAAGCCATGGAGATGGTTGCCGCCTCCAAGCTGCGCAAAGCGCAGGAAAAGGCAGAAGCTGCCCGTCCTTATTCAGAAAAGCTGAAAGAGGTCGTAGCCAGTATTGCTTCCGGCTCACAGGGTGCTACGCATCCCATGCTGGTCAGCCGTCCTGTGAAGAAAACCGCGTATCTGATTGTGACCTCCGACAGAGGTCTGGCAGGCGGATACAACGCGAATATTCTGCGTAAAGTGACCATGCTGCTCGCGGAGCGCCACAAGTCTAAAGATGAGTATGCTCTGTTCGTTATCGGCCGCAAAGGCCGTGACTTTCTACGCCGCCGTGAATATCCGATCGTGGAAGAAGTTACTGAGCTCTCCGATACACCGAAGTTTGCCGACATCAAGTCGATTGCCTACTCGGCGGTGCAGCAGTTTGAAACAGGCGTTTATGACGAGCTGTACATCTGCTATAACCGCTTTGTGAATGCAATCAGTCAAGTCCCTACCGTTGACAGGCTGCTGCCTATGGAAGCGGTAGAGCATGAGAAGAAGGCAGAAGGCCTACATGCAATGTACGAGTATGAGCCTTCCGCTGAAGGCGTGCTTGAAGTACTGCTTCCGAAGTATGCAGAAACGCTGATTTACAGCGCTATTCTGGATGGCAAGGCCAGTGAGCTGGGTGCGAAAATGACAGCAATGGGCAGTGCAACGAAGAACGCGTCAAAAATGATCGGAGAACTTACACTTACGTATAACCGTGCCCGTCAGGCCGCAATTACGCAGGAAATTACCGAGATCGTGGCAGGAGCGAACGCGCAGTCTTAAAATATATGCGAAGCCAAACTCTTCGGCTTATATTTTCACAAGAAACAGGTGCCGTATAAGTGAGATTTATCCCACTTATGCGGTGCGGTGATTTCTTTTTAATGCAACAGCTTTCGAGGAGGGAAATAATATAATGAACAAAGGACGCGTTGTAAGCATTATGGGTCCGGTTGTCGATATTGAATTTGAACGCGGCCAGCTGCCCGAGATTTTCAACGCTATCAAGATTGTAACCAGCCTGGCAAACGGCCGCACGATTGATTTGACCCTGGAAGTTTCCAATCACCTGGGTGACAATCTGGTGCGTTGTATTGCCATGTCTTCCACAGACGGTCTGGTTCGGGGCTTGGAAGCAGATGATCAGGGAGGGCCGATTTCGGTTCCGGTTGGCACAGCTACACTTGGACGGGTATTTAACGTACTGGGAAATCCAATTGATAACGGCGCCGAAGTGGTTGCGGAGAGAAATCCGATTCACCGCCTGGCTCCGACATTTGATGAACTGTCAACACAAGCTGAAATTCTGGAAACCGGGATCAAGGTTATCGACCTGCTGGCCCCTTACGCTAAAGGCGGTAAAATCGGCCTCTTCGGCGGTGCCGGTGTAGGTAAAACCGTAACGATTCAGGAACTGATCAACAACATTGCCCAGGAACACGGCGGGATTTCCGTATTCGCAGGCGTTGGCGAACGTACCCGTGAAGGTAATGACCTCTATCATGAAATGACCGATTCCGGCGTTATCAAGAAGACAGCAATGGTATTCGGACAAATGAATGAGCCGCCGGGCGCACGTCTTCGTGTAGCTCTGACCGGACTGACCATGGCGGAATATTTCCGTGATGTAGAAGGCCGCGATACGCTGCTCTTTATCGATAACATATTCCGCTTCACCCAGGCGGGTTCCGAAGTATCCGCATTGCTTGGCCGTATGCCTTCTGCCGTAGGTTACCAGCCTACTCTGGCAACAGAAATGGGCCAGCTGCAAGAGCGTATCACTTCCACCAAAAAAGGTTCGGTTACCTCCATTCAGGCGATCTACGTGCCGGCGGATGACTACACTGACCCTGCTCCGGCCACGGCGTTTGCCCACTTGGATGCAACTACCAACCTGGAGCGTAAGATCTCCGAAAAAGGTATCTTCCCGGCTGTAGACCCTCTGGCATCCAGTTCGCGTATGCTGGCTCCGGAAATTGTTGGTGAGGAGCATTATGACGTGGCACAGGGTGTTAAGCAGCTGCTACAGCGTTATACCGAGCTTCAGGATATCATTGCCATCCTGGGTATGGATGAGCTCAGTGAAGAAGATAAAATCATTGTGTCCCGTGCCCGTAAGGTTGAACGGTTCTTGTCGCAGCCATTCCATGTAGCTGAACAATTCACCGGTTTCAAAGGCAAATACGTGCCTATCAAAGAAACCGTACGCAGCTTCAAAGAAATTCTGGAAGGCAAACATGATGATCTTCCGGAAGCAGCGTTCCTGTTCGTAGGAACAATCGAAGAAGCAGTTGAAAAAGCGAAAACGATGTAACCCTGAACTATGGCTTTCGATGCGAGCTTGATTTCGTAAAGCTCTGAGGAGGAATGAAAGTGAATACCTTTCTGTTGGAAATTGTCACGCCGGAGCATCTTGTCTACTCCAAGCAGGTTATCAGCTTGACTGTAAAGGGTGCCGATGGTGATCTGGGTATTTTACCGGGACACATTCCGCTTGTAACTCCACTTCAGGTTGCTCCAATGTTCATCAAGGCGGATGGTGCTACAGTTACTATCGCTGTTCATGGCGGGTTCGTGGAAGTGCATAAAGACAAGGTGACCGTTCTGGCCGAAAGTGCTGAGCTGCCTACGGAAATCGATGTTGAACGCGCTGAAGCGGCGAAGGAGCGCGCACAGCGCCGCCTTCAGGCCCGCAGCAAACAGGATGAAATTGACCACCGCCGTGCGGAGCTGGCGCTTCAGCGCGCCGTTACACGGATCAAAGTGTCCACCAGAAAAGGACAACAATAGCAATTACGGTCAAGCCTGTGGCTTGGCCGTTTTTTTTGCAGATATAGAAAGTTTCAGTTGTCCTTTTCCCCGCTTAAACAGTTCGTTCTGGCGGATAGCCGCCAAAGTCGTTCTTGTTGGGAAAGTGAATATCTCGTAAACATTACAGCTTACATTGTCTGAAATGTTTAAAAATTCGTAAAAGTACTGGATTCTTTTCCCCTACGCAAGTATGATATAAGAGTCGATTTCCGAGTAACCTAATACACAGGGGGCTAACATGGATACAGGGCTATATGATGAGTTGTCAAGCTCAATCGGCAGCAGTGGTTTGGTTTCTATGGTCATATCTTTATTTTGTGTTGCAATATCTTGGTGGGCACTTCAGAACCTTAAGCTCGATTTGGTCATAAGATATCCCAAGAGCCCTCAGGCAAGACTGCTGCATTTATTGCTGGCTATCGTATTGGGACACTTTGTGGCTGGGTTCCTGCTGGATTATCTGGGCTGGAGCGGGCAGATTCGCAACATGTTTTAACAAGAGGTGCTTTGGTTATATCTCTGTTAGGCCAAAGCCGTGAAAAAAGTGTCGAATAATACGGTTTTATTATGTCAACACTGATGTTTAAGGAGCGTGCCCGCACCTCGGGCGCAGGTCAGGGAATGGTAACATAAGAATTTCATACAAAGCATTAATTTAAGAAATAATGGACGCGGAGGGAAACCGAAATGAGCAAATTTATCGTCCGCGGTGGCAACAGATTGACCGGGAGCGTGAAAGTTAGCGGCGCAAAAAATTCCGTACTACCGATCATAGCCGCCTCTCTATTGGCAGAAGAAGGAGTCAGCGTCATTGTGGACGCACCTCCGCTAGACGATGTAATGACAATCAGCAAAGTATTGGAATCTCTGGGTGCGGGTGTTACATACCAGAACGATATCATTGAGGTTGATGCCAGAAATCTTACTTCCTGTGAAGCACCATACGAATGGGTGCGGAAAATGCGGGCTTCTTTTTTGGTAATGGGCCCTCTTTTGTCCCGACTGGGTCATACACGTATTTCCTTGCCAGGCGGCTGCGCCATCGGTACAAGACCGATCGACCAGCACTTAAAAGGCTTTGAGGCGCTTGGTGCCGAAATTAGTCTGGGCCAGGGTTACATTGAAGCGAAAATAAACGGACGGTTGCGCGGGGCCAAGGTATATCTGGATGTAGCCAGCGTCGGCGCGACCGAAAACATAATGATGGCGGCAGCACTCGCCGAAGGCGTAACTGTAATTGAGAATGCGGCAAAAGAGCCGGAAATTGTGGACTTGGCTAACTATCTGAACGGGATGGGCGGTATCGTGCGCGGTGCGGGCACCGGAGTCATTCGCATTGAAGGCGTAGAACGCATGCACGGCGTCAGACACCATGTTATTCCTGACCGTATTGAAGCAGGTACCTATATGGCGGCGGCTGCGATTACAGGGGGCGATGTCTACGTGGAAGGCGCAATTGCAGACCACCTCGGTCCTGTGATTGCCAAGATGGAAGAGATGGGCGTGACAATTATCCCGGATGAGAACGGTGTTCGTGTTATCAGCGACAAGCCGCTCAAGGCTGTGGATTTGAAGACATTGCCGTATCCGGGTTTCCCAACCGACATGCAATCACAAATGATGGCGTTATTGCTTCGTTCGGAAGGCACGAGTGTTGTGACCGAAACGGTATTTGAGAACCGGTTCATGCATGTGGATGAATTCCACAATATGAATGCTGAGATTAAGATAGAAGGACGTTCCGCGATCGTAACCGGCAATGCGGAATTGGTCGGAGCCAAAGTAACCGCTACAGACCTGCGTGCAGGCGCTGCACTGATTTTGGCAGGACTGGTTGCAGAAGGTACGACAGAAGTTAGCGGAACCCATCATATCGATCGTGGATATGTACATCTGGCTGAGAAACTGTCGGGACTTGGTGCGGACATATGGCGGATTTCCATGGAAGAGTCAGAAGCGGCTGCTACGGCTGTGAAGGAAGAGGTTGCTAAACCGGGAGCTTCTAGAAGCGAATCCTTCAAAAGCGAAGAGGTTAAGCCCCGCTTTCAGGTTCAGCCAACCTGGGTATAATCACAATTCATAGCTCTTCAAGACCACCTCTATTTGCAGGTGGTCTTTTTTCGTTGATCTCTCTTTCTCTTAGAATATCGTTCTAGCAGTTGCACGTAATTCATATCTATAAGAATCAACGGTGACTGACGGAAGGAGACATAGAGATGAAAGATTACCGCTATCTGCTGCGGCGTAAAATCAAACCCCCGCGCCGTATCCTGCGCGCACGGCGCACGATGCCCCGGCTAAGGCGGCTGGCCCCCGCCGCCTGGCTCGCAGCGCCCCTGCTGGCGGGGCTGCTGCTGCCGATGGCCGTTGTCCTGCTGCGCGGGGGACAACCAGTGCCCCCGGCTGTGCCGCAGCAGGTCACAGCCTCCCCGGCGAGGCCGGGTCCGGCAGCGGAGGAAGCCCCGCAGCCGAAGGTCGCTGTCTATTTGTCGCGCAGCAGACAAATAGAGACATTGCCGCTGGAGGACTACGTCAGCGGCGTGGTTGCGGCCGAGATGCCGGCGGACTTTGAGCTGGAGGCGCTCAAAGCGCAAGCCGTCGCGGCGCGCACCTTTATTGTCCGCCGCCTGCGGGCCGGCGACAGCAGTGGCGTGCCCGTTCCGGGCGCGAATGTGACGGATACGGTAAGCCATCAGGCTTACGTATCCCGGGCCGCACTGGAACGGGAGTGGACGCTCGGCGGCAAGAGCGCCGGGCTGGCCAAGATCCGCCGCGCGGTCCGGGAGACGCGCGGAGTGGTGATGACCTATCAAGGACAGCCGATCACCGCGTCCTTCTTCGCCTCCAGCGGAGGCTTTACCGAAAATTCCGAAGACTACTGGAATGCGGCTGTACCTTACCTTCGTAGTGTGGCCAGCCCATGGGATCAGGAAATCACGCCGAATCTGGCGGTGACATATACGTTCACGACTTCCGAACTGATACAGAAGCTAGGGATTGCAGATAGGGCCATTCCGGCTTCCGGCCATCTCGCTGCTTCTTCCCTGGCAAGACCTGTCTCCTCAACCTCCTCGAGCCTGCCTGCGGAAGTGCTGTCCCTGACAGCCGGGCACCGGGTCAAGAAAATTTCTATCGCCGGCACGGTGTTCACCGGACGGGAGGTTCGCGAAAAGCTGGGGCTGCGCTCCAGCCAGTTCACCTGGAAGCGGCAGGGCGGAAAAGTAGCGATTACAACCTATGGCAACGGACATGGTGTCGGCATGAGTCAGTGGGGGGCGAACGGGATGGCGAAGGAGGGGAGCACCGCTACGCAAATTCTCAAACACTATTATAGCGGGGTCTCTTTTAACCAAGTCTCAACTCTCCTGAAAAAATAACTTGAAAGATACGTATAAAAGCGAAGCGCCCGGTAACACTGGTTACTGAGGTGATAAGCATATGAATGAACAAGACAAAAACAAAACAAACCATGATGAATCTCTCAAAAATAAGCAGGGAGATTCAGGCGCTCAGCCTTCTTCATGGAACAGACTGTTATCCAAACGGTGGGTATTTCCGGCAGTCTACACGGCGGCAGCGGCAATTATACTAACCTTGGTGTGGGTCTATCAGGACGCAGGCCAGAAGCCGCTGAATCCAGACACCGCCGCGGTTGTTTCACAGGAAGCCGGAGGTACAGGTACTGAGGCAGGCGCCACCAAGAATGACCCTGCTGCACTGGAAGTTGTTGCTTCCGCAGAAACCCTGGCCTGGCCGGTAGCCAGTCCGGCAGATGTAGAAGTGGTTAAGCCGTTCTATGACGAAAATGGAACCGAAGAGAATCATGTGGCGGCCATGGTGCAATATAATGACACCTTCGTGCCTAACGTAGGTATTGACATCGCCCGTGAGGACAATCAGTCTTTTGATGTCAAAGCCGCACTCAGCGGTAAAGTCACCCGGGTAGAAGACGTTGCCGTATTCGGTAAAGTGGTTGAGGTCACCAGCGCAGGTAATTTGAAGACCGTCTACCAAAGCCTCGGCGACGCCAAGGTGAAGCAGGGGGACGAAGTGAAGCAGGGCGACACGCTGGCAACAGCAGGCCGCAGTGAAATCGAGAAGAATCTTGGCAACCATGTTCACTTTGAAGTGTACGAGGATGGCAAGGTAGTTAACCCGTCGGATTTGCTGCCAAAGCGCTAAGTTTGAGAATTCTGCAGGGGGCCTTGGGCCTCCTGTTTTTTTGTAAACATAAGCAATTATAAGTTTCACGCTATATATATCCTTATATTTCTCGCTGAAACGGATACCGTCCTTATAAAGACGGCAAAGCCGTTTCCATCTGTCTTGGAGAATCACATTTTGAAGCCATACCGCCGCGAGCAAGGGCGTATTTAGGTTGTCCAGGAAATAAAATGAGCCTTCCGGAGCTTGTCACGTCCTGAAAGCGTGAATATATAGGCCCGCCCCTCATATAATGTACCAAACTATCCACAGTTGGGAGGCGGGAGCGTGCACGATTACATCAAGGAACGTACGATCAAAATCGGACGCTGCATCGTGGAAACCAGGCACACGGTCCGGACCATAGCCAAAGAATTTGGCGTATCAAAGAGCACGGTGCATAAAGATTTAACGGAGCGTTTGCCGGAGATCAACCCTGATCTGGCCGATCAGGTGAAGCACATTCTCGAATATCACAAATCGATTCGTCATCTTCGGGGGGGAGAAGCCACAAAAATAAAATATAAAAAAACGACAGGGAAAAAGCGCGAGGTTGCCGTAGCCTCAAAGCCATAAGATTTTCGGAAATTTAAGGGATAATTCAGTTTTATTTCATTGTATCCTTCCCCTAAAGTATGGTATTTTTAAATTTGGGACTAACTAACTATTTTCTCATTCAAGATGAAACGGCTGCACCGTCCATACAAGGACAGTATCCGTTTCAGCGAGAAATAGAAGGATAAAAAGTATAGTGTGAAACTTATACTTCCTTATATTTTAAAATAACACTTTGGGGGCTCTTTCATTATGCTTAGCAAGGATATCGGAATCGATCTCGGCACGGCCAATGTGCTCATTCATGTCAAGGGAAGGGGAGTCGTTCTGGATGAACCCTCCGTGGTCACGCTCGAAAGTGATACGAAGAGAGTCCTTGCGGTAGGCGAACAAGCGCGGCGCATGGTAGGCCGTACACCGGGAAATATTATTACGATCCGTCCTCTCCGGGATGGGGTTATTGCGGATTTTGCGATTACGGAAATGATGCTGAAGTATTTCATTGACCGCGTAGGTGGCCGCTCCTGGTATGCTAGGCCACGTATTTTGATCTGCGCCCCCACAAATATTACCTCCGTTGAACAGAAATCGATCCGGGAAGCAGCGGAACGCAGCGGGGCCAAGGAAGTTTTTATGGAAGAAGAGCCCAAAGCCGCAGCGATCGGTGCGGGTATGGATATTTATCAACCAAGTGGAAATATGGTCGTCGATATTGGCGGCGGAACGACGGATGTAGCCGTGTTGTCCATGGGCGACGTCGTCACCGCCTCCTCGATCAAAGTTGCAGGGGACAAGTTCGACGAGGCCATTTTAAGATATATTAAACAGAAGTACAAGCTGCTGATCGGCGAACGCACGGCAGAAGATATCAAGGTAACCATCGGCTCCGTCCGTCCGGGCGGTATGAAATCTGAAATGGATATTCGCGGGCGGGATATGGTAAGCGGACTTCCCCAGACGCTGACCATTTCTTCCGGTGAGGTGAAGGAAGCACTGTGGGATCCGGTTTCCTCCATCGTAGCTGCTGCCAAATCGGTTTTGGAGCGCACACCGCCAGAACTGTCAGCAGACATTATTGACCGCGGTGTCGTATTGACCGGCGGAGGCGCATTGCTTAACGGTTTGGACGAGCTGCTCTCTGAGGAACTGCATGTTCCAGTCTGGGTGGCGGAGGATCCTATGCATTGTGTGGTTAAGGGTACCGGGATTATGCTTGATCAATTGGACAAGAATGTTAAGAAAAAATTCTAGGCTGCCGATAATATAAGTTAACAGCACAATCAGGAAGGGGACTCACCCTCATGCTTAGAGGATTATATACGGCCGCTGCCGGAATGGTAACGCAGCAGCGCAGACATGATACGGCAGTGCAGAACATTGCCAATTTGAACACAACGGGGTACAAGCAGGTAGACAGTGTCAGCCATGCTTTTCCTGAGGTACTTATTTCCGCAATGAGCGGCGGCATCGTCAAACCCGTTGGTAAAATGAATACAGGCGTGTTTGCCGAACAATCTGTCTCCCAATATTTGCAGGGGGATCTCATTGAAAGCGGCAAGCCGGCCGATTTCGCATTATCTACGGATCTGCAGGTGGCAGACCCGGCTACAGGCGGCAATATTAATTTTGACGGCTCGGGCAAGTATATAACCCCTCAAGGCGAGGTTATCTACCGGCCACAGGCTTTTTTTACGGTACAGGATAATGACGGTAATAATCTATATACACGAAACGGGAGCTTCAGAGTAGGACCGACTGGGGAGGTGCTTAGCGCGGGCGGCTTCAAAGTGCTCGACAGCAACGGCAAACCGCTCATCTTGACAGGTCCGCAAGACAATCTTAAAGTAGACGGACAGGGCAATCTACTTGACCCTGTAACAGGGCGCCCTTCTGGAACCAAAATAGGCATCAGTGTAGTTACCAGACCCCAGGAACTGGTTCGTGACGGGAACGGTGTTTTCCATGCAGATGATGTTAAGAATGCGGAGATCCGCTTCGCTAATGGCACAGACAATCTGCAGGTACGGCAGAGGTATCTTGAGAATTCCAATGTTGATGCGACCAAGATGACTGTAGATATGAATGCAGCTTACCGGGCGTACGAAGCAAATCAGAAGGTTGTCCAGTATTATGACAGCAGCTTGCAAAAAGCTGTAAATGAAGTTGGCAGAGTCTAGGACAGGAGGAGTAACCAATGAATAACTCGACAATAGGCGCATCCGTCTCAATGTCCAGTCTCCAGCAGCGTTTGGATATTATTGCTGACAATATCGCCAATATATATACTGAGGGATATAAGAGCAAAGAAGGCTCCTTTGAGGATGTTCTGACTCGGGTTCAGCAGCAGTCCAAGGATTATGATCAGCCGGGCCGAAGCACACCGCTTGGTTTTAATATCGGATTTGGGGTCCGGGTACCTATGGTGACAACCAACTGGGAGGAAGGCCCTCTCAAGGAGACTGGGAACCCAACCGATCTGGCCATTCAAGGCAATGGGTTATTTGGAGTTCAGGTGAACGGTGCTACAGCCTACACACGCCAAGGGGATTTTCACTTTGTACCGGACACCGCTAATCCTGCTAATATGATGCTGGTGGATAACACTGGTAACCCTGTGCTTAATACGCAAGGTAAGCCATTAACTGTACCGGCTAATGTAAAAGCCGCTATTGATGAGAGCGGACGGGTGCTGACCAAGACGGATGAGAATGCGCCAGCTAAGGTAGCTGGAGCTATAATGATTGTAGAGCCTCTCAGCAAGAGTGCACTTCAGGCGGTTGACGGGAATTTCTATATGCTTGCTGACGGAGTTACCACACAGCAGGCTTTTAAAGCGGCGGGATTGCCTTCGACGGTAGGCGTAAGGTCTGGGTATCTGGAGCAGTCCAACGTGGATGTAAGTAAGGAAATGACGGAAATGATGCAGATTCAGCGCACTTACCAGCTCGCCTCCCGGGCACTATCCTCCAGTGATCAAATGCAAGGCCTGGCTAATAACATGCGCGGGTAGGTGAAGGAATGGCTCGTCAGATCAATGGTAAGCCGGAATCAACCGAAGATGAACATCAGCAGCAACCTGTAAAGCGCCGGGGGATCTCCAAATGGACGATTGTTCAATGGTTTCTAATTCCGGTACTGCTGATAGCAGCACTGTCCGGTGGCTTGGTGACCGGTTACGTTGTCCTCGGTAAAAAGGATTTCAGCGATGTGCTTCAGTGGAGCACCTGGAAGCATGTTTACGATTTAGTGTTTGCGCCATAAATAAGCATAAATATTCACACTCCCTTGTTGTACAGGGGAGTTTTCTTTTTTATACTGGAAAATGTATAATGATGGAGGCCCCTGAGACAAAAAGGGCCCTCTCCGCCATGTGTGGTGGAGAAAGCCCCTTATCTCAACCTCCACTGCTGCAGGTGGTGAAGGATATTATAATATTTCCCGATGCTGCCCATATTTATGCAGTACCGTGAAGAATAAAACAAAACGCTGCAGCGGCAGACAGTGTAGAAGATGCGGTTTATATCCGAAAGGAGCTTTGTATCCATGATGAATATCAATGAAATTCAAGAAATAATCCCCCACCGGCCCCCATTTCTGCTGGTGGACAAAATTACCGAAATAGAGATGGGCAAGCGGGCAGTCGGCATCAAGAATGTTACAGTGAATGAACCTTTTTTTGCAGGCCATTTCCCCGGATATCCGGTTATGCCAGGTGTACTGATCACTGAAGCACTCGCTCAGGTAGGTGCTGTAGCGATTCTTGGCGTGGAAGCCAACAAAGGGAAAATCGGTTTTCTGGCAGGCTTGGACGGATTCCGTTTCCGTGGTCAGGTTGTTCCGGGAGACACGCTTGAGCTGGAAGTGGAGATTACACGCCTTAAGGGCAGCATAGGTAAAGGTCAAGCTACAGCGAGAGTGGATGGCAAAGTGGTTGCGTCCGGTGAAATAATGTTCGCACTCAGCTAAGACCTGTTATAAAATCATATATCATAAATGGAGAAGGAGAGATTTGATATGACTCAACTAAGCCCGAAGGCCGCAGAGACCCTATCACGCTGGCTGCAGGACCCATCCGTTGACGAGAACACCAAGGCGGAACTGAAGGCACTCGAGAATGAGCCGCAGGAACTGGAAGAACGCTTTTACAGAGATCTGGAGTTCGGTACGGGCGGTTTGCGCGGAGTTATCGGAGCAGGCAGCAACCGGATTAACCGGTACACGGTAGGCAGAGCGACTCAAGGCTTCGCCAATTATATTCTTGAACAGCACACTGGTGAAGGCAGACCTTCTGTGGTAATTGCGCACGACTCCCGCCGCTTCTCGCCGGAGTTCACCCTTGAGGCAGCGCTGGTACTGGCCGGAAACGGTATTGAGACCCATCTGTTCACATCTCTTCGCTCTACGCCGCAGCTGTCTTTTACTGTGCGTCATCTGAAGGCTACTGGAGGCATAGTGATTACTGCAAGCCACAATCCTCCGGAGTACAATGGCTACAAAGTATATAATGCCGAAGGTGGACAACTTGTTCCTCATGAGGCTGAAAAAGTCATCTCCTACATCATGGAAGTGGACTCCTTTAATGGTGTAAAGCGCATGTCCCAAGAAGAGGCAGAGGCTGGAGGGCTGCTTCACTGGCTAGGTGAGCAAGAAGATGAAGCATTCACTGATACGGTGGCGGCTGTCAGTGTGGCCCGTGATGAGATTGCATCCAAGCTGGGACGTGATTTCAAAATTGTATACACACCGCTTCATGGGACAGGCAATCTGCCGGTCCGCAGTGTACTGAACAAAATTGGTTTCACTGAGGTGCATGTGGTGCCCGAGCAGGAGCAGCCGGATTCGGAATTCTCCACAGTGAAATCACCTAATCCTGAAGAACGGGAAGCTTTCACTCTTGCGATAAAGCTTGGTGAGGAGCTCGGCGCAGATCTGCTGATTGGTACAGATCCGGACGCAGACCGCATGGGCGCTGTCGTACGCGACAATGAAGGGAAGTTCGTCGTTCTCTCCGGCAACCAGTCTGGAGCCCTCATGATTCATTACTATTTGAGCCGTCTTCAAGAACAGGGCAAGCTGCCAAGCAATGGAGCAGTCGTTAAGACCATAGTAACGAGTGAAATGGGTGCAGCTGTTGCTGGGCATTATGGGGCTACTGTATTTAATACCCTTACCGGGTTCAAATATATCGGTGAAAAAATGACCCAGTTCCAGCAGTCCGGTGAATATACCTACCTGTTCGGCTATGAAGAGAGCTATGGATACCTTGCCGGCAATTATGCCCGTGACAAGGATGCCGTGCTTGCTTCCATGCTGATTGCTGAAGCGGGTGCATATTACAAAGCTCAGGGCAAGACGCTATATGATGTACTTCAGGAGCTCTACGAACAGTTCGGCTATTTCCTGGAGAGCCTGGAATCACGTACTTTGAAGGGCAAAGACGGTGTGGCGCAGATTCAGGGGATTATGAATGACTGGCGCAGCAATCCGCCGAAGGAGATCGCCGGTGCGGCTGTAAGCGAGGTGCTGGATTATTCACTGGGACTAAACGGACTCCCTAAAGAAAACGTTCTAAAGTATTTGCTGTCTGACGGTTCATGGTTCTGCTTGCGTCCATCGGGCACAGAGCCGAAGATTAAAGTGTATTTTGCAGTACGCGGAGAATCGCTGCAGAACGCAAAAGATAAGGTTGCTAAGCTTACAGAACAGGTTATGTCCCGTGTCGACGGGAAATAAATAATAGAAAAACAGGATTCAAGCGAAACGGATACCGGTCCTCTAAGGATGCGCATCCGTTTCTGCTTGAAATTAGCCTTGAACAGGCTTTAAGTGAAAGAGGAGGTACTTTGGAGTGCAGCAGAAATGGCAACGTTGGAACATCGCTTCACGGAAGTGGTTGTGGATAATAGTGGTGATTGGTGTGCTTGCCGCATTGCCTGTCGTCTATGATCGTCTGCAGACGGAGAAATCTTCCAAGACTGTTGAATTTGTTTTTGATTATCGTGACTTAGTGGAAGTGGCCAGCTACCGGGCGAATCCGCAGGACTATATTTCCCAGCAGCTTGACCGTTTGAAGGCTGCCGGAGTAGGCAGTATGGCTATTTACGAGAACACGCTGGAAGATTACCGCAAAGCCCACCGGGTGATGATATGGGGAGCGGCGGATATTGCCAACCTCATGAACACTGTGATTCCGGAGAATGAGAACTATACATATGTTCTCTTTACCAGCCCGGAGAACAGTGAGGCCCTTGCACCTATCATCCGTGATGGTTTTAGCGGCATGGATATAGCTACTGAGGATTGGAGCTTCCGCGGGCAACATGGACTTATTATCAAAACTCCGCTGGAGGATGCTACATTAAAGCCGTTGCAACCAGACCCTTTTACTCTGGAGATGCTGCATGACAAAGGGTTTAATATCGTACCTCGGCTTGTGGATTCCCTGCCATACAATGAGGCTGCTGTCACCAAACTGCTGGATCGATACCAGGAGCTCGGTGTCAAACGTCTGCTTTTTGAAGGCGAGTCTGTTAAAGGATTTAACGATGATGCTGATTTGAAGAGTATTACTGCGTTTGCTGATCTTCTTAAAGATCGGGGAATGGGGATTGCTGCTATTGAGAATATCAAAGCACAGCAAAAAGGCTTCAACAAACTAGCGTATCTGCTGGATTACAATGTAACCCGTCTGTACTCGCTCAGTGAAGGGGATTCGGCCCTTTCTCCGGAAACGATTGCCGACCGCTTTGCACTTGCCACAAAGGACCGGAACATCCGTATGATTTACCTCAATACGATTCCATCACGTGACACCTCCAAGGCGCAGATCAAAGACACTTTGGATAATCTCATTACAAGCCTCAGTGAGCCTGGAGGCGCAGTGGAAAAAATCAAGAGCAACGGATTCACTTTGGGACAGGCCACTGCCTTTGATGTTGTGGATTCCTCTTTCCAGCGGTATTTCAAATTGGTTGCCGTGATAGGTGCATTGGCGATGGTAGCTCTTTTGGTCTCTTATTTTATACCATGGCTTACGTTGCCTGCTTGGGCCCTTGGTCTTGTGGGGAGCGCCGGGCTGATGCTGCTGAAACCGGAATTGTTCGAACAGGCTTTAGCGCTTGCAGTAGCGATTAGCGCACCGACTGTTGCAACCATACTGGCGATACGCAAAATTAATGAAATGGGTCCTCCGCTTAGGACTAATCCATTGACTTTTGTGGTTATGACACCGCAGCGCCGCCTGACCCACAGTCTGGTACTCTATATCAAAACTGCTTTGATCTCCCTGAGTGCCGTGCCGTTTGTCATCGCGCTGCTGAACAATATCACCTATAGTCTCGTGCTCAACCAGTTCCGTGGTGTCAGTCTGCTGCATCTGGCGCCAATTGCGCTGATTGCTGTCTATGTGCTGCTGTACCGTGGAGAGTTCGTTCTGAGCAAGACCGGTAAGCTTCTGAAGACGCCAATTACCTTAGCCTGGGTAATAGCCGCCGGGGTGCTGGGAATCTTGGGGATGTACTATCTGAGCCGGACCGGTAATAACGGCAATGTAAGCTCTCTGGAAATGTCTTTCCGTAACTTCCTTGAGAATGCAGTCGGGGTCCGTCCGCGCAACAAGGAATTCCTGCTCGCTCATCCGCTGTTTATCCTTGGGGCTTTTATGGCCTATAAATACCGGAATGCCGCTTTTATCATGATCATTGCTGTTATCGGCCAGCTCTCCATGGTTGATACCTTTGCCCATATTCACTCTCCAGTTCTGATTTCACTGGTTCGTGGACTTCTGGGACTTGGACTGGGCCTGATTATTGGTCTGATCGCAGTAGGGGTATGGCAGCTTGTAGAAGGGTGTTGGAAACGATGGTCGCCGCTCCTCAGAAAATAATCATCTCGGGGTATTACGGTTTCCGAAACAGTGGAGATGAAGCGGTGCTGCAGTCGATCCTTATTGCACTGCAGAAGCATTCCCTGGCGACGGGGCTAGCTATCGACCCTGTTGTACTATCGATAGATCCCGAATGGACGACAGCAACCTATGGCGTAAAGTCGGTACACCGCATGAAGCTGGGAGAGGTGCGAAGCGCAATTGCTGGAAGCTCAGGATTGATCAGTGGGGGAGGCAGCTTGCTGCAGGATGTGACCGGAAGCAAAAGTATCCCGTACTACCTTGGTATCATCAAGCTGGCACAATGGATGGGTAAACCGACCTTTATTTATGCTCAGGGAATTGGCCCGGTTAACCGCAAGCTCTTTCACCCGTTGATCAAATCGGTTTTCCGCAAATGCAGCTATATCTCTGTACGGGACGAGCAATCGCGTGAGCTGCTGCAGTCCATGGGGTTAGGCCAGAATAAGATTGAAGTGGTCCCTGACCCGGTGATGGGCTTAAGCCTTCCGGAAGATCAAGTTGCAAGCAGCAAAGGAGCTCTTTCACCACAGGCAGTTCAGACTGTTGGGATTTCGGTACGCTTCTGGGAACAATCCCGGGGAGAGCTGGATGCTATCACCGAGGGGTTGCTGAAGGCCTGCAAGCAGACTCCGCTTCATCTTAGGTTTCTGCCTTTCCACCATTCATCTGATAATGAGGCATCACGGTATATCATGCAGAAGCTGGAGCAAGAAATCTCCCAGTATGGTGGAGTGGTCAGTATCTGTGAGGATGCACTGCATCCACAGCAAATGCTGCGGGAGGTAGGGGAATGTGATGTTCTAATCGGAATGCGGCTGCACAGCTTGATTTATGCTGCAGGCAGACGGGTGCCTCTCATTGGCATATCGTATGATCCGAAGATTGATCATTTTCTGGAACGGGTTGGTTGCCAGCCTATTGGAACGACGTCTTCACTGGACAGCGGCAAGCTTGCTGCCGAAGTGCTGCAGCTTTTGTCAGCAGCGGATGAGTGGAAGCTTGAACGTGAGCCGCGTATTGCTTCACTAGTGCAGGAGGCAGAGGCGCCAGCCCGGCAAATTGTTGAATATTTCCGCCGTAAAGGGTGATTGATACATGAAAGCAGACAGTGTGATCCCCACGGTGCCGATTTATGGTATCCGGGTATCCAAAATTGATATGAAAGCCACTGTTTCCTATTTAACCGATGCCGTCCAAAAACGTGAGCCGCATCAGGTCATTACAGCCAATCCAATCATGGTAATGATGGCATTGGAGAATCCGGCGTATATGGAAATTATGAAATCAGCCGAACTGGTGGTTCCCGATGGAACAGGTGTCGTGTGGGCTGCGGAATACTGCAAACAGCCCGTAGCTGAGCGCGTAGCAGGGTTTGATCTGTTACATGAATTGCTGCACCGAGGAGAAAGCTACAATTGGAAGGTATATCTGTTGGGTTCTACACCCGAGGTGATTCGCGAGACGGCCTCCCGGTTACAAACTCAGTATCCCGGTATCATCATCGCGGGCTATCACGACGGCTTTTTCGGTCCCGATGCGGATGAGGAGATTATTAGTGGAATCGTCCAAGCTCAGCCTGACCTGCTTTTTGTCGCCAGAGGAGCAGATAGTCAGGAGCCCTGGATCGCCAAATACAAAACCCGGCTGAACATCCCGGTCATGATGGGTGTCGGCGGAAGCTTTGATGTGATCTCCGGCAAGAGCCGCAGGGCGCCAAAAGGCTTCCAAAAACTTCGTGCGGAGTGGTTATATCGCCTTCTTAAGGAGCCAACCCGCTACAAAAGAATGCTTGCGCTGCCGAAATTCGCAGTAAAAGTGCTACGTGAGAAAGATAAAGTGACAAAAGTCTAGAGAAATGCGGTTATTTAGTACAAAAATCCGTTCAACAGCCTAAAAACGGAATTGGAATTTGTTTTACGTTCAGCGTATAATTCAATGCGGTAGAGAAATGGAGGTCGACTGGTCAAATGTTAATCATATACATCGCCGGATTCATTGTGTGCATGGGACTTGCACTGCTTTTGACACCACTGGTGAAGAAATTCGCAATTAAGATTGGTGCCACGGATGTGCCGAATGCCCGTAAAGTGCATACTAAGATCATGCCCCGTCTCGGTGGACTAGGTATTTTTCTGGCGTTTGTGTTAGGTCTGCTTGCCGTATTACCGCTTATTCCTTATGATTTTACTCCGCGGGAGGTAAGTTTCATCAAAGCGCTGCTCTCGGGCGGCGGACTGATCGTTCTTATCGGTGCACTGGATGACCGGTTCGAGCTTTCGGCAAAGGTGAAACTGTTAGGCCAGATAGCCGCAGCGTGCATCGTTGTTTTTGGATTTGGGATTACCGTTGATTTCGTAAACATTCCATTTAATAATACGTATTCCTCGCTGGAAAGCTGGATTGCCATTCCGCTGACCATTTTCTGGATCGTCGGGGTAACGAACGCCGTTAACCTGATCGATGGGTTGGACGGGCTTGCTGCCGGGGTTTCCGGTATCGCGATCGCTACTATTGCTGTCATGGCGTTTTTGATGGGCAATACGATGGTTGCACTGCTTTGCCTGCTCCTGCTGGGCAGTATTTTGGGTTTCTTGTTCTTTAACTTTCATCCTGCCAAAATTTTTATGGGTGATACAGGCTCACTGTTCCTGGGCTTCTGCCTGGCGCTTCTTGCCTTGCTGGGATTCAAACAGATTGCAGTTGTTTCCTTTATTACACCACTGTTGATCATCGGAGTTCCGCTGTCGGATACGTTTTTTGCAATCGTCCGCCGGAAGCTGCAGAAGAAGCCGATCTTCGCTCCGGACAAAGGTCATTTGCATCACTGCCTGCGCGAGCTCGGCTTCAGCCACAGACAGACAGTATTGATTATATATGGGATTGCCGCATTCTTTGGGGTACTGGCTGTGATCCAAACATCTGCGTCCCTATATGAAGCCAACTGGGTAACCTTCGTCGTAATTTGCGTGATGCTCTTCTTCCTGCAGATTGGCGCGGAGATCACGGGTGTCATCAGCAAGACCAAACGTCCTTTAATTGACTTCCTGCTAAGAATGCGAATGAAGGTCAGTCCGGAGCGCGGTTCCAAGTCATAAAGGCATTAAATACGGAAATATGCAATTATATTCCTTTAATTTACAAAGCTCATCCTTTTTAGGATGAGCTTTTTTATTGTATTCCTAAAAAATTCTGCCACTATAACCGATAAAGAACAAAGTGAAGGATATCGAGAACATATACTCAAAGGAGAGATATAACACATGTTACGCTTTAAGAGACCATTCGTTTGGCTGCTGCTCGCGGCTCTAATCGTTTCCATGTTTCCAGGCAAATACACGCCGCAAGCAGCGGCAGCAACTAATGCGACCACGACCTACTTCAGTCCGGATGATCTCACGCTGCGGAATACAGCAAAACTTGACCAGACAGCTGCCGCTGGTTCTTTGACTGAAATTACCAGGAATACAGTATATAAGACAAGCACCCCTAACTTCTCCATTACGGGTACCTATGCACAGGTAACAGCTTCCACTATGAAAGTTACTGTGCAACAGATGACGCAGAGTGGGGGGAAGTGGGTTACCGATGATACGCATACCACTACTGGTGCGGTAACTACAGACACATTAAACCCTGATAACCGGTTCATTGCAAGTGGCCTCACCCTTTTCACAGGATATAATAAAGTCACTTTCTCAGGGATGCAGGGCTCGTTGACACGCTCCGAATCGTTTTATGTTCTCTATGATAAGGTCCCTTACATTTCTTCTCTCCAAGTGCTTGGAGGAGGACCTACGGCCATTAATTTAAATGAAGGTACAAAGGTTGTTGTACCTAACCAGCAGATTACGCTGCAAGGTAATGTGACGAACGCGACCAAGGTAGGCGTATCCCTCAATGGGGGTTCTTCACTGCAAACCTCACTTCTTGAGGATGGAACCTTCTTTACACCAGCTCTTACTTTGAAATCCGGAGAGAATACGCTGGACATTGTTGTGCAGAATGCAGCCGACTCCATTTCGATTAAACGTTCGGTGTATTACTTTGATACCAATAAGCCATTTACCGATTTACTAATCACTCACGGAGATTCAACGCTGGCCACACCCGTTTATAAAGCTTATAATATTTTGGATAACATCCCTACCCTAACCGCTCAAGATACCACAGCCAAGATTATGGGTCAGGTACTTTTGCCGTACAATGCTAGCACCAAGTCTTTTGAAGCGGATCATGAAGTGAAGATTAATGATCAGATCGTTCCAATCGACGTACTGGATTCCTATACGGTTGCCGCAGACGGTACATTTAGTACAAAGCCGAGTGCATCACCACAGAAAGAAATCATTATCCCGGCTCCGGATGGCGTGACACCTCAATATCGCCTGATCACATTCCAGACTACAAACCCATTCACGATTACTGCGGGAACTTCTAACGTAATCGTTGGTATTAAGTACGGAACTTACACTACATCGGTCAAAGAAACCTATAAGTTCTTGTCGGGCGAGAACGTCATTACAGATATGTACTATCTTTCAGGGTATAAGGAAAGTACAGGTACCATTGATGCTACAACCTTATCGAAGCTTCCTTTAAACGGAGCTCAAGTTGAAACGCCTGACTTTTTCATTATGGTGAAGTCAAGCGCAGCACCTTCAACTTTACTGGGTTCTTACCTTCCCTTGGGTGCATCGTTGAAGCTAGTGCTACAGTCTAACCTTACTAACCTAGGTACTAATGAGGCTGTCTATAAAGTCGTTGGCTTCTCCAACGGACAGCAGAAGGTGAAATTTCAATTTTCAGGTTCGCAATCCTTCTATAATGCAGATATTGCTTATGTTTCTAAGAACTATATTTATGTAGCTAACTTAAATGATGGTCAGACCTACACATTTAGTTCGGCTAGCAATGCAAACACGATGTTGGTATCAGGTGAATATATCGGGTTCGAAAATATCAGCAATGCCCAATTTTTCGTCAACGGAACTTCAAATGACAAACTTGTTCCGGCGCTTCAGTCTACTGATAAATTCGATCCGAAGAGTGACCCGAAATTCTCATTTGTATTGAACATTGCAGCTGCGGGACCACTTGTATATGGAGAGAATAAAATTGTATTCACCGGGACATCCATGGACAATGTGGGGAATAAGAGAGAAATCCGCAAAGAACTGAAAATCTATATTGTAGATACCAATGTTTCTAACCTGTCGCAATTCCACCCTAAGCTACCTAAAGGGAGAGCTGCGCTCAGCCATACGGATATAAAGGACTATACGGATAAAGAGCTTAACGATATTCTTGGTTTGACTTCTGAGTTCATCTATAAGGACGAAAAGTATGTTACAAGTCAAACCAGCTACGATTTGGTACTCAGAGGTGGAGCGGCGACCAAACTTAACCTGTACCAAGGTTCTGAGTTGTTCCTTTCCCTGGATAATAATATCCTAGGTACATCCTCAGCCAAAGCAGGTCCAACAAATTTCACTTATAGAGGAAAGACTTACTACTATGATTTTGTAGGTAGCAGCAAGGATTTCATTCTCCGGATCATGGATATTCCGGCAGAAACCGCAGGAAGCATTGTATATAACCTGGAATTAATCAATGAAACTGGTGCCCGCACGAATCAACGTATGGAAGTGGAACGCGAAGTTTCTCCATACCGTATTTTGTCTCCAGTAGAAACAGTCGGAAAACAGATCGTCGTCAATAAAAACTTTGTCCGTTTTGATATTGAAGCTGAAGGGGCAACTAAGGTTTTAGTTGATAAGTTTGTAGCTGTTCCACGCACAGATTTGCCGAACAGATTTACGCTGGATTATGTAGGTTTGAAGCCAGATAAGGCTACTACAATTAAAATTCAGATTGTCCGTGCTGCGGCAACCATTAATGATACAATCACTGTCTATTACGCTAGTGCCGTTCAAGTAGACACGCAATTTATGGCTGAAAAGGTTGCTGCTAAGTATAGCGTGTTTAACAAAGGACTGGAGCTTTCGTTTCCAAAGGGCACACTAATGAAAGGCAACACCAGTTCCGGTGCAGCAAAATACTATCCTGATACCAAGCTGCTATTCGGAATTGCAGATCCGGTAGACGGTGTGGTTGAACGTAAAAATGATTATGGTAACACGATCAACGTAGATGCAGATGCACGTACCCCAGGAGGCCAAAGCACATTGCTGATTCCTTCCGATTTGGTTTTGCGTTTTAACTCTACAGTAGAAACCAATAACTTTTCCCGGGTTTCCGACATTTACTGGATTAGCGGAGGTCTTGGAGAAAAGGGAACTAAGGGCACTGCACTCTATAAACCGGCTACAAATGGTATTGCGCCATACTCGGTAGAAGGTAACTTCACACAAATTGAAGCCGAACGAAAAATTGTTCCTACACAGCGTGGCGATCTGACCCTGACATTTAGTCCTAATATTGTGGATGAAGTTGGGTCAACAATAACAGTGTACCGTTATACGGATTCGGGACAATGGGAAAACATTGGCGGTGAGGTAGATACGAAGAAACACACGATCACCGTGCCTTTTGATCAGTTCGGATATTATACAGTAATGAAACTCCGTCGTGGATATACAGACATCACGAATCATCCATGGGCAAGAAACCTTTTGAACGGGCTATACTCCAAAGGTATTATGAAAAATCTTAGATTCGACCAATTTGGAGCGGATGATACGACTACGCGTGGTGAATTTGCCACCTTGCTGGTAAAAGGGTTGAATATCCCTCTTAGCTACAATAACAGCCAGCAAACCTTCTTTGATATTGTGCCGGAGGCAGTTTCGACAACATGGGACTTCAAACATATTGAGACCGCGGCCAGAGCAGGGATCGTAACAGGCTTAAGTGATGGATTCTTTGGCCCGGATCAGCCGCTAACAAGAGAACAGGCCGCAGTAATGATTGCAAGAGCCTTGAAGCTTAAAATGGCCCTCAACGATGCCAAGCTGCTGACCACCCTTACCAAATCATTTGTAGATTCGGGAAGTATGGATTTTTACTCCAGACCAGCCATTGACGCGGTGTCGAAAGCTAAAATCATGGAAGGTAGTGCAGTGACGATTACGGGTCAAACCAAACCGGTATATAATTTCAATCCGAAGGGCAAGCTGACAAGAGCGGAAGCCGGAAAGATTGCTGTGGCACTCTTTCAGAAGAGCACAAGCATCTTCCCAAAAACCTTCAATTAATGTAGGAATAGAACGACAGGTCCGCGAAAACTGTTCGCGGGCCTGTTCTTTTGTAATGGAAAATATCTGCCATCGACATTAACTTTGTAATCTGTATCGTTTTACGTTACAATAACTTAGAAAATAATATTTTCTGAAAGGTGAAAGCCATCGATGAAACCGATTTTATCAAAAGCACAGCTAGACTACATGAAAGCAAAGAATGCGTTTGAGAATAGAGCAAAAGTTATGGAAAAGGAAATTGCCGCAAAACGTGCATTGCAGGAGATAACGCAAGAGGTTATGGAAGAGCTTGTACAGGCTACAGGATTCCATGACGCATACAATGATCTTGTCTCTGCAGAGAATGCTCTAATTGAATGGTCGCATACTACGATCAAACATGAGAAGACCTACCGCGAAAATCGCGGGGCAATTGATGCAATGTACGAGAACGTAAACGCCAGCCCTGAGAAACGTCAGGAATTGATTCAACTATCAATGAAGATTCGTTAGACTATAGCTATAGAGAAAGCGCCTAGATGGGCGCTTTTTGTTTGCTCTTATTATCAAAGAATGGTTTGAAATAGGATAATTATGTTTATTTACTTAACAAATATTGCTTAATGACGTTTTAAAAGTCTCTATGCTATACTGAGTCCCGTAGCCCCCCATCATTAACAATAGTTAGTAGAACATACATAATGTATCTTCTAATGGAAAAATGCCAGGTCACAGTCCTTAAAAAAATATTTTGAACAAAGCGCAACTTTTCTGAATCATCTGCGTTTAAGGTGTAGAGTCATTTACCAACGGCATTTGCAATATCGAAGAGCATAGCCGATTGGAAAAATTAGCTTTACGTGACTTGAGGCACATTGTATAATACTTAGGTAGAATTAGGAATCTAGTATTACTCTGTCTTCAACCTGTTTACAAGTTTCTGTGATACCCGTCACAGACATTATTTATACTTAATATGCTCAACTCGGGAAAGGGGGTGCATCGGCTAATGAGTGACATGAGCTACCCAACTAAAGAAAAATCTCAGTTCATGAACGTCCAAGGAGGAGAAAAAAAGGTTATGAAGAAAATTTTATCCGTAGCATTATCTACAGCAATGGCATTCTCGATGTTTGCCTCTGTAGCGTTTGGTGAAACTGCAACTGCAACAACTCCACAAGCAAAATTTGATGCTTTAGCAGCTAAGGGTGTCCTTAACGGATATCCAGACGGTAAAGCTCATCTTGAAAAAGATCTGACTCGTGCTGAGTTTGCTAAGATCGTTACTAAATTGTTCGGTCTTACTGAAGTAACTGGCAAACTGTCTTACAAAGACAAAGGTTACACAGCAAGTAACTGGGCAGTTCCTTACATCGAAGCAGCTTCTGCAGCTAAATTGATGCAAGGTAAAGATACTGTTAAAGGTATCTTCGACTACAACGGTAAAGTAACAGTTGAAGAAGTAGCGGCTGTATTGTTCCGCGCTCTGAAACTTGAAACTCCAGCTACAACTGATAACTCCGCATCTGCATGGGCTAAGGGCTATGCTCAAGCAGTTATCAACGCAGGACTGGTTGCTCAAGGTACTAACTTCAAAGCTAACGCTACTCGCTCTTTGGTGGTAGAAGCAGCTTATGCAGTTGACACTATCTCTAAAGCTCCTGCAATCAAAACTGTAGAAGTTTTGGATGCTACAACTTTGAGCGTAACATTTGTTGACGGCAAAACTGCCGAAATCAAATTGGCTACAGCTCTTGTGGCTGACAAAGCAACTGAAGTAACCTTCACTTACAACGGTTACTCCTACAAGTACACAGTTACACTGACTGCTCCACAAGTTAAAACTGTAACTGTTCTGAATGCTAAGCAAATTCAAGTAGTATTCAACAGAACTGTGAATGAAGATTCTGCAAAAACTGTAACGAACTATACTTACCAAACCAATACAATGACTAAGGCACTGGCAATCCCTTCCAAGAGCGTTCTTGAACTTGGTGCGGATAAGAGAACAGTAACAATCACAACTCCAGATGCTTTGAATACAAGCTTTGGTGCTGGCGTTGCTATTACTGCCGGAACTCCATTCAAATTCTCTGTTACTGGCGTAAAAGATACGTCTGCTGCAACAGTTGCTGATTACACTGCAACTTTGACTTCCAGTGATTCCGTTGCTCCAGTATTGACTGCTGCAAGTGCAACAGCTAAGACAACAACAAATGTTGTTACTCTTACTTTCTCCGAACCAGTTGACCCAACTGGCGCAATTGTATATGTGGGTGGCGTTGCTGCAAAATCCGAAGCTGGTTCCACTCCTACAACAATTAAAGTAACAACTGGTCAAACTCTGACTGCTGGTAAATCCTATGAAATCAGCGCTTTGAACTTCAAAGATTTCGCTGGCAACTTCTTGGCTCCAAACCCAACTGCTTTGTCTGTGGCGGTGTCCTCTGACGTAGTAGCTCCAGTAGTTCAAAGCGTAACAGCAACACGCGATAACTTGATCAAAGTTGTATTTGACAAGAATGTTGCAGCTCCAATTACTGGTGCAGTTAAACTTCTTGATGGTAACGGAAACCCTGTAACAGTATTGAACTCCAAACCTGATGGAAAAAATCTTAATGTTGAACTTGGAACTGTACCTTTCAATTCCGCCGGTACTTTCACTGGTACATTGATCCTTACAGACGCAATCCAAGATACTTTGGGTAATGCTAAAACAACTACAAGTCATGCTGTTACGTTGACTAAGGACGTAATTGCTCCTGTGGTTCAATCCGCATCTTATGACACTAGCAAAATCGCTACTGGCGAAATTGTTGTTAAGTTCAGTGAAGATGTTACAGCTTCCGGTAGCGCTAGTGCATTCAGCTTGATTAATGCTAATGGTGTGGTAGTTACTAGCCCTACACTTGTGTCAGCTGTTGGTGACGCAAATGATTCCACACAATTGCGTGTTACTACAAGTACAGCTCTGACTTCCGGTACTTACACTCTGCGTGTAAACAACGGCGTTGCTAAGGATAAATCCACTCAAACAAACAGTAACGGTGCAGCTGTTCTGAGCTTTACTGTGGGTGCTTCTTCCGATAGCGGCAAACCAGAAGTAGCAACTACTGCAACTTCAGTACCAGCTGCAAATCGTTTGGCTGGTAACCAAATTAAGATCACCATGAAAGACAACATCGGTCTTGATCTGGTATCTGTTCAAAACGTAAGCAATTACTTGCTCAATGGTAAAGCACTTCCATCCGGAGCTTATGTAACAGTTGTGTTGGATTCTGGTGTTTCTGAAAGTGCAGCAACTGGTATTACTGCGGTTATCAACTTGCCAGCTGGCTCTATCGCATCCACTGAAGGTTACACACTTAATGTCACTAATGTTAAAGACAAAGCTGGAAATATCGCTAATGCGGTTGCTGTTTCCGGTCTGGGTCTAAACGATGATGTATCACCAGTTATGAATTCTGCAACAATCTCCAGCAATGGTTTGGTTGTTCTTGGATTCAGTGAAAATGTATCCACAGTAACGGCTGGAACTTACAATGACTTCGAATTCGTAATCAATAACGTAACTGTAGCTGGATCTAATGTTCAAAACATTGCTACATTTGCACCAGGAACTGGTACTGATGCAGGTAAATATGTAGTTACCTTCAAACAACTGGTTGACGCTACTGGTCAATTGTTCCTAGATGTTGATGGTAGTGGTACTTACACTGCTGGTGATATCCTGATTCAAACTGCTTCCACTGCTTCTAATGGAACGTTTGATGTGAACAAGGTTGCTACATTAACTGTTAGAGTTTCTAATGCAGCTGATACTGTAACTGACGTTGTTAAATCACCAAGTCCATTCGCTAACCCAATCACTACTGGCACAAGCATCACAGTGAAATAATATTTCACCTAAGCTTTACATTAAGGCAGAGAGCAGTGATGCTCTCTGCCTTTTTATTTAGTTATTCGTATCAGAATGAGAAAGGGCTGAACTATAGACGTATGAATAAACTAACAAAAATTTCTGCGCTTACTGCAGTTCTAGGTATCACTCTTGTCGCAGGATCCATTATGAATCCTTTTGCTGAAGGAGCAAGTGTAGGCTCGCAGCCAGGAACAGCCGATGATCCGGTTGTAACCAAAAGTTATGTGGACCAGCAAATTCAGAAAGCACTTCAGGGTGGTGGAACTGTTACTCAAGCACCAGTGGCAACAGCTACCCCCGCAACAACTGCCGCACCAAGCAAAACTTCTACCCCTGGACCATCAAGCACACCGGCCCAGATTGCCTCAACTGCGTATGTTATTGTCGATGTGAAGCCAGGTCAAACCCTGATTGCCGGAGCAGGTGCGGAGTTTATTGTACGTGCCGGTAAGGCAGTAATCACTACACAAGACAGCAATGGCGTCGGTGACCTGACCGACGGAGTAGATCTTGCCAATGGAACTGCAGTTCCGACAAACCACTTGCTATCTTTTCCACGTGAAGGCCGGGGGATAACTGTCCAAGACGGTCAAACGTTGGGTCTGGTTGTCATGGTTCGCGGCACATATACGTTAAAATAACCAATACTGAATACACGTATTTTTGAAATTGCATGATTTTTTTGTTAGAATATGGGTCTTATATGTTTCACGCAATAAATGATTTTTATATTTAGCGCTGAAACGGATACTGTAAAGGACGGCGAAGCCGTTTCGGCTTACTTACCAGATAGGATACCCTAAAGATGGCTTGATCATACTCTCGGAACGGATTGCCACGACTGACAAACATTGAAATGACTCGGGATTATGGATCAAGCGCACAATACTTCCTGTATTCTTAATAATCATCAGGAGGTGCTTGATTATGGCACGTGCTAATCGTACAGTGGTACCCGAAAGCCGGGCAATGCTCAAACAAATGCAATACGAAATTGCTTCTGAGTTTGGTTTATATGGTGCTCCTTCTAGCGGGGGAGCAGATACTGAATTTGCCTCTGAGCTTGGTGTAACCGGTGATTCCATAGGGTATGGATCTTCTTATCTGGGACATCTTACTTCCCGAGACAATGGATCTGTTGGTGGAGAAATTACCAAGAGGCTTGTGAAGCAGGCCGAGCAGTCTCTTTTTAAATAAGAATGGCTTGAATTGACACCATCCGGCAAATAAGATAATATGACTTTTGAGGAAAGCCATAACCTTTTCCAATCGGAAAAGGTTCATTTTTTGAACTTATTCAACAAAAACTATGATTATTGAGTCGAGGGTATTAAGTAATGCTAGACGGAAGTGGACAGGCTGGTCCAATTCTATTTTTTATGAGATGTTTAGTCTGGTATTCACGAAAGATCTCTTTATACAGTGTCAAATAAACAATATGGGAGGTTGTTGTATTGTCTATTAAAGGACGTCATTTGTTTACATCAGAGTCTGTAACCGAGGGACATCCGGATAAAATCTGCGATCAGATCTCCGATGCAGTCCTCGATGCTTTTTTGGCTAATGATCCTAATGCCCGTGTGGCTTGTGAAGTTGCTGTTGCAACAGGTCTGGTATTGGTCATTGGTGAGATCAGCACCAAATCGGAATATGTGGATATCCCGGCAATTGTTCGCAATACCATCAAGGAAATTGGCTATACGCGTGCGAAATTCGGTTTTGACTATAATACATGTGCCGTTTTGAGCTCATTAAATGAACAGTCAGCAGACATTGCCCAAGGGGTCAATGCTGCACTGGAGAACCGGGACCCTGCACAGGTTGCTGAGGAAACTGCAAATATTGGTGCCGGCGATCAAGGACTGATGTTTGGTTTTGCTACCAATGAAACTCCTGAATTAATGCCGCTGCCCATTGCATTGTCTCATCGTATTGCCCGCCGCTTGTCTGAGGTCCGTAAGGATGGTACCTTGGAGTATTTGCGTCCCGACGGCAAAACACAGGTAACCATTGAATACGACAATGATAGACCGGTTCGAGTGGACACCATAGTAGTCTCTACACAGCATGCGGAAGAAATCTCGCTTGAACAGATTCAGGCTGATATTAAGGAATATGTGATTCTGCCCGTAGTTCCGGCTGAGCTGCTTGATGAAAATACGAAGTACTTTATTAATCCGACAGGACGTTTTGTCATTGGTGGTCCACAAGGCGATGCAGGTCTGACCGGACGTAAGATTATCGTCGATACCTATGGCGGTTATGCCCGTCATGGCGGTGGTGCGTTCTCAGGGAAGGATCCGACGAAAGTTGACCGTTCTGCGGCTTATGCAGCCCGTTACGTGGCTAAGAATCTGGTTGCTGCCGGCTTGGCTGACAAATGTGAGATTCAATTGGCTTATGCCATTGGGGTAGCTAATCCTGTCTCGATTAATGTGGATACATACGGAACAGGTAAAATCAGTGAAGAAAAGCTTGCCGAGCTGATTAGCAGTAATTTTGATCTTCGTCCAGCCGGAATCATTTCAATGCTGGATCTGCGTAAGCCTATCTATAGACAAACCGCAGCGTATGGCCATTTTGGACGTACGGATATTGACCTTCCATGGGAACGGGTAGACAAAGCCGAAATGCTGAAGACTCAGGCAGGACTATAAGATACAGGTGATTTTCACAACACTGGGCATGCATATTGCTCTGATATAACGAGTTTCTTCCTTATTATATGCTCGCCCGCAGGACAGCGCTTTGATCATTAGAGCCAGCTGCTGCGGGCTTTTTTGTGCGCCTGGAAATGTAATGGTTTGTATTCCCCTCTATCCCATCCTGGAAGTCTTCTAAACTTTGGAAGCCTTGTAGCCGAAATATAAGAATATATGTAAAAACGAATGTATGGCTTGAGAGGAGTCTATCACCACATGAAAAGAAAAGTTACCATATGGGCAGCACTCATTCTGGCAGGGGAATTACTCTTGGGGACGGTCTCTCCTTCACTAGGACTTGGGACATCGCCGGTATTCGCCGCAAGTGAGTTCGGGTTGTCTGCAACTTCACCTGCTGCAGGGGAGACGAACATCAACATAGGCTCATCGATCAAACTGAGTTTTGACCATGTAGTGACTCCGCAGAGCGGAGATATCACAATTACCCAGGCAGGTACACCTTTTGCTACTATTCCCGTAGGGAGTCTCGGATTGGTCGGAACCTCTAATTACTTTGAAATCAAATGGGGGCCTAATAAGCCGCTTGAAGCCAACAAAAGCTATAATGTATCACTTCCGAGGGGGCTATTTAAAGATAGCTCGGGAGCGGAATCATCGGCGACAAACTGGACATTCACCACTTCTCCTGAAGTTAGTGCCGCCGTGTCTATTACTGAATTCTCACCAGTGAACAACTCACGGCCTGATTCTACAACACTGAACCAATTGAACTTCAAGCTCAACAAGAAGCTGCAAAAAGGCGGAGGGTCCGCAAAGCTCATCTCTTCAGCCGACAATACACTTATTCAGGAGTTCAAATTCAGAGACGGAGAACCCTATGTAAATGTGCAAAGCGATGGCACTACCACTAATGTAAGTATGACCTTGGCCAGTAGACTGACGCCAGGCGGTACTTATTATGTACTGATCGACAACTATGCACTCAAAGATGACGATAACCGCACCTTTTCCGGGATATCCAGCGGCAGCGTATGGAGCTTTACGGCCAAAAGCAATGGAGTAGGGGGAACCGTTTCACCTGCCGGAGGTTCTACTGGTATTCATCCTGCAAGTGATATCCAACTGAATTTTGACCGGCCGATGATGCCCAATACAGGCGCAATCTCATTGACACCCGTTAACAACAGTGCAGGAAGTATAAAATATTTTAATGTCAATTCTACAGCGGTTACAGGAGGTGGTACGCGAACCATCACAGTAGATGCGGCCTCGCCTGCGAACATGTTGCTGGAGAAAACCATGTATACCGTTTCTGTGCCGCAAGGAGCCTTTTATGATCAGGACGGCAATTTATTCCCTGCTTCCGGGCCACTTACATGGAGCTATACCACAAGTGAGATCACGGGGTTTGGTATCGAGTCGCTTACTCCAGTAGACCGCAGCGAAGCTGTAGGACTTAACCCAACTATCAAAATTACATTTAACAGGAATGTTGTACAGAACAATGCGGTGGCAAATCCGGTAACCCTTTATAAGGGGGATGGTACAAAACTGAATTCAAACCTATCGGCAGGTGCTACGGCCAAAGAGTTTATCGTAACCCCAGCCGCGGCATTTGAGAATAATACGACGTACTACTTGGATATTGCCAATGGCGCTTTTGTGGATGCTAACAATAGTCAGGTTATCTATGGCGGACTAAGCGGCAAAAATGCCTGGAGCTTTCAGACTTATTCGCTGGACAAGACAGCTCCCGTGCTCGCGCTTGCACAACTGGATAATACCCGCACCATCCGTTTGAAATATGATGAAATACTAAAAACTGATGCGTCGCTGCTGCCTTCAAGCTTTGTCGTGACTGTTAACGATGAGAAGCGTGCGATTGATGGCATCTCCATTCAGGGAGACAGTATCTACATCACGCTCAGTACAGGAGTTGCTGTGGGTCAGGTTATCAAGATCAGTTATACAGGAGGACTTCGGACCATTCAGGATTTGAGCGGGAATGTTGCCAGTACCTTCTCCCAGCGTCAGGTTACCAATGGAGTCCAATCCGCTTTAACGAATCTTAAAGACGGAATACTTACCGGGAAAACTGTCTTGCTAAATTTTAATGATACTCTAAAAGCAGCCAATTCTAATGCTTACAGCCAATTCAATGTGTATGCAGATGGTACTTCTCTTGGGGTGAACACGATTACCTCCAGTGGGGCAACGGTTTACTTGAGCTTGAACAATGCAGCGACAAACACCCAGATTATCCGTGTGTCTTATTCTGCGGGCTCTTATCCGGTGCAGGATGTGAATGGGCAGAATGTAGCGAATTTCAGTGATGTCTATATCCGCAATAGTGGGGACACGGTTGCACCAGCGTTTCAGAGTGCGACCGGTTCAGGCAACAAAATTGTACTGACCTATAACGAGGGATTATCTTCAACCAGTCTTCCAATGAACAGCCAGTTTTCCGTTCTGGTAGGCAGTACACCGAACTACGTTACGGGCGTGGATGTTAGTGGAGTGCAAGTCACCTTAAAGCTGCAGAGTGCGCTGGCAGTGAATCAGCCGACTACAGTCTCGTACGTACCAGGAACAACAGGAATCAGCGATCTGAACGGCAACCGTGCGCCATATCTTAACCTTCAGCCGGTGAGCGTTTCGGGTACAAGCGGTACTACAGTCCCTAATATCAGTTCAGCAACCATTACAGGGGACGAGCTGACTTTGACCTTCAGCAAAACCATGCAGGCCTCTTCAACACTGAACGCAAATCAATTTGCTGTAAGATTTGACGGCAGCAGTATTGGTGTGCAGAGCTATTACATGTCCGGCAATACACTCAAATTGGTGCTGTCCAGCGTGGCAAAGACAGGTCAAGCGGTGGATGTATCCTATATGTCTAGTTCAGGTACTATCTCCGATCAAAGTGGGACTACCTTATCTTCCTTTAGCGCACTTACGGTACAAAATCTGACGGGGATTACAGGAAATTCCTCAATAGCAGGCAGCCCCTCTTATCTGGGGATCTTGGCAGCCAGTGAGTTTGGAAAAGAATATCCTTTGCTCAAAAGCGACTCCTCTACAACGGTAGATGACCGTTCGGTGTACAGCCAATCTGCAAAAAGATATAACCTGACCGCTGACCGCCTAAAGGCCAGTTATGATTTTGTATACAAACTCGGCAGTTCCGCAGTGGCTTTTGAGGTTCCTTCAACGGAATCGTCAGCCTATGTGAGTGTACCACTCAAACCTCTGCTGGATGCAGTGAACCGTGACAGCAAGGCGGTATTTCTGGTCCGTTATGGTGACCATCTATACAGTCTTGGGCTAAGTAACGTGAATATGAACAGTCTTGCCGCGACATTGATTGCCGACAGCAACAATATCTCACTTGTTTTGCGGCTGGAGAAGGTCCCTGCCGGCACCTTTACACCATTTGAGCAAAAGCTGCAGACACAGGGGCTTCGGACCATAACCGGACTTATGGATATCCGCCTAAGTGCTGCGGTTAACGGAAATTACACCAGCACTACTGCGTTGAGTGTACCTGCTGAATATACAGTGCGTACAACTGCTACGCTGAACGGTGACCAGACTTCGGCTGCCAGATTGGATCTTGCATACTATGATGCTACCTATCTCCCAACCAAAATCAGCGCAGCGGGCAGTTATACAGTGATCAAAGCCAGCACGACCGGCAATCAGGTAGTCGGTACATTCCTCTCGACCCGGAGTTTTTCCGACATGAGCAGTCATTGGAGCAAAGCGATCGTTTCTCAATTAGCCGCTAAGAATATTATCGACAGCAGCTATGGCAGTGCTTTTATGCCGGAGCAGAAGATTACACGGTCTGAGTTTGCTATTATGCTCAGCCGGGGACTGGGGCTGCTGGGAGACCGGGAGACGGCACAGCGCTTCAGAGATGTACAGCCTTCAACCCAGACAGGCGATTATATTGGCGCAGCCGCCAAAGCTGGGATTATTACCGGAAATACGGATGCTACGTTCCGTCCGAGTGATAATATCACCCGTGAGCAAATGGCAATTATGATGATCCGGGCTATGGAGTATACCGGGCATCCGATAACCCTGAATGGAAGCTCCGCTTCCGCTTTGGCGGCATTCAAGGATCGTTCCAGCATTCAAAGTCAGGCTGCTGAATTTGTGGCTAAGGCTGTACAGCAAGGAATTATCCTGGGAATGACTACCACCAAATTTCAGCCTCAGGGTAATGCCACACGTGCCCAAGCTGCCGTTATGCTGCAACGGATGTTGACCATGGCAGGATATCTGTAAACTCAAATGAAATATACTTAAGGCCCCGCTTTTGCGGGGCTTTTTTTGCATTCCCTGTGCCGCTCCAAGAAGAAGAGGATTTAGCTTAAATCTAGCAATATTCGCAACTTTTCCTCTTAAAATCAGTCTATTAAAGGGTAGCGGGAAACTAGGAATGTGTTCCCAGCCTTTGAAAGATTCTTGATATTTAAAAAAGAGATGGGAGAGTTACGCTGAAATGAATGAAGTTTTCATGGGGAAGAAGAGTAGAGAGCAGTTGCAGGAAATGAAGAAGCAGCCAGCCAAAAAGTGGATTGCGACTTCATTGGCAGGAGTACTGTGGATCATGCCCGTCCTAGGCATTGAAGGTATGCCGCAATTTAGTTCAGGGCCGGCACCGATCGCGGAGGCAGCCTCCTCCTTTGCCGTTACCAAGCTGGGTGAAGAGGTTATTACTTCAGGCGCTATTATGATGAAATATAAATACACAACTGCCCGTTCCGGGAAAGCAGCCAGCGGTCTTGCGGATGTTATCCGCATCGATCTTAGTAATGCTTACGTATCCCTCGATGTCATGACCGGCAAGGGCGGCCATTTGACTACGCGGCAAAGCACCGGAGGCATGGCTGCGGAGACAGGGGCAGTAGCCGCGGTTAACGGAGACTATTTCAATACAGGCGGTGAAGGTGCACCCATCGGTGGGCAGGTGTCCGGCGGAGTTGTTGTATCCACACCTTCACAGCTTGACGGAATGTACGCTTTTGCTGTTACCAAAGACCGCAAACCCGTGATTGATGAGTATTCATTCGAAGGACTGGTTACCGCGGAGGACGGAGCCCAATTCCCATTGTCTGGTATCAATAAAGGTGCATACAGCCCGGAGGGCGGCAGCTCGACTTATAGTCATGCCAACGCAGCGTATATCTATACAGATGCCTGGACGGCTCTGGACCGGCCAAAGAACAGCTCGACTACACCTACCGAGGTGCTTGTGGAAAACGATATCATTACCCAGATTTCAGCGGACAAAGCTTTGCCCATGGCGGTTCCAAAGGGAGCCTACATCCTGCGGACACACGGGCTGGGAGCCCAGTTCGTTAAAGCTCATCTGGTTGTAGGACAAAAGCTGAGCAGTGTCTACACCCTACGTTCCAAAACTACGAAGCAGGAACTTGATCCAGCCAGTCTGCAGATGATGATTGGCGGGCATACCATTCTGGTGAATAACGGCCAAGCGGCTACGTTTTCCCGCTCCACCTCCAGTATCGGAGGCTATCGTGCACGAACAGCGCTGGGCTACTCACAGGATGGACGGTATGTATACGTAATTGCAGTCGAAGACAATGCCAATAGTGCGGGGATGTCGCTGACTGAGCTGCAATCCTTTATGACAAATATCGGTGTCTGGAAAGGATTGAATCTGGACGGGGGCGGTTCTACAACCATGGTTGACCGGCCGCTTGCCGAAACCTCGACGACCCTGACCTTCAACACCGAGTATGGTACCGAGCAGAGGAGTATTGTCAACGGGGTGGGTGTGTATACCTCGGCTCCGCAAGGGGAAGTGAAAGGGATCAAAATTAGCGGCAGTTCGGCAATGCTGATCGGACAAAAGGCAAGCTATTCTTTAAAAGGCTATGATACGTACTACAATCCAATCGATGTGGCTTCGGGCAATCCTTCCTGGACTTCAAGTAACGGCAGTGTAACCATAAGCGGCGGGGAAGCTACTGCTGTCAAAGCAGGCACCGCTACATTGACAGCCGCAAGCGGGGCTGCCACTGCCTCGACCAAGGTTACGGTACTAGGTGGAGAGAACCTCTCAAGCCTAACGGTAGGAACAGCAACCGCGCCACTCACAGCCGGGGCGTCAGTGTCTGTACCTGTGACAGCTGTAGCCCAAAATGGTTCTTCGCTTACCGTTCCGCCAGCATCACTGAACTGGGAGCTGATAGGCTTTAAGGGCAGTGTGGTGGACGGCAAACTTACGGTTGATTCCGTGGACCCTGGTGTTACGACAGGATATGCTATTGCTCGTTATGACGGATTCAGCACTGCAGTTGTCTTGTCAGCAGCAACTGCAACCCCGTGGGAGGATTTTGAAAATGTTAGTTATCCTATCGCATTCACATCCAATGTGAGCAGTGTGACCGGAACTGCGGCAGTTATGGCGGGAAGCGCTGAAAAAGCGGGCTCCAAAGTGCTGTCACTCAGCTATGATATGACTGCGGGCAGCGGCAAAATGTACGCATATGCCCAGCTTAATGGAAGCAGTGGCAAAAGCATACCGGCAGCGGCAACATCGATGTCACTTGATGTAATGGGGGATATGAGCCTTAACTGGCTGCGGGCAGAAGTGGTGGATGGAAGCGGAGCTATTTCCTACATCGATCTGGCCAAAGTGATCGACTGGAACGGCTGGAAAAACCTCAATATTGATTTGTCAGGTTCCGGCATCAAGTTCCCGGCATCATTGAAGCGTCTGTATGTGGTGAATGTGGAGGAAGGCCAGGATGAACGGGCCAAGACAGGCACGGTTGCTTTTGACAATCTGTCATTCGTCATGCCTTCCCTATCGAGTGAAGCCGGACTTCCGAAGGGAACTGCTGCGATGAGCATCGGGTCCAAGTCTATTACACTAAACGGTGTGAAGAAACCGATTGATGTGGCTCCGATTGTCAAAAATGGAAGCACCTACGTGCCGATAAAGGTAGTTATGGATGCATTTGGCGGGAGTGCCTCATGGGATAAGAACACCAAAGGGATTCTGGTGCTGCGTGGGGCCAAGGCGCTTGATCTGACCGTAAACATGAAGGAATTTGTATTGAACGGTAAACGCCAAAGTGCTGAAGTAGCGCCTTTAATCCTACAAGGCAGGACTTTAGTACCGCTCAGATTAGTTTCAGAACAACTGGGATTGACCGTAAAATGGGAACAGAAAACGAAGACCGTAACTATCGAATCGTGATATGGTAATATTAAAGGAAAGCCTTTAATACGATCCGATAGAAATGGGGCAAGCATCCGTGGAATTTCAAGCCGATGCGATAGATCGCGTCATTAAGAATACCATCGACGTGATGGAGAGCAGCAAGTATCAGATATTTGAAATATTGCAGGTTGCACGGGATGAGCTTGTTGCACTCACCAAAGAACTGCAGCGGGTCATAGATGAAACGGATGAAACATTGCAAAAGGTAGACAAGCTGGAGCTGCAGTACCACCGCTCCCGTATCCGGCTGACGGAGGTCAGCCGGGACTTTGTCCGTTACTCCGAGAAGGATATCCGGATCGCGTACGAGAAAGCAACAGAGCTTCAGCTTGAGCTCATGATGACCAGAGAGAGGGAAGTCTATCTTCGGAGCAGGCGAGACGAGCTGCAGCTGCGGGTCCGCAGTGTCGAAAATTCGGTAGAGCGGGCAGAATCTATTGGTTCGCAAATGAGTGTTGTTTTGGAATATCTATCCGGGGAACTAGGACAAGTGACCAGGATTGTCGAATCTGCGAAGAACCGTCAGATGATTGGACTCAAAATAATCCTGGCTCAGGAAGAGGAACGGAAAAGAATTGCCCGGGAAATTCATGACGGTCCCGCTCAAATGCTGGCGAATCTAGTCCTAAGGACGGAAATTGTAGAAAGAATGCTGGTAAAGCAGGAATTCGGGCTGGTACAGGACGAAGTAATAGACTTGAAAGGGCAGGTAAGATACAGTCTGGAAGAAATGCGTAAGGTGATTTTTAATCTGCGTCCGATGGCGCTCGATGATTTGGGTCTGATTCCGACACTTCGAAAATACGTACATGATTATGAGGAAAAGACAAAGATCCGCACCTCCTTTGAAACGAGGGGCAAGGAGCACCGGCTGTCTTCAGCTATGGAGGCAGCCGTATACCGTCTGGTCCAGGAGGCATTGTCGAATGCGGCCAAGCATGCTTTTCCAAGCTACGTATTGGTGGAGATCACCTATCAGGCACAGCTGATCAAGATTGTCGTGAAGGATAATGGATTAGGCTTCAATGTGAAAAAAATCAGTGAACAGGCAAATCGTGAAAGTTTTGGGTTGGTCGGCATGCGTGAACGCGTGGAACTGCTCGAAGGAAGAATGGAAATACTGTCAGCTGAGAATCAGGGCACAACAATCGTAATTCACATTCCGACGAATGTGGAAAAAGGGAAGGAGTAATGTGATGGAAAACCAGAATCCTGGCAAGTCGCCCATTAAAGTTCTTTTGGCCGATGATCATCAGTTGTTTCGTGAAGGGCTTAAGCGGATTTTAAATATGGAGGAAGATATTGAGGTCATAGGGGAATGTGGTGACGGTATTCAGGTACTTGAATTCTGCAATGAAACCAAACCTGATATCGTACTGATGGACATCAATATGCCGATTGAAAACGGTGTGGAAGCCACTCAAAAACTGCGGGAAATGTTCCCGGATGTCAAAGTTATTATTTTATCGATTCATGATGATGAAAGTTATGTATTTGAAACCCTACGCAAGGGTGCCAATGGCTATTTGCTGAAGGATATGGAGGCGGAATCGCTTATTAATGCGATCCGTTCAGTCTGTGAAGGCCATGCCTTCATTCATCCAAAGGTTACGGGCAAGCTCATCAACCAGCTGCGCCGTATGACATACCTCAATGAAACAGGAGCTATTGCTGAAACTGCGGTTAAAGAGGCTGGTGTCAAATTTGTTGCAGGCGATAATAATCCGCTGACCCGGCGTGAAGCAGAAGTGCTTCGGCTGATGGCTGAAGGCAAGAGCAACAAGATGATTGGTGAATATCTGTTTATCAGCGAAAAAACCGTCAAGAACCATGTGAGTAGTATTCTCCAAAAAATGGAAGTTGACGATCGAACACAGGCTGTTATCAATTCGATTAAATATGGGTGGGTAACCCTGTAGTGGTAGGTTAAACTTTTACATATAATGATTGTAGCTGCTCTGCTGCAGTCAAAGTATTGGTTGAGTCTGCAGCATTATTTGAAGGAAATGCAGTCTGCTCTGGGCAGTCACCGACCTTTTATCACCGGCATATATTGTCGGTATAAGAGGAGGTGTATCTCCATGGTAGCCCAGTTAATATGGATTGCGGCCATCTATGTTTTTGCGGTAGTGTTGGTTCATATGCTGAGTAAACGGGAGCAATCCCGGCAGGGCAGCCAGTCTGGCAAACGGCTTCATTACATTCTCATTACCCGTAATCATGAATATGTAGTGGAATGGTATATCAGAGCGCTGACCCTCCATTCATTACTAAGCGGAAAGATGCTGCAGGTAACCTTGATGGATGACGGATCCAATGATGCAACGTTGGACGTAGCTACTCGGCTTGCCCAGAACGGTTCCGCCCTGGAATTTGTTCCGGCTATGCCGGTCTGCGCCTTTGAATCGGATCTAAACCTTCAATCTGGAATCGTAGTGGATTTACGGGGGACCGGACAATCGGTGCCGCTGCCTTTTCTGCAAATACCGTGGAGCAGGGGATGCAGATCAAAGCGAGGCGAATAATCATAACATATGCAAGCAAAGCAGGAAACGGGTGAAGCACACTCTTCAGAAATGGGGGAGTGTGCTTTTTTGTGTTGTCCAAACAAATTTTAGGAGGTGTAGCAGGTGCAGGCAGCAGTATATGCGGTAGAGCTTGAAGGAGACTGGAGTCTGTGGGTCTCACTCCATATGAATGTTGACAGGATATGGTGGAGCGGTACCAGGGGAGAAAGGGATGGATGGAACAATAGGGCTGCGGATAAGCTGGTGCTCCTCTCTTCGGCGCTTCCTCTCGGTTGGGCAGTGAAGCTGAGGGAGCACTGGGATTCCTCACGGGCAGCGCGGCAATGGCAGGAGGAAGACTGGGGGAGATATATGGCTGAGGTGCTCAGAACTGAAATTGACGTGGAGAGAAGAGGCGGCGGCAGCTTGAATGTGGGCGGACTCTATACGGAAGTTGATGAAAACTACAGATCAGCTATAGGTTGTGAAAAAGGCATATGCGCGGATGTTCTTGGAGCTGCGGCAGAGCAGTTGATGCAGGTACTGGATGGCCGTTCATTACTCCAGCCTGAAGTCGAAGCGCTCCTGGAGGAGCAGCTTCCAGGATTGGCTGGACAGTGGCGGGCGGCTGTTCAGCTCTGCCATTTGCAGGGGCGGCTGAGCGTGGAGGCCGCTGTTGGCGCAGCCCCTGTGCTTCGCAGCACAGGGGCATGGCACACGGCGCGCGCAACCTCCGCGCGCCTGCTTGGCGCAGGCCGGTTCCCTGCGGTCACCGGCCGCCTCCTGCGCACTGCGGCGCTCCGCCTGCCGCAGCTGCGCCTGCTCCGGCGCGGCGCGGGTGCCCGCCGCGCGGAAGAACGCTGCCTGCGCTGCGGCAGCGCCCCCACGGGCCGCACGGCCTGCGCCGCGTGCGGCCTTGTAGGCTGCGCCTATTGCGAGGCCTGCCTCGCACTCGGGCGCAGCCGGGCTTGCGCGCTGTTGCTGCGCAGCGCGGCCTCTCCGGCCGTGCGGTGCACGGCCGGAGCTTCCCCCACCGTGGCGGCACGCCGGTGGGGGCTTAGCGCGGCGCAGGCGGGGGCCGCCGGCGCTGCGCTGGGGTTCCTGGCGGAGCCGCGGCAGCGCTCCGCCGCCCGGAGCCCAGAGCGGTTCCTGCTCTGGGCCGTCACGGGAGCGGGGAAAACGGAGATCACGTTCCCGCTCCTTACGGCCGTGCTCGCTGCCGGAGGCCGTGCGCTCGTCGCCACGCCGCGGCGCGACGTCGTGCTGGAGCTCGCGCCGCGGCTCGCCAAGGCGTTCCCGGGGGAGACGCTCGCCGTGCTGTACGGCGGCAGCGCAGACCGCTGGACCCACGGCCAGCTGACTCTGGGCACAACCCACCAGCTACTGCGCTTCTACCAGAGCTTTGACCTTGTCATCATCGATGAGCTCGATGCCTATCCCTACCACAACGATCCTATGCTGGCCTATGCGGCAGAGCATGCTTGCAAGCCAGGGGGTTCGTTCATCTACCTGTCAGCTACACCGCCAACGGATTTGCAGCGTTTAGCCCGCGCAGGTAAGCTGCCGCATGCCAGGGTACCTGTCCGCTTCCATGGTCATCCGCTGCCGGTGCCCCGGCATGTTGGGATGTCTTCCGTCCATGTTTGCCTGAAGCGGGGAGCGCTGCCCGGAAATCTGCTGCAGGCACTTCGCAGATCCTTTGCGCGTAAGGCACAAATTTTTCTGTTTGTGTCGCGAATAGCCCACATCGAAGGATTACTGGTTCTTCTCCGCCAGGACTTTCCCGGAGCAGCAATTGAGGGCACTTCTTCCCGGGACCCGGCAAGAGCGGAGAAGGTTGAGGCTTTCCGCAGCCGCGCAATCTCACTTCTTGTTACGACGACAATCCTCGAACGGGGGGTTACCGTTCCCCGCAGTGATGTTTTTATACTGGATGCGGACAGCAGCCTTTTTGATGAAGCCTCACTGGTGCAGATGGCTGGAAGAGCTGGGCGCTCCAAAGAAGATCCGGCAGGAACCGTTTTGTTTTTCTCTCCGCAATGGACGAAATCACAACGGGGAGCAGTCGCACAGATCCGAACGATGAATACCATCGCCCGCAGACAAGGGTACATAAGCAAGGGAGCGGGGTTATAATCTTGATGAGCACATGGTTCCAAGTAGCCAAGTCACTGCTTGCTCCTTCCGCCTCGGACTGTCTTATTTGTGGTAAAAAAACTCAATTATCATCAGAAATTCCAGAAGTTTGCAAAATCTGCCAGACCTCCATCCCTTGGATTCGTAATCCGCGCTGCTCTAAATGCGGCCGCCATGTGGGCTGTCCGGATTGCAGCCGCAGCGGGGACACGGGTCCAATAGTCTGCAACCGCAGTGCGGTAGCTTACACAAGTGTGATGCGTGAGGTTCTGGGCCAGTATAAATATAGGGGGAACGAACGTCTGGCCCCTGTACTCGGTCTGATGCTGGATCGGGCATATACGGTTCTCCAAGCAGAGCGGGGGCAGCTGCGCGGTGAAGGTTCCCGGCAAATCCATTCGAAGTTTCCTGCTATCAAAGGCAAATTCAAGCGCATCAGTCGTGCCAGCTTATGGCAGGCGGATCTGCTGGTCCCGGTTCCGGTAAGTGACGCCCGGCTGGCTGAACGCGGGTTCAATCAGGCTGAGCGTCTGGCGGACGTTCTGTCCCGGTGCAGAAGGATTCCCCAGCTGCCGCTGCTGGTCCGCACCCATCATACCGGTAAACAGAGTTTCAAAAGCCGCGCCGAACGGCTGGCGGATATGAAGCATGCTTTTGCAGCCAACCCGGATCCTGCTATTCGCGCAGAGTTTGTCTATTGGCTTGAGTCAGCCGGACTTCAGACTCAGTCACAGCCTCTGCAAATCATCATTATCGATGATATTTACACAACAGGAAGTACGATCCGGGCCTGCGCGGAAACTATTCATGTATTGACCGGCAGCCTAGGCTGTACAGCGGATATTTACAGTTTGACCTGGGCACGTTCGTGATTCTGCCCAATCTAAGCAACGTTTCAGTATTTATTTGTAAAACTAATATAAACACATTGCACCTCAATAGCCGATACTAATGATAGACGAAGCTTCTGCAATCATGTAATCTAGGAGCATAAGATATTATACGCTGCACAAAATGTATGGAAGGGAGCCGCTGCTGAAAATGAATCTAGACAATTGTCCACGGTGCGGCCGGTTATACGTCAAAAATATTATGGACCTGTGCCAGCCCTGTATTAAGGATTTGGAGCATCAATATGAAACCTGTGTAAGTTATTTGCGCGAAAACAGAGGCACTAATATTCAGGAGCTGTCCGATGCAACGGAAATTCCGATTAAGGAGATTACCCGTTTTATTCGGGAAGGCCGGATTTCTATCGCGAATGCGCCGAATATGATGTACCCTTGTGAAGTCTGCGGAACCTTAATCCGGGAAGGCCATATGTGCGACAGCTGCCGCAGCCGTTTACGCAAAGATCTGACCAATGTAGTGAAGGAAGTTGCTCCTGCAGAACCCTCTAAAAAATCTGGGGAAGGCGCATACCGGGCCGTCGACAAGATGCGTGAATAATTAAATCTGCAAAATAACGCTTGCAGGTATAAAGAATGTTTCAAAGATGGCCGATAAACTTAGTAAAGATTATCGGCTTTTTTATATTAAAAGGAAGGTGGAAGTTATGAAAATTAACGAGACCGGACGTATTAATGCGATTAACCCGTATCAACGCAGCGCGGAATCGCCTAGACAGGAACAACTGAAGAAAAGCACACGCAAGGATGAGGTTTCGATCTCAGATGAAGCGATAAAGCTATTGCAGGCACAGAAAAGCGGAGAAGTTGACGACGAACGTGCAAGCAAGATTGAAAGCTTGAAACAGCAAGTTTCCGCAGGTACCTACCAAGTTGATGCAGCCAAGCTCGCAGCCACACTCGCCCCCTACTTTAAGCAATCCTCCGAGAATTAGGTGAAGACACCCATGCCATTGACAACATTGCTGGAATTGCTTGAGCGGCTGGACGAAGCGCATATTCAAATGCTGGATCTGGCCGCTTTTAAGAAACAGACGATTATGGATAACAAGGTGGATGGTCTGATTGACATCCTGAACCGGGAATCCAAGCTAATGAAGCTAATTGAGCAGCTCGAAGAGCAGCGTGCGCAGGCCGCATATGCTTTTCTGCAGGGGGTCGGGATTCGTTCCAACCTGAACCTGAACCTCTCTGAGCTCTCACGTCTTGTATTTGATCCTGAAGACAAGTCGCGGCTGCTGCATATTCAGCAGAAGCTTTCAGGTACGCTACGCCGCTTGAAGCAGGCCAATGAGCTGAATCAGAAGCTGATTGAGCAGTCGCTTACCTTTATAGATTATTCCCTGGATTTGCTGGTCGGAAGACCGAACCAGGATTTTACTTACCATCATCCGTCCGACAAGGGCAGTGGCTCCACCCGGCCGGGTCTTTTTGACGCACGCGGATAGACTTACCGTTCTTGCAAGCCGTTTTGCCGGAGCCATCATAAGGGAGGAACCAGTAGCATGACATCCACATTTCACTCAATTGAGACGGCAAGACGAAGCCTGTTCACACAGACCGCTGCGCTCAGCACAACCGGACACAATATCGCTAACGCCAATACGGAGGGCTACACCCGCCAGCGCGTGAACATGAAGGCCGCTTCTCCCATTGAAGCATACGGTCTTACGAATTCCACGGTTCCCGGTCAGCTGGGTACTGGGGTCGAGTTCACTTCCATCGAGCGTATCCGCGAGATGTTCCTGGACGATCAGTACCGGGGTGAGAACTCTGCCAGCGGCAACTGGAGCATCCAATCCGATACACTGGACAAGCTCGAAGCCATCGTGAATGAGCCTTCGGATACAGGCATTCGAACAGTACTGGATAATTTCTGGAAATCCTGGTCTGACCTCAGCAAGAACCCTGAAGATCCTACAGCCCGTAAGATTGTTGTTCAGACTGCGGAGTCGCTCACAGATGCGGTGAACTATATGAGTACACAGTTGAGTAATCTGGACCGGGATCTCAGTACTAATATTGATGTCAAAGGAAAACAGGTTCAGGGCTATTTGAGCTCTATCGCTGACCTGAATCAATCCATTGCCAAAATCGAAGGTATGGGCGATCATGCCAATGATTTGCGGGATCAGCGTGACCTGATGACAGACAAGCTGTCTAAGATTGCGAACATTACTGTTCTGGAGACCGATGCTGGCTATAATATATCGCTGGGTACCCGGCAGTTGGTTCAAGGGCAAGCCGTTACAGCGACTGTAGACAGCGCGTTTCTCAACACGGCTTATGCCTCCGGGGATCTCAAGGCTGGAGAGGCTTACGGAATGGTCTTTTCCAGTAAAACCTACGTCGCGGATTATAAGAAACAGTTGGATGATATGGCCAATACAATCGCTAATGGCGAGGTGAAGGTTACGATTCCTGCGGGTTCAACACTTCCGGCTGGTACCACGGTGTTCAAGGATTCAGAAATTGTCAATGCCGATGGCACCAAAACAACGCTCCTTGCCGGTGCTGCAGTCCCTATCCCGTTGACAGGTGATTTGAAAACTACAGTCAAGGGTCTGAATGGCCTTCATCAGCTGGGGTATGGGATGGATGGCAGCACAGGCCGCCCATTCTTCACATCATCAGTGGCCGGAGAAGCGATCACCGCGAGCAATCTTCGACTGAATCCGGAAATTGCTGCAGATCCTTCCCTATTTGCTACTTCTCTCCGCGCCACTACAGACACTGCCGGAAAGGTATCGGTAATTAAAGGGAACAATACACTGGCGCTTTTGTTCAGTAACATGAAGGACAACAATACGTTCACTACAGCGGATGGTATTAAGAGCGGCACTATCGGATCATATCTCAGCTCCATGGTGGGGCAACTAGGGATTCAATCCCAGGAAGCTACACGTCAGACGAGTAATGCCGATTATCTGGTGGAACAGGTGAATTCACGCCGCCAGTCTGTAAGCGGAGTGTCTCTGGATCAAGAAATGTCGGATATGCTGGTATTCCAGCATGCTTATAGCGCCGCTGCTCGGTTTATGACGACCTATGACGAAATGCTCGACAAACTAATTAATTCTACCGGCACTGTCGGCAGATAAAGGAGGAAAAGCTTATGTTGAGGGTAACCTCCAATATGATGAATTCACAGCTGCTGCTTAACCTAAACCGCAATGCGCGCACCATGAACGACACCCAGCTTCAGTTGTCCAGCGGCCGCAAAATCAATAAGCCTTCCGATGACCCGGTAGGGATTACTTACTCCCTGCGTTACCGTGCTGAGCTGTCTTCGAATGAACAGTACACCAAGAATGTGGACAGTTCAATTTCATGGCTTGATTATAATGATACTGTTCTGGGTCAGGCTGGAGATGTCGTTCAACGTCTTCGGGAATTGACTGTTGAGGCTTCCAATGGTACTAACCCTCAGTCAGCATTAGATAGCATCAATCAGGAAGTAATGCAATTGAAGGAACAATTTGTGGATATCTCGAACAGTAAACTTAATGGGAAGTATATCTTTAACGGCGAGAAATATGATACCAAACCCTATGACTTTGCCAAAGGTGCGGACGGGACGTACGATGTGTCTCAAGCTATTACTACAGATCCGGGGCAGATAAATTATATTGTGGGTGAAGGTGTACAACTACCTATTAATATGACTGGAAATGATGTGTTTGGTAACACAGGGGATGTTGATAATGTATTTACCGTTTTCAACAATATTTCAGCAGCGTTGAAATCTGGTGACTATAAGGGAGTGTCCAATCAACTCAATAATATCGATTCACGTGTTGAGAAGCTTTTGACAGCCCGCTCCGAGATAGGTGCCAAGACCAATCGCGTGGAATTAATGCAGGACCGTCTGGGTGATTTGAATACGAATCTGACCGATCTGCAGGCCAAGACTGAGGATGCGGATTACGAGGGACTAATTATGCAGTCCAAGATTCAAGAAAATATCTATAACGCTTCACTGTCAGTGGGAGCCAAGATCATATCAACCTCTCTCGTGGACTTCATCAGATAACTGAGGAGGTACTCGCCAATGCAGCCTATACTACAGATTCGGCAGACGCCAGCACTGATTGGCATTGACGCTGATCCGGGCGCATACTCCATTTCGCAGCCCAAAGCGGAAGTGAATATTACTACCACTCCTAGTGAACTCACGGTTCAATCCACTCGTCCTGAGCTAAAGATAGACCAATCTGCAGCTAGGGCAGCCTATTACGGCGGGGGTATGTTGGAAATGAATAAGCGGATTTATTCTGGAATTCAACAGCTTTATCTCCAGGGAATTGCCAGAAAGGTAGATCAGGGGAACCGTATGGCTGAGTTTTTCAAACCAGGCAATACTATTGCTGAAGTCTACGGTACGGATACTGAACCGAACTCGTTTCCGGAGATTCGAGGTCCGGCATCCTATGACAATGTAGAGATACATTTTGAAACGAGAGCACCTCAGATTGATTTCCGCCCTGCCCAAGTCGATATACAAGTTGAGAGACACCGCCCGGAGATCGAATACACTCGTGGTAAGCTAAATATATATATGCAGCAGTATGCTTCCGTACAGTTTATTCCCCCGGAAGTAAATGTTCAAATGTAGCTTTTTAAGCTATAGATGTGCCAAGAGCGCTTCTATAGCTTTTCTGTTATCATATATGCGATTAATAGAATCATTAAGACGACAGTTTTGCCAGGCAAAACTTTTGAGGAGTGAAAAACTTGATTATAGAAACGTTATCTTGGGGAAAAGTTGAAGTGAATGAGGAACAATTATACCATTTCTCCAAAGGAATTCCTGGTTTTGACGAAGAAACTGATTTTGCCTTAATTGCTATGGAAGATTCCCCCTTTTGGGTGCTGCAATCTGTGAAGCAGGAGGGATTATCCTTTTTATTAGGTGATCCGTTTGACTTCTACCCCAGCTATGAGTTTGAATTGCCTGATGATGAAGCTGAGGAGCTGGGAATCCACTCAAATGTAGCCGTTCGCTGCATCATAACGTTAAAGGAACAGGTGGAGCACTCTACAATTAACTTGCTTGCTCCTATTGTATTGAATCCTTCTGAGCGTTTCGGCAAACAAATTGTACTGCATAAAGCCCCTTATCATACAAGACATAGTCTAATACAAGAGCAGCAGGCTATGAATGGAAAGGTTGGTGGGTGACATGCTCGTGCTTTCACGAAAAAAGGGAGAGTCAATTGTCATCCAGGATCAGATAGAACTAACCATATTAAGTGTAGATGGAGATACGGTGAAGGTTGGAATCTCAGCTCCCAAGCATGTTGATATCTTTCGTAAGGAAGTGTACCTCTCCATACAGGAGGCTAACCGGGAGTCCGCAGCGCCTCAGCAATCCGATTTGAATGCGTTGATTCATCGGTTGCGTGGGCCAAATGCCCAATAACATTGATTAATTATGAAATAGAATTGTACGAATAAGGATCTACGCCATGGGAAATCAGGTGTAGGTCCTTATTATTTCTGAGGAATTCGAATAATAAAAAAAAAAATCTTTGAAATGCTCTAAACAGTTGGGGACATGCCGTCGATATATGTATTAGACGCTGATCCGGCAGGGCGGCCGACCTTAATGGTTCGGCGTTTACCACATGGATGTGGAACTAACTTAATTTCAGGGAGGAAATATCAAATGATTATTAACCACAATATCGCGGCGTTGAACACACATCGTCAATTGGGTAGCAACACTGCAGCAACTAACAAGAACATCGAGAAATTGTCTTCCGGTCTTCGCATCAACCGTGCCGGTGACGATGCTGCCGGTCTGGCAATCTCCGAAAAAATGCGTGGTCAAATCCGCGGTTTGGACATGGCTTCCAAAAACGGACAAGATGGTATTTCCATGATCCAAACAGCTGAAGGTGCAATGAACGAAACCCATAGCATTCTGCAACGTATGCGTGAGCTAGCCGTTCAATCTTCCAATGATACGAACACTGACTCCGACCGTAAGGAACTTCAAAAAGAAGTTTCCCAGCTGACAGACGAAATCAATCGTATCTCCAACACAACTGAATTCAATACCAAGAAATTGCTGGATGGTTCTGTTGGTAACAATGCAAATATTAAAGGCGCTAATGCACTTGCTTTGAAACCGGTGAATGTTGTTGATTCCGGCTTGGCAACTGATACGTACACGATTACGCAAGCTAATCCTGCAGCAATCGTTGCTGACATTAAAACTAACACTACTGGGTTGGCTAGCGGTGACTTCGATTTTTCTGATACAACGAAGGTTAAAGGTCTGGAGCTTGGCGACTACACGCTGGAAACTAAAGCTACTGGTGCTGCTAATAAGTTTGATGTCACGCTGAAGAATAAAGACGGCGTTGTTGTAGCTAGCGCTTCTGCACTTGACACAGTAGCAGGTGGTCCACTGACTGGTACTGCTCCAGATGGAACAGCTACTAAATTCACTCTTAAAGGTGTAGCGGCTGGTGTGGCTGCTGAAGGAAAAATGTCCTTTAATTTGAATGCTACTTATGGTGCAAATGATTTTGCAATTAAAAATACTGCTGGTTCAACAACCTATACCAGCGCAGCTGCTACAAAAATCACAGATAGCGATTTCCAAGCAGGCGGCCTTCAATTCAAAATGACGACTGATACAGCTCTTGCTGCAGCTGCGTCTACCACTGATATCGTTGTTACCAACAACGCATTGACTATGCACATTGGTGCTAACCAAAACCAATCGATGAAAGTTGATATCAACAAAATCGATGCAAAAAGCCTGGGTATCAATAACATTGACATCACAACACAAACAGGTGCAGAAGCGGCAATTACTTCGGTCAATGATGCATTGACAAAAGTATCCTCCGAACGTGCTAAATTGGGTGCATTCCAGAACCGTTTGGAACACACAATCAACAACCTGAACACTTCGTCCGAGAACCTGACAGCTGCTGAATCACGTATCCGTGATACAGATATGGCTAAGGAAATGATGGAGCAAACTAAGAACAACATCCTTGCTCAAGCTGCACAAGCAATGTTGGCTCAAGCTAACCAACAGCCACAAGGCGTTCTTCAATTGCTTCGTTAATCTTAACGAACTTCAAGGAGATCCTAGATTATCTGGGGTCTCCTTTTCTTTTTGAATGAACTAAGTGTAAACAAGAATATATATTATAGACCCGACCCTATATACATACTGTATGGCCTTCTCTTCTGAGGGCCTATTTAAAATTGTCATTCTGGTGAGTTGATCAGTATCCAAATTCCTTTTATTTCTTTATTTATTTGAGCTTTCCTAAAACTTCAGCTAACGAAAGCCGATATATATAGTAAATTGTTTTCCGGAGGGCTCAATTATGAATGTACAGTTTTCATTGTCAGCAAGTGGAGGACAGGCTTCGAACAATCTTGCAGGGACATCTTTGGCAAAAGACAAGGTATCCGACATAAAAACACCTGCTAACGCCCAAGAACTTAACAAAATGGAAAAACAGGGTGCAAGTGTCACGGTAGGTGAAGAACAACTCGTACGGAATATTGAAAAGGCGGTAAAAGCCCTTCAGGGACCTACTACTACTCTTGAAGTCAGTATTCACGAGAAAACTCATGCCATAATGGTAAAAGTACTTAACAAGGATACTGGAGAATTGATTCGGGAAATCCCTCCCGAGAAAACTTTGGATCTTGTGGCTAAGATGATGGAACTCGCCGGAATTATAATAGATGAACGGATATAGAGTGAGGGGGAGAATAATATGAGAATTAGTGGCCTAGCATCCGGTATGGATGTAGACTCCATGGTTAAGCAGTTAATGACAGCCAAGCGTGAACCCTTGAACAAATTGAATCAGCAGAAACAAATTATGGAGTGGACAAGAGATAGTTACCGGGAAATGAACAGCAAGCTTGTTGATTTTCGTAATAATAAACTGGATACCTATAAAAAGTCCTCAGCGATGAATGCGATGAAGGCCACCGTAAGTGGAAATACGACTGCATTGTCTGCCGAGGGAACCGCAGATGCTAACCAAATACCGATGAATGTGACTGTCAATCAATTGGCATCGAATGAGAAGGTAACAACTACATCTGTATTGACTGATATTACTTCCAAAAGCACATTGAAACAAGTTGCAGCGGCTACTGGTTTTACTGCACAAGCTGATCCTGGTAATCCAAGTAAGTTTACTTATAAAATGATCGTAAATGGCCAGACTTTTTCTTTTGATGAGAGTAAGACAATATCTGAAGTCGTTAACACCATCAATTCCAATAACGATGTGAAGCTTACAGCTACTTTTGATCAGGTCAAAGGCCAAATGATTCTAACCTCCAATCAGTTTGATAAGCATATATCCGTATCGGCCCCAGGAGCTGCCGAGAACGGACTGTTAAATGTATTTAATACATCCGGTGGACCCTCGACAACCTCACTTGCACAAAAAGCTAATATTACAGTAGATGGCATAAGCAAAGATTTTGAAAGTAATAAATTTCTTTTAAACGGTGTATCTATTACTTTACTTGGAAAAACCGAAGATGGAAAAGCATCAAAAATCACAACCTCAGTGGATTCATCAAAGGTATTGGAAACTATTACTTCCTTTATTAAAGACTACAATGAATTATTGAATACATTGAACACTAAGACAAGTGAGGAAAAATATCGCTCATATCCCCCTCTGACAGACGATCAGAAAAAGGGTATGACTGATGATGATATTAAAAACTGGCAAGCTAGGGCCAAAAGCGGTATATTGAAAGATGATAGTATTCTTACCTCGGCTATAAGCAAAATGAGATCTGCCATCCAATCGGGATTAAATGGTATAGGTGGTGTGGATCTTGCCTCCATCGGTATTGGAACAGGTAAGTACTATGAAGAAGGTAAGATCTATATTAAAGATGTGGACAAGCTTAAGAGTGCAATAGATAACAATCCTCAGGGTGTAATGAATTTATTCCAATATTCATCGACGGATACTTCTAAGCCGAGTGGAATTTTTGTTCAAATCTCTGATGGCCTAAATAATGTACTTAGTGTTATGGCAGATAAAGCAGGAACATTGAAAACCTCTTCTGATTTGAACGCAACTTACAAAGAAGAGAGCACTATGGGCAAGCAGTTAAAAGATATAAATAAGCGTATCAGTACACTGACTACCCGCCTAACCGATATGGAGACAAACTATTACAAACAATTTACAGCCATGGAAACAGCTATGAATAAATACAATTCCCAGTCCGCCAGCTTGTCCAGTTTCGTAGCACATTAACCGATAGAGGTGAATACGCATGATGACTTCTCCCTATGAGAAATACCGGCAATCTTCTGTTCAGACATCTACGCCTGCCCAACTGGTAATGATGCTCTACGATGGAGCCATTCGTTTCGTAAGAACAGCAATGGATGGATTGAACAAAATGGATTATGAGAAAACAAACCTTAATTTCGGCAAAGCCCAAACAATCATTAGTGAACTGATGAGTACACTGGACCAGTCTTATGAAGTCTCCAAGAATCTTTTCTCTCTATATGAATATACGAATCATCTGTTAATAGAAGCCAACATCCGCAAAAGCCCGGAGAAGGCTGAAGAAGCATTGGGCTATCTGACCGACCTGCGTGAAACCTGGCTCCAAGCCTCGAAGCTTGCGGCAGGCCAGACCGAGACGGCAAATGGATGAACTTATCCGCAGTCTGGATCAGCTCACTCGGGAGATGATGGGCCGGCTTCAGGAAGCGACGTATGAGGAGCTTGAGGCTTTCGTAGAGGAACGGCAGGAGATTGTCGATTCGATTGCAGAACAAGTCGCAATTTGTCAGTCTACTTCTGCACAAAAGGAAGAAATTCATCGGATTTTGGAGCATGACTACGCCCTACTAGACCGTATGAATGTCTTGCGGTTGGAGGCACAAGACTTTCTGCAGAAGCGCAACCATGCCAAAGTGCAGCGGAGTGCATATGAAGCGAAATACAGTGCGGACAGCATTCTCATGGACCGCCGAAAATAATACTTTTCCAAATGTTTCATCTCAGGAGCAGCCGGGTATTATATACCGTCTGCTCCTTTTTTTGATCTTGATATCACATTTTTTCGCTTGAATTTGGTTAATTATTGAATGGTAAAATATTGAAAGAAAACATTTACTATTCCAATTGACAATGGAGAAGCAGCGGTGGTATAGTCGAGTTGTGAGCAAGACTCACGTTCATCTGATGACGAAGGGAATGTTTAGTCAATGGAAGGTAAAGTTAAATGGTTTAACGCAGAAAAAGGTTATGGTTTTATTGAAACTGCCGATGGTGGCGACGTATTCGTACACTTCTCCGCGATTCAAACTGACGGTTTCAAGACTTTGGATGAAGGCCAATCCGTAGAGTTCGACATCGTTGAAGGTGCACGCGGACCACAAGCAGCTAACGTCATCAAATTATAATCATCCGGCGCAGCCGACCTACATATATGGTAGATGGTTAGCAATTGAGACAACGCTAGCGTAGACCCTGGGGATTTTCCCCAGGGTCTTTTTTAATGCTTTTTTTACAAAAAAGTCGTTCCAGATGTGGTGAAATTAAGTTGGAATTAGACAAAGTGTGAAATTAATTTAACGGAAAATGTTAACATTCTCCAGTATTTGGGTAATGGAAGACGTTGGGCTTTCTATCTTGCCTCGACGTACATTCTTTATGCTTAGGCGTGTGGCCTTTTGAGCGAGACCGTTGTTCAGGAGCGATGCAGTAAGCCTATGCCCATCAAACACTCAGGAGGATGAAAAGCAGAATGAAAAAGACGTGGCGTGGATTAATGACAGGGATACTGGGTGCAAGTATGCTACTCGGATCTCTAGGCAGTATCTCTGCTGCCCCTGCCCCCAAGGATATTCAAGGACACTGGGCGCAGACGCAATTGCAGGATTGGCTGAATAAAGGGTATCTAGGCGGTTACCCGGATGGTACGGTGAAGCCTAACAAGGCGATAACGCGCGGCGAATATGTAGCACTGATTAATCGTCTGTTCGGGTTCAAGGATACGGGAACGATCAGCTTCACCGACGTGAAAAAGACTAACTGGGTATACTCCGAGGTGGCGAAAGCCGTGCAAGCCGGTTATATCGGCGGTTATGAGAATAAAACATTCCGTCCCGCTAATCCTTTGACCAGACAAGAGGCAGCCGTCATTGCTGCCAAATTGCTTAGCTTGAATACCGCCGCAGCTTCTACAACCTTTAAAGACAATGCTCAAATTGCCGCTTGGGCAAAAGGGGCAGTGGCAGCCGCAGCAGGTAAAAAGATCATCAACGGGTACCCGGATGGAACCTTTGGTCCTAAGAGATCGCTGACCCGGGCAGAGGCTGTGGGGATTATCAGCAATTCGGTTGTATTTAAGCCTTCTACCCCTGGAGTGACCCCTACACCAACTCCATCAGCGACGCCTGCGCCTGGCGCAACTCCTACTCCCACTGCAACCCCTGTACCAGGTGGCGGTAGTGGCGGAGGTAGTGGCGGCGGTGGTGTTATCACTACACCATCAGTAAGTGGTGTAACTTATGGACATGTGGGTTCGGTGACAGCAGATGTGTACCTTACTCCATCCGTAACCGGAGCAATCTATTATGTGGTGGCTCCTTACAGCAGCAGCATGCCGAATCCTAGTGCCTCGCAGGTAAAACTGGGAAAGACAAGTGCTGGAACCCAAGGAGTGAACTATGGAACCAAGGCCACATCGGCAGGGTCAACTGTTTCTTTTTCGGTATACGGGTTGCAGCCTAATACAGAATATGCAACATACATCATCGTTACAGATACTGCCGGGAACATGTCAACGGTATCGAAGCTTCTTTTGAAGACGAACACAAGTACTCCAACATCGATCACGCTGGTTGAACCGGGACATATGGGAACAGTGACAGCAGATGTCTATGTGAAATATGGGCAGACAGGTGGTGTTTCGGCTCCAGTAAGATATGTTGTACTGCCGGCTAATGCCGCCAACCCGACTGCGGCGCAGATTGCTGCCGGACAAAATAGCTCAGGGGCCCAACTTGCCGCACCTTGGACAGGTTGGATCACTCCGGCGCCTTCACCGGCGGTAAGACAGACACTGAGCTTGACTGGGCTAACTGCCAAAACCAGCTACAAGGTATACTTTATTACAGGTTCCGGCAGTGTCTGGTCACCTGTAGAAATTCTGCGTATTCAAACCAAGTAAGAGCTGGATAATTGCAATATTAACCGATAACACTAGGTCCGGCCCAGGCAGCTTGAGTTGCTCTGGCCGGACCTATTTATGTATATGGGGGGGCTGTGACATCTTTTGTTAGCTGGATGTAAACACTGTCATGATTTGTTTTTTACTTAGGCCTGACAATTTGGTATAATGGCTATGTAAACAAAGGAGGAGTGCCCATGCAATTCAGCATTCGAGGTCAACAAATTGAAGTGACCGACGCTTTGAGAGATTATGTTGATAAGAAGCTCAGCAGACTTGAGAAGTACTTCGATGCACCCCCTACCTCAGAAGGATATGTGACGCTTGGCGTTGTTCGCGGCCTTCATACGGTGGAAGTCACGATCCCGCTAGCAGGTGTAACGCTTCGTGCGGAAGACCGCAGCGATGATATGTACGCATCCATCGATGCCGTGGTGGACAAGCTGGAACGCCAGATTCGCAAACACAAAACCAAGCTCAATCGTAAGTTCCGTCAGGAAGGAAGCCTGAAAACGCTCTTTGTGGAAGGAGCACCAAGCAGCATTGCTGTTGAGGAACAGGATTACGATGATTTGGAAGTCGTGCGGAACAAGCGCTTCACTTTGAAGCCTATGGATGTAGAAGAAGCGATCCTGCAAATGAACATGGTTGGACATAATTTCTTCGTGTTCTCCAATATTGATACTTCTGAAGTTAGCGTTGTTTACAAACGCAATGACGGCAAGTATGGCCTGATCGAACAAGACTAGGTTTGGATGCATGAAGCCGTAACCCGACTTGGAGCAGAGATTTACTTCAGTCTGACAAAAGAAAATTAACCGAGCCCCTATTCGCCATAAGCGAATAGGGCTCTTGTGCGTATATACATGTGTTTATGACAAAATAGCGGCACTTTGGCAGTAATGAGTTCACTTGAAAAATAAGGTTGCGGCTGCTTGTATTGCGGCTTCTCTTACAAACTGTTACAATTTATGAAGCAGCGGAATCGAAATCATATATGGCCCTTTCAATATTAGTGAGGATGGGCTCGGTTCCACCATCTGTGTTGCATGAAAGGGGTTAACCATGCTAGGACTTGTAAAAAAAATATTCGGCGACACCAATGAACGTGATGTCAAACGTCTCATGAAGACGGTCGATGTAATTAATGGGTTGGAGCCCGATTTCGTATCACTTTCGGATGAAGAACTGAAAGCCAAGACCGATGAATTCCGTGCCCGGATTGAGAAGGGCGAAACCTTGGAGGAAATTCTTCCTGAGGCATTTGCAACCGTACGCGAAGCTTCCAAACGGACGCTGGGCATGCGGCATTTTGACGTTCAATTAGTTGGAGGTATGGCGCTGCATGAAGGCCGGATCTCCGAGATGAAGACGGGTGAAGGCAAGACGCTGGTAGGTACACTGCCGGTATACCTGAACGCTTTGCTCGGCAAAGGTGTACATGTTGTAACGGTCAATGACTATCTGGCTCAACGCGACAGTGCGCAGATGGGACAAATTTATAACTTCCTGGGTATGACGGTTGGGGTAAACCTGAACGGCATGGACCATGCTGATAAGCAAGAAGCTTATGCCTGCGATATTACGTATGGCACAAACAACGAGTTTGGTTTTGACTACCTGCGCGATAACATGGTGCTGTATAAGGAGCAAATGGTTCAGCGTCCGCTCTATTTCTGTATTATTGATGAAGTTGACTCCATCCTGATTGATGAAGCGCGGACTCCACTTATTATCTCCGGACAGGCCGAGAAATCGACGGAGCTGTATTATGCAGCAGACCGTTTTGTAAAGAGACTGACTGCGGAAGAGGATTATACTGTTGATATCAAGGTGAAATCCGTGGCTTTGACTGAAAAAGGTGTGGCTACGGCAGAGCGCGCTTTTGGGGTGGAAAATCTGTATGACCATGCCAATGTAACTCTGAATCATCATATTGTTCAAGCGCTCAAGGCGAACGTAATTATGCGCCGCGACGTTGATTATGTAGTGAATGAGGACGAGGTTGTTATTGTCGATGAATTCACCGGCCGTTTGATGGCGGGACGCCGTTATAGTGACGGGTTACACCAGGCTATCGAAGCCAAAGAAGAAATTCAGGTGCAGAATGAGAGTATGACCCTGGCTACTATTACCTTCCAGAACTACTTCCGGATGTACCGTAAGCTAGGTGGTATGACGGGGACTGCGAAGACCGAAGAAGAAGAGTTCAAGAAGATCTATGGTCTAGAAGTTCTGCAGGTGCCAACCAATAAACCGAACCAGCGTGCGGATATGCCGGACGTTGTATACAAAAGCGAAAACGGTAAGTTTAACGCAGTGGTAGCAGAAATTGTGGAGCGCCACAAAAAGAATCAACCCGTGCTGGTAGGTACGGTTTCTATTGAGAACTCCGAACGTGTATCGGAAATGCTGAAACGCAAAGGTGTCAGACACCAGGTGCTGAATGCCAAGCATCATGCGGCGGAAGCAGAGATCATCTCCCATGCAGGTCAGCCGGGAACCGTAACTATTGCTACGAATATGGCAGGACGCGGGACGGATATCGTACTCGGTGAAGGAGTGACAGATCTCGGAGGTCTGCATATCATTGGTACAGAACGCCATGAATCACGCCGGATCGACAATCAGCTGCGCGGCCGCGCGGGACGTCAAGGCGACCCGGGTTCCACTCAGTTCTACTTGTCGCTCGGTGACGAACTGATGAAGCGTTTTGGTGCAGACAACGTGCTGAACATGATGGACCGTCTTGGGTTTGAAGAGGATCAGCCGATCGAGAGCCGTATGATCACGCGTGCTGTAGAATCCGCCCAAAAACGTGTCGAAGGCAACAACTTCGATATTCGTAAAGTCGTACTTCAATATGATGACGTCATGAATCAGCAGCGTGAGATTATCTACAAGCAGCGCCGCGAGATTCTGGAGTCTGACAATATCAAAGACGTCGTAATTGAAATGATTAAGCCGGTTATTGACCGTATTGTTCATGCCCACTGCAGTGACGATATTCCCGAGAACTGGGAGCTGCAGGAGGTTGCTGATTATGTGAACAGCAAGCTTTTGGAAGAAGGCGAGCTGACACGGGACGATATGTGGGGCAAAGAAGTTGAAGAGATCATCGAATTCATCTTTGGCCGTGTACTGGAGAAGTACGCAGCCCGTGAAGAACGCCTTGGCTCTGAGCTGGTGCGTGAATTCGAAAAGGTTATCGTCTTGCGTTCGGTTGACAGTAAATGGATGGATCATATTGATGCGATGGATCAGCTTCGTCAAGGGATTCACTTGCGCGCGTATGGTGGTACTGACCCGCTCCGCGAATATCAATTTGAAGGCTTTGAAATGTTCAATGCCATGACCGCTACCATTCAGGAGGAAGTTGCGACCTACATTATGAAGGCGCATATTGAAACCAATCAGGAACGGCAATCCGTAGTGGAAGAGAATAAGATCTCTACTAATGGCGAGCCTGCTGAGAAGCAGCCTGTGCATGTTGAGGCCGCTATCGGCCGCAACGATCCATGCCCTTGCGGCAGCGGCAAGAAATACAAGAACTGCCATGGACAGAACGCGTAAGTACAGCGGGCCTTTTGATTTTCCGGCTTTCAGCTTTATCTTTTTCAGTAAACCAGTGAGCAGACATTAATCTGCAAAAGCTGTTTACAGAACTGTACTTCATGTACTTCATGTCTGTACTCCACAGTTCAAGGGTTATAATGACAATAAAAAGCGGCTGGGCCCGGGGGACTCCCCGTTTGCGGCCCGGCCGCTTTTTTGAGCTTGGGAGCTATGTTGATTCCTGAGCGAAGCGGAAGGCGTAATTCTTGAAACCTGGATTCAGGTGGGAGTAACGGAGGGGAAGTTTGGAACTGGAGGAGCGAATGCGTCCGCCTTTGTTCACAGATTTCAACCGCGGGCGGCGGTCTCCAATCAGGAAATCTGTGAACAACAGCGGCCGGAAGTCCAAACATTCCCCGCAGTTACGTCCATCACCGGAAACGAGTGTTAAAGAAGACGAGCTTCCGGCAGCGAGGGTTATCAACTATATGCCCCAGGCTCAATCCAGCCGCCCGGCGCAATGATTTTATATTGAAAGGTGAAGTGATCACACATGATTGATCCTAATGTTAAGCAGGACCTGCGTGAAATAGGCAAGAAACTTACAGACCTTAGGGGGTCTCTTTGACTTAGATCTGAAGCAGGAGATGATATCCAACTTCGAAGAAAAGATGGCAGCGCCCGGATTCTGGGATGATCCAGAGAAGGCACAAGGCGTCATCGCCGAGATGAACGCGGTGAAATCATCCGTAGATCAATATGAGAAGCTGCAGCAAGAATATGATGATGCCGCGATGATGGCGGAGCTGGCGGATGAAGAGGGCGATGAGGATTTGGCGGCAGAGGTTGCTGGAACGATTCGCAGTGTGGCTGGTAAGGTCGATGAATTCGAGCTTCAGCTGCTGCTCAACCAGCCGTATGACAAGCTCAATGCCATATTGGAGCTGCATCCCGGTGCTGGCGGAACGGAGTCCCAGGATTGGGGGCAGATGCTGTTACGCATGTATACCCGCTGGGCGGAGAAACGCGGCTTCAAGGTAGAGGTCCTGGATTATTTGCCGGGCGACGAAGCGGGGATTAAGAGTGTTACGCTTTTGATCAAAGGCTACAATGTCTATGGCTATCTGAAAGCCGAAAAGGGGGTACACCGGCTGGTGCGCATTTCCCCGTTCGATGCCTCAGGCAGACGCCATACCTCGTTTGTATCCTGTGATGTGGTACCCGAGATTGCAGATGATGTAGAGGTGGATATCCGTACAGAGGATCTGAAGATCGATACGTACCGGGCCAGTGGTGCGGGCGGTCAGCACATCAATACAACGGATTCTGCAGTACGTATTACTCACTTGCCTACCGGCGTAGTGGTAACGTGCCAGAATGAACGCTCACAGATCAAGAACCGGGAACAGGCGATGAAAATGCTGCGTTCCAAGCTGTATGAGCGCAAGCTGCAGGAGCAGCAGCAACATCTCGATGAGATTCGCGGCGAGCAATCGGATATTGCATGGGGAAGCCAGATCCGCTCCTATGTATTCCATCCCTATAGTATGGTAAAGGATCACCGTACTTCCGTGGAAACCGGTAATGTTGGAGCGGTGATGGACGGCGATCTGGACGCTTTTATCGACGGATATTTGCGCAGCCAGATTAAGACAGAAGCAGAATAAGGGGATAATGATAATTCCTACGCGTCTTCGGAGGTGTAGGAATTTTTTTGAGAAGTTTAGGGTGTATAATAGCTTCAAGTATAAACGTTAAGGAGAATAACTCTGCATGCAAAAAATCAATTCACGCAATAAACCCCCGCTGATTCCGCTGAACGGACCATTGCGCCATACGGTGGATATTGTGCTGATTCTGGTGGGCTCACTGATTACGGGGCTTGCTTTTAATCTGTTTTTTCTGCCGAACCAAATCGCTTCCGGAGGGGTATCGGGGTTATCCGTACTCGCGGAAGCCTGGTTTAAAGCCGAACCTGCCTTCACCCAGTGGGCGCTGAACATTCCGCTGTTTATTCTTGGGGTGATATTCCTGGGCAAACAATATGGAATTCGGTCGTTGCTCGGCAGCTTTGTGCTGCCGCTGTTTATTTTTTTGACGAAAGACGGGCCTGTGCCGACCACGAATCCGCTGCTGGCTTCTATTTATGGCGGGATTGGGGTGGGGTTGGGTCTGGGGCTGGTATTCCGTGGACGCGGCTCCACGGGAGGCTTGACCATTTTAGCGCAAATCATTCAGAAGATTACGGGATTCAGCTTCTCGCTGTCTGTGGTGCTGCTGGATGGTACGGTGATTACGCTGGCTGCTTTTGTACTGGGAATGGAACAGGCAATGTATGCGCTGATTGGCTTGTTTGTGACGGGCCGGGTCATCAACGCGCTGGAGGTTGGCTTCAGCTCGACCAAGGTGGCTTACATCATTGCCGATAAGACGGAAGAGATCTCTCAGGCGATCCTGAACGATCTGGACCGTGGTCTGACCAAGCTGAATGCGCAAGGCGGCTATACTGGCGATAACCGCACAGTGCTTATGGTCGTTGTGGGCCAAAATGAGATTACCCGGCTGAAGGCAATTGTGCGTTCCGTTGATCCGGGGGCGTTCGTCATTATTACCGAGGCACATGAAGTGCTGGGCGAAGGGTTTAAAAGAGAAGTGCAGTCTCCTTAGGGGCTGCACTCTTTTTTTGGAAATACAAGTATAATGTGCTTCACGCAAATATCTTTTTTGCTTAATAAACTTGACGTTACATGTTGTATTTATATTAATTCGGTCGTATAATAATACATATTTCGAAGGACGGTATCTATGATATTCATAACAGGCAGGAAGCGGGGATGACAGTGACAGGCAAGCTGAGAGCGGCAATTGTTGGATCAACGGGTTATGGGGGCGTGGAGCTGATCAGGCTGCTGCAGAACCATCCTGATATAGAGATTACTTCAGTGATTTCCTCTTCAAGTGCAGGTGCGCCTATTGAGGAAGGGTTTCCTCATTTAACAGGCATTGTGCAGCGCAATCTGGATGGAGTGGACGCGGCAGAGATTGCCGGCAGGGCGGATGTGGTATTTACAGCAACACCGTCGGGTGTCAGTGCCAAGCTGGTGCCGCAGCTGCTGGAGGCAGGTCTGAAGGTCGTCGATCTGTCTGGTGACTTCCGGCTGAAGGACGGCGCAGAGTATGAGCAATGGTATAAGCATCCGGCTCCGTCTGATTCCTATTTGCAGCAGGCTGTATACGGATTATGCGAAGTGTTCGGCGAACGTACGGCCGGGGCAGACTTCATTTCCAATCCGGGCTGTTATTCTACCGCTTCGCTGCTGGGCTTAATTCCGGCGCTGCAGGCGGGCTGGATCAAGCATGACAGTATTATTATTGATGCGAAATCGGGTGTGTCCGGGGCAGGCCGGGGAACGAGTCTGATGGTCCATTACTCCGAAATCAACGAGAATTTAAAAGCGTATAAGGTGAACAAGCATCAGCATATTCCGGAGATTGAACAGACCCTGACGGAGATATCCGGAGAGAAAGTGACGGTGACATTCACTACACATCTCGTGCCGATGACCCGCGGGATTATGAGTACGATGTACGCCGGGATGAACGGTGGGTACAACGAGCAGGATTTTGTGGACTTATACCGTAAATATTATGCAGGACGGCCGTTTGTGCGGGTTCGTGACGCTGGTGTGCTGCCAGCAACCAAAGAGGTCAGCGGTTCTAATTATTGTGATATCGGTTTTGCCACAGATGCCCGTACAGGTCGGGTGACCATTGTATCCGTCATTGACAATATTGTTAAGGGCGCAGCAGGGCAAGCGATTCAGAACCTGAATTTGATGATGGGATGGGAGGAAACCCGCGGCCTGGGCTACACACCAGTGTATCCTTAAGGTTCAGCGGTCAACTATACAATGAGTGATAAGCAAGGTTTTACCGTCTTGGAAGGCGGAAGTGTTACGACACCTAAGGGATTCAGGGCTGGCGGGCTGCACTGCGGCCTCAAAAAAACAGAGCGCAATGACCTGGCAGCCATCCTCTGCGAGGTTCCGGCGACAGCGGCTGCTGTATATACAACGAATGTTTTTCAGGCTGCACCGCTTAAGGTAACGCGGGAGAGTCTGGTGAATGGTACACTTCAGGCAGTTATCGTGAACAGCGGGAATGCGAATGCCTGTACAGGTGATCAAGGCGAAGCCGATGCCTATGAAATGCGTGCTGCCGCAGCCCGCCGCTTAGGCGTGAATGAACAGGATGTTGCGGTTGCTTCTACGGGTGTGATCGGCGAATTGCTGAAGATGGACTGTGTGCGAAGCGGGATTGCCGGACTGCCTGAGAAGCTGGACGGAGGAGCTGCCGGAGCAGAGGAGTTCTGCCAGGCGATCCTCACCACAGATCTGGTCAAAAAAGAATGCTGTGTGAAAGTAAGAGTCGGGGGTATAGAAGTAACGATTGCCGGAGCTGCCAAAGGTTCGGGGATGATTCATCCCAATATGGCAACCATGCTGGGTTTCATGACCACGGATGCTGTAATTGACGGCGATGATTTGCTCAGTCTGTTGCGTACTGCGACGAATACGACTTTTAATATGATTACGGTAGATGGAGATACAAGCACTAATGATATGCTGATTACGATGGCGAGCGGACTTGCGGGGAATGAAAAGCTGACACGTCTGCATGCGGACTGGGATGCCTTTGCCGCGGCATTTACGCATGTCTGCCAGAGTCTGGCCATGGCCATTGCCCGTGATGGTGAAGGGGCGACGAAGCTGATTGAGGTGCAGATCAGTGGTGCGGTACACGATGAGGCTGCGGCTGCAATTGCCAAAACGGTGGTCGGCTCCAGTCTTGTGAAATCAGCGATTTTTGGCGCAGATGCCAATTGGGGGAGAGTGATTGCCGCAGTAGGACGCGCAGGGGTGCCGGTATCGCCGGAACGGGTGGATATATCACTTGGCGGGATTGAGGTGCTCAAGCAGTCGCGGCCAGTGGCTTTTGATGAAGAGAAAGCCCTGCATTATTTGCAAAAAAGCGATACCGTGCTGATTACCGTAGCTTTGTCTGACGGAGACGGCAAGGCTACTGCCTGGGGATGCGACCTGACGTACGATTATGTGCGCATTAATGCCGCATACCGTACCTGATTCATGGCTGGCACTCCACTTACGGGGAGGATAACGAAAAATGACTATAGAACCTACTGAGAATCATAAAGCTGGCGGACTGTTCGTGATGAAATGTGGCGGCAGTACGCTGGCGGCGCTTCCGGATTCGTTTTTTGATGATTTGCGGGAGCTGCAGGAGAGCGGTGCCCAGCCCGTCATCGTGCACGGAGGTGGGCCGGCGATATCCGGCAATCTGGAGAAGCTTGGCATTGAGAGCCGCTTCGTGAACGGCCTGCGGGTGACGACCGAGGAAGTGCTGGATGTGGTGGAGATGACGCTGGCCGGAAGCATTAACAAGGCAATTGTCCGAAGGATTCAGGGCAGCGGGGGGCAAGCGCTAGGCTTATCCGGTGTGGATGGACGGCTGATCACCGCCCGGCTGGTCGCGAACAGTGATGAAGTGGGGCTGGTTGGTGAAGTGACAGAGGTCAACGCAGAGATTGTGCAGGGTGTTCTGGCGATGGGCTATATCCCTGTAATCGCGCCGATTGGTGTGGATGCTGGAGGCCAGCGATACAACATTAATGCGGATACGGCGGCGGGGGCGGTGGCTTCTTTTATCGGGTCGCCCCAAATGATCGTCGTTACGGATGTTCCGGGCATAATGCGTACACAGGAGGGCCGCAAAACGATACTCCCGTCTGTGACGGTGGGACAGATTGAAGACTTGATCGAAAGCGGCGAAATTTATGGCGGGATGATTCCCAAAGTACGCGCGGCGATCGATTGTATTCAGGGCAGTGTGTCCGAAGTAGTGATTGTTGACGGCAAAGAGCCACGGGTGCTCAGCCGGGTGCTGCAGGGTGAAGAGCTGGGAACACGGATTATTCGTTCATAACTAATAACAAGCGCTGACGGGAATACCGGAAGCAGCATGGTGGGAGAGTGACTAAGAATGAGTGAGCTTACACAAGCGGAAAAAGATTCTTTGACAGGGGCACCGCAGGACCGTTCAGTGGAAAAGGAGGTTCAGGAGGCTGCTCCTGCCAAGCTGAGTGCGGTATTCCCGTCCTACGCCAGATACGACATTAGTCTGGTCAAGGGCAAAGGCAGCTGGGTATGGGATGATCAGGGCAACAAGTATCTCGATTTCATGTGCGGCCTGGCTGTAACGAGTCTGGGGCATGCACCGGAGAAGGTTGGGGCCAAGCTGAAGGCACAGATTGATACCTTGTGGCATGTCTCGAATCTGTTCCACATTCCGGGACAGGACCGGGTGGCGGCATTGCTGACGGCTAACAGCTGTGCGGATCAGGTGTTCTTTTGCAACAGCGGGGCCGAAGCGAACGAAGCAGCGATCAAGTTGGCGCGCCGTTATCACCAGAAGGTGAAGGGAACGGGGCGCTATGAAGTGATTACCTTCGAGCAATCCTTCCATGGACGTACCTTGGCGACGTTGACAGCTACCGGACAGCAGAAGGTAAAAGAAGGCTTCCTGCCGCTCCCGGCAGGCTTCAAGACCGTGCCTCTGCATGATCTTCCGGCGCTGAAGGCGGCTATTTCCGAGAATACAGCAGCCATTATGCTGGAGATGATTTTGGCTGAGGGCGGCGTGCTGGAGGTGCAGCAGGAATTCCTGGATGCGGTGGTAGAACTGTGCAAGGAGCACGGATTGCTGCTGATCGTGGACGAGGTGCAGACCGGTATGGGCCGCACAGGCAAGCTGTTTGCGCATCAGCACTACGGCATTGAGCCGGATATATTCACTCTGGCCAAAGGAGTCGCCAGCGGCTTCCCCGCAGGTGTGATGCTTGGCAAAGGTTATTTGCGTGAAGCTTTCAGCCCAGGCAGCCATGCGTCCACCTTCGGCGGAACGCCACTTGCGGCAGCAGTGATGGAAGCGACGATCGAAACGATGCTTGAAGACAATCTGGCGCAGCGAGCTGCCGAAATGGGCGAATATCTGAAAGGGCTGCTTAGAGAGAAGCTGGCAGATACACCTTTTGTGCAGGAAATCCGCGGCAAAGGCCTGCTCATCGGCATTGAATGTGCGGCACCTGTAGCGGATATCGTGCTGGCCGGACAGCAACGCGGGCTGCTGTTCGTACAGGCCGGACCGAATGTCATTCGGCTGCTGCCTAACCTGTATGTAAGCACTGAGGAGATCCACCAGGCGGTGGACATCCTTTCGGAACTCATTCATACTTATGCTAAATAAGATGAACTTAAGAATGAAGCAGGGAGTTGCCGTAAAGCCTTATACTTAAGGCTTTCTGGCAACTCCGTATATTACATTCTTAAGTTCACGTTCTATAACAATGGAAAATGGGAGGCAGGTTCATGAGCCAGGAAGTACACAGCGATACCGGAAAACTCGCGCAGCAGCTCAAAGGCCGTGATTTGCTGGAGCTGAACGACTACAGCCCGGAGGAAATTACGTATTTGATTGATTTGGCGATCGAGCTCAAGCGCAAGCAGAAGAGCGGTGAGGTCTACCAGCCGCTAAAGGGGAAGACGATTGGGCTTATTTTTGAAAAATCCTCGACCCGCACACGCGTATCGTTCGAAGTGGGCATGTTCCAGCTTGGAGGTCATGCGTTGTTCTTGAGTAAAAATGATATCCAGCTCGGACGCGGAGAAACCGTGGGCGATACGGCACAGGTGATGTCGCGTTATCTGGACGGCATTATGATCCGTACCTTCGGCCATGATAAAGTGGAGGATCTGGCTCGATATGCTTCGGTTCCTGTCATCAACGGACTAAGCGATCTGGCGCATCCCTGCCAGGTGCTGGCCGATTACCAGACCGTCTATGAGCACAAGGGCAAGCTGAAGGGCTTGAAGCTGGCTTATATCGGCGATGGTAACAATATGGCGCATTCCCTGCTGATCGGCGGTGCCAAGCTGGGTGTGCATGTCTCCATTGCCGGACCCGAGGGCTATGAGCCCGATGCGGCTGTAGTGGCGGAGGCACGGGAGATTGCCAAGGGGACCGGCTCAGTGATTGTGGTTACCCGCAGCCCGCAGGAAGCCGTACAGGACGCGGATGTCATCTACACGGACGTATGGGCAAGTATGGGCTTCGAAGCCGAGCAGCTCGCGCGTGAGGCCGCCTTTAAGGACTATCAGGTCAACGAAGAACTGGTCAAAGGCGCGAAAAGCGACTATCTGTTCCTGCACTGCCTGCCGGCCCACCGTGAGGAAGAGGTTAGCACCGGCGTAATCGACGGCCCGAACTCGGTTATCTTCGACCAGGCGGAAAACCGTCTGCATGCGCAGAAAGCGCTGATGGCTGCTTTGATGGGCTAAGTAGTGATTTACCGGGCTAAATAAAGCTCAGAGTTAGCAACGATATGGATAAATGAAAGTTGATTATGCAAGTCAGGCAAGGCTCTTGCTTGATCTTATACTATATAAAACATTATATAGGTTGAACTTAATATTGAGCGTTAGAATCTGGTGCGAAGCAGCGGAGTGAAAGTTTGGAACTGTAGGAGCGTCAGCGTCCGCCTTTATAATCGGATTTCCCCCGCAGCCTGCGGGCTTAAAATCACAGAAATCCGATTATAACAGCGGCCGAAAGTCCAAACATTTCACGCAGCTGCGCCCGGGCACCGATTTCTATAAGCAGTCTTAAGAAGTTCATCCTACACCCCCCACACGAAAGGAAGTTGCACCCCCATGGCTAAAGAAAAAATTGTGCTCGCCTATTCCGGCGGGCTGGATACCTCGGTCATCCTGAAATGGCTGAAAGAAACGTATGACGCTGAGATTATTGCATTTACAGCTGATATCGGACAGAAGGAAGAGCTGGAAGGCCTGGAGGAAAAAGCCCTCGCTACCGGCGCATCGAAGGTCTATATCGATGACCTGCGCGACGAGTTCGCTAATGACTTCATCTACCCGATGTTCCAATCGGGCGCTTTGTATGAAGGCCAGTATCTGCTCGGTACCAGCATCGCCCGTCCGCTGATTGCGAAGCGTATGGTGGACATTGCCATTGCTGAAGGCGCGACGGCTATTGCCCATGGCGCAACCGGCAAAGGGAATGACCAGGTGCGATTCGAGCTGAATGCGGCAGCTTTGTCGCCAAGCATCAAGGTGATTGCGCCTTGGCGGCTTGAAGAATTCCGCAACCAGTTCCCGGGCCGTGCAGAAATGATCGCTTATGCAGAAGCCAATGGAATTCCGGTTCAGGCCTCGGCGGCCAAGCCTTATTCCATGGACCGCAACCTTCTGCACATCAGCTATGAGAGTGGCGTGCTCGAAGATCCCTGGTTCGATCCAAGTGCACCGGAGAACAAAGGCATGTTCCTTCTCAGTAACGCACCGGAGGATGCTCCGGATCAAGCGGAATACCTGGAGCTGGACTTTCTCAAGGGCGACTGTATCGCACTGAATGGCGAGCCGCTAACTCCGCTGCAAGTCATGGAGAAGCTGAACGAGCTGGGCGGCAAGCATGGAATTGGACGCGTCGACATGGTGGAGAACCGTTTTGTCGGCATGAAGAGCCGGGGTGTGTACGAAACTCCGGGTGGAACGATCCTGTTCACAGCCCACCGCAAAATGGAGTCCATCACGATGGACCGTGAAGTGATGAACCTGCGCGACAGCCTGATTACTAAATACAGCACACTCGTGTACAACGGGTTCTGGTTCGCACCTGAACGCCTTGCACTGCAGGCGCTGGTGAAGGAAAGCCAGAAGAACGTTACAGGCACCGTGCGCGTCAAGCTGTACAAAGGCAATATCATCGGAGCCGGTGTGAAGTCTCCGGTCAGCCTGTACAATCCGGATATCGCCACCATGGAAGCTGATCCAACTCAGGCTTACGATCAGGGGGATGCAACAGGCTTTATCCGCCTGAATGCCCTGCGTCTGAAGGTTTCTGCGGGCGTGGCGGAATCGAATCAATAGATAAGCGTTAGGCATATAGATAGGGCAAACATAAGCAGACAGCAGAAGGCCGTTCCTCCCGTCAGGACAGGAGCGGCCCTTCTAACGTCAATAGAGGAGGATACAACAGGTGAGCAAGCTGTGGGGCGGACGTTTTACCAAAGGGACCAACAAGCTGGTGGAGGAATACACAGCCTCTATCGGATTCGATAAGCTACTTGCTGAAGAGGATGTGCAGGGCAGTCTGGCCCATGTCACGATGCTGGGCAAATGCGGCATCCTGCCGCTGGAGGATGTAGAAACGATCAAGGACGGATTGAACAAGGTGCTGCATAAGGTACGTGCGGGTGAGATTGTTTTTTCCGTAGCGGATGAAGACATTCACATGAATATCGAGAAGAATCTGATCGAGGAGATCGGCCCGGTCGGCGGCAAGCTGCACACCGGACGCAGCCGCAACGACCAGGTGGCTACGGATATGCACCTATATCTACGTAACCGTGTAGTGGAACTGGTAGCCTTGTTGCATGAGCTGCAGGAGTCGCTGATTGGGCAAGCCAAGGACAATGTGGAGACCATCGTTCCGGGTTACACGCATCTGCAGCGTGCCCAGCCGATCCTGTTCGCCCATCACCTCCTGGCATATGTGTCCATGTTCCGCCGCGATGCGGAGCGTCTGATGGACAGCTACAAACGGATCAACGTATTGCCGCTGGGAGCAGGGGCGCTTGCGGGAACCACCTTCCCGATTGACCGTCATTTTGTGGCGGAGCAGCTCGGATTTGACAGTGTCTATGAGAACAGCCTGGATGCCGTCAGTGACCGTGACTTCATCGTCGAGTTTCTGGCTAACGCCGCACTTGTGATGACTCACCTTTCCCGGCTCAGTGAGGAGCTGGTGCTGTGGAGCAGCACGGAGTTCAGCTTCGTAGAGCTGGATGATGCCTTCTGTACAGGCAGCAGCATTATGCCGCAGAAGAAAAATCCGGATGTACCAGAGCTGGTACGCGGCAAAACCGGCCGTGTCTACGGGAACCTGATCGGCCTGCTGACTGTGCTCAAGTCACTGCCGCTCGCTTACAATAAGGATATGCAGGAAGACAAAGAGGGCATGTTCGACACCGTAGCTACCCTGACGGGTGCCTTGCAGCTGTTCGCGCCTATGATCTCCACCATGAAGGTGAACAAAGTCCGGATGCGTGAAGCCGTGAATACAGACTTCTCCAACGCGACCGATATCGCCGACTTCCTGGTGGGCAAAGGGCTGCCTTTCCGCCAGGCACACGAGGTAATTGGCAAGACGGTGCTATACTGCATTAACGAAGGCAAATTCCTGCTGGATCTGACACTGGAGGAATTCAAGCAGTTCTCCCCGCTGTTCGATGAGCAGATCTATGCCGTGCTCCAGCCGGAGGCTGTTGTAAATGCACGCAACGTTTATGGCGGTACGGCATCTGTGCAAGTCGTAGCAGCAACCCAGCGGGCAGAAGTAGCGCTGAACGACACCAGTGAGTGGATAGCGCAGCATGTGAATACTATAGGGTAAGAAGAGGCCAATTGGCTGAAAATAGACTGCTGGAACCAAGGGACTGTCTTTCTGCCACATCATTGGATGTGGGAAGACAGTCTCTTTTTGCTCTATAACACTAGAGAATGAAGACAAGCAGACTGATGAATTCATTGCGAGCGCATGGGCTTCACTTTACCATGACACCCAATTAGAATGTTTAGCTTCATTGGAGTAATGTGGAATTAGTGAACTTAAATGAGCTTTAAATCATTTTTCTGAGAGGTTTGTGGGAAATAGTAAACTTATTCTACTTGCATAATCTGAGCAAATTCACCCGTGAGGGTGCAGACCGCCAGGAATAAGTTTACTTTTTCCACTTGGACCTGCAGAGGAGCCAGAGTGGTGAGAATTAAGTTTACTTTTTCCACTTGGCTCAGGTACAGGTCTCCATTCATTTACCTAGAGGCAGCCAAGCCAGCACATCACGGATCTTGGTATCCCAATAACCCCACTCGTGTTCGCCGGGACCTTCCTCATAAGTTAAGGACAATGAAGTTTTGGCGCAAGCCTTGCGGAAGCTCTGGTTGTCCGTGTACAGGAAATCCTCCGTGCCACAGCATTGGTAGAGAAGCGGCTTCGGTCCCTTGGAGCGGTCGGCCTCTTTCAGCAGCCAGAGCAGATCATCGGGGGTATTTTCAATACTCTTTTTGCCAAAAATCTGTTCGTACTCCGGAGTCATCTTAGTTGGATCCTCCCAGTTCAAGAAATGATGCGCCATATCGAGTGCTCCTGACAGGCTTGCCGCTGCCGCAAACGTTTCAGGCTTACGCAGTCCCAGCTTCATCGCCCCATAACCGCCCATCGAGAGCCCGGCCACAAAGGTATCCTCACGTTTCGGTGACAGCGGGAAAAAGGATCGGGCGAGTGCCGGCAGTTCTTCACTGATAAAGGTCCAGTACCGTCCTCCCTCAGCCATATCCGTATAAAAGCTCCGGTGTACCTGCGGCATCACCACGGCGATCCCCATTTGGGCCACATAACGCTCAATGGAGGTACGGCGGAGCCAGATGGAGTCGTCATCCGACATGCCGTGCAGTAAATAGAGTGTGGGGTGAAGCTTGCCTTTAGTTACATTAGTCATGCCGATCTGTGTAGTGGTCTGCTGCGGCAAAATCACCGTCATAGAGGTGCTCAGTCCCAGGACATCCGAATAAAACCTGCATTCGATCAAAGCCATATTGTTGTCTCCTTTCCATTCAGCCCAAATGATAGCACAGCACAAATTAGATATAAATTGTAGAAATCTCTAGAATTCTTACGCACAAGGATTGCTGGTTCAGGAATAGAAAGAATATAATGGAAATAGGTATAAAGTTTCATAGATTTGGATCTGGATACAGGACTGAAGACACGGTATTCTTTTGAAATCACAAGTACATAGCTGGCCCATCGGCAGTCAAATTAAATGCAGGCTAGATCAAATCTGGCACAAGGAGCGGACGGAATGCATCGGAAGGACAAGCATAGCCCTCTATGGAACAGGCAGCAGGGCTTTACCTTGATTGAGGTTTTGGCAGCCATTGTTATTCTCTCAATTGTCTCATTGGTGCTGACCTCCTATTTCACTAACGCCATGTCCTACTCCAAATCGAACCAGAACCGAACGATCATGGTCAACCTGGCGCGTAATGCGCTGTTTTATGTGGAAAAGCAGGATTTTGAGACGATGAGTTTATATTTTCAGGGGAAGCAGGCAGAGGGGGCAAATCCCGCCATACCGGGGCATTCCAGCATTCGGGCCTCAGACTGTGTACCCATTACAGAAGCCGCGGCAAGCTGTGGGGCGTATCAGACCGTCGTTACGGACGCCAATGCACTCGCCAGCGTACTGAATCCGGTAATCAATAATATCAGCTATCAGGTGAACATTGTCTACCAGGCGAATCTACATCAGGACATGCTGGCCGGCAGAATCAGCGGCGGCGATGCGGGTGAAATGGACGAACGCAAAAAGGAAATGGCGCCTTATTTAATTCCGGTTGAAGTCACTGTCACAGGACCCGGCGGCCCTCAAGGCCGTACTTCAAGTACGGTAGTGGAGGGTTATATCACGGATGAGAAAATACGCTGAGCGTTTGAAGTCCGAACGGGGTTTTACCTTGATCGAAATGATTGCCGCTATGACGCTTTTCTCGCTGATTGTCGGCATGATTTCAGTGGTTACGATGTTTGGTATACGAAGCTATCACAAAATAACGATCGAAAATTCACTAAGAGATGAAGCAGACATCATTATGTCTTCTATTATGAATGAGCTATATACGTTTTCTCCCAAAATTGTGGAAAATACTGCGGACGGCATTCTATTGAAGAAAACAAGAGAAGGAGCCGCAGACGAAGTGGTTAAAGTTGCTTTTGCACAAGGCCAGCTTGTAATCGGTGCGCAAGCAGCGGCTCCTGACCCGGACGACCCGAGGACTGCAGTGCATTCGAGTCTCTCAGGTTCAGGCATTTCTTCTTCTACGGCTGACGGGAGGGCTCCCCAGATCTCTTTTCCCTACGAGAGCGGACTGATTCATATCTCACTGAAGCTGGCACAGGAATATGACGGCAGAACTTACACCATGGAACTGAAAAGCAAATTCGGATTTTAGGAGGCCAAGGGCCGATGTCTGAACCATTAACGGGCAAAATGAATCTTAAGAGAAGGCTTGGAAATCCGGTCCGGCATCTTCATGGAGAGCAGGGCTCCGCACTTGTGCTGGTCATGTTTATTGTTCTGCTGCTGACCATTCTAGGGATGGGGGTGCTCAGCGCAGCGGTTGGAGGGGCCCAGCGAACAGAGACGCGAAAGAACGATGTTCAGAGCCTTCACCTGGCGGAAAAGACATTGGACGAGGCGGTTGCCTACATTACGGCTGGTCTGAATGACGAAATTAATAAAGGTGTGGACGTAAGCCAAGCCGATCTGGATAACAAAATCAACAGCTTCCTGCAGAATCTGCCTGTGGGTTCCAATGGTTTTCTTACCAGTACTGATCTGCTCCAAGCCGATGGGGAAAAAGCAGTCGGTAAAATTACAAGCATTCATTCGGAAAAAACGGGAACGGGACACGCAGGCCAATCTGTCAGCTACAGACTGACTCTGAGTGCTGAGGCCGAGGTCAACGGGGTAAAGCGGATGCTGACTCAGACGGTAGTTATCGACACATCTCCTGATTTTCTTAAATATACATTAGGGTCAGAGAAGAATCTGACTATTAACGGGGCACCTTATATCCAGGGCAATATTTACGCCGGTGATACGCTGACTATTAATGATACTGCTCAATACACATACAAAACCATTAATCATACGTTTACATCCCAACCCTTTGAACTGACGGGCGAAGCCCATGTCCAATCCTTACGTAAACTAGTGTATAAGGAGCAGGGGTTACCGGATCGTACAGCAGATACAATTACTCCAGCCACATTGATGACCGGCAAGATTCTGCAGGAGAACGTCAAAATCAAAAACCACCGCAGCTTCGTTGAAATGGATGTCGAATCCTCCTTCATAGATAAAGTCACCGAGGCCATAGGCAGCGGAGCCAATGGAACAGACATCTCCAGGAACTTGAAGAACGGTACACTGGCGGCCTACCTGACAGGCACATACTCCAGTCTGTTTGACCACCCGGTTCTTCCGCCGAAGCCTGATCCTAATGACGTCTCTGACCATGGGCAGGAGCTTCAACAAGAATACGCTGATGCGGTTCGGCGTCTTACGCAGCCTAGTAAGTCAGTGATTTACGATGGAGATTTGACCTTGGACGGTACTGAACTGAGGGGAATCACGTATTCGGAGAACGCTAAAAATTCGGCTTCACCCCGCAACTGGTATATCATTGACGGCGATCTGAGGATCAATAATTACGGCAGCGCTACACCCATTCAGGTACGTGCCAATATTCTCGTGACAGGTAAAGTAGAGATCAGAGGCAAGGTGGAGTTTGATTCTACCCTCTTTGTGTATAAGAAGCCGCAAGTCATCAACGGGCAAGAAGAATATACGACCACCGTGGAGGATGCGTCGATTAAGGGTTTGAACGGCAAGGAACTGGTGCTTATCTCGCAGGGCCCGATTCTGATCAACCGGCTGGCCGCTTTCACCAATGATGAACCGGCGCCGCTCGATGCTTTTTTCTATACAGATTCCGCAGCGGAGCTGTATGGTGTGGGCTCGATCTTCTCACTGAGCGGGGGGTTCTTCGCCAAGGGCGATCTAACCATAAATGCAGTGCGGGGTAGTGCGGCTGGTGGCACAAGCGATATCAACATTGTCCCCGACAACCGCCTGATCCGGTTCAAAGCATCCTATAATGACCAGATCTTCAACGATCAACAGGCAGGTCTCCCCCGTGTCAAAGCAGTCAATATCCGTGTAGAAGGATTGAAGCTGAATTGAGCAGAATCCATAGTTAAGTGGGGCTTCAGCAGATACATGAACACCCCCCTGTTGCCTATCAGCACAAGATGCTGTAGGCAGCAGGGAGGTGTTTGGGTGTGGTTACTTAATACCGGTCTTCATTGGTGACTTTGACCAGAATGGTATCTTGAATGGAAGGATCGTCCTTATAGACAGCGGTGACGAAGGCAGAGCCTTTGACGAGTCCGGTAATAAGTCCGTCCTGTACTGTCACCACGGCCGGGTTGCTGCTCGTCCATTCCAGTTTGCCCTGGATATCTGCCAGTGTCATGCTCTCAGGGAACAGGGTAAGATCATGGACATTGAATAAGTTGTGTGAGTTCTCACTCCCTACACCAATGCTAATCGAATCCGGCAGGTTAAGGCCGGTTAATCTGGCACCAACGGTAAGGGTAGCTGTGGCCGTTACCGGTTGTTCCGGCACCGGTCCCGGTGTAGTAACTTTAACGATGATAGGGTGGTCCGTTGCGGTGACCCTTAATCCTTTTAGTTGAATGCTGCTGGTGTCTGAGCCGTTAATCATTTCTGCGTAGGTTCCACCGTCGCCTTCCAGACTCCAGGTGTAGACTGCAGGATCTGCATTGGCTGGCGTAATCACCCGTACCTGCAGCGGGATTTGCTGCCCAACGTTGACCAGTGACAATCCATCAATCCTGATTTGGCGTACCGGATTCGTGAAGGTCACCGTAAGCTCTTTGGTGGCGGCCCCGGCAGGAGAGACGTTGGTATTGACCTGTGCCACGAGCGTAGCCTGACCGGAATGATCAGCCACCAGAATAGCATGGTTCTTCAAAGGGGAATCCGGAGATACAACCAAATCTGCCCCGGCGGTATCGCTTCCCGGTTTGATCTTCCATTCATACCCCGTAATCTCATCAGCGGTACTGTACACAGCTTCAAAGCGGGCCTCTTCCCCTACATAAGCCGTGTTGGCACCGATAATGTTAAGGTCGGGAGAAATCACCTCCACAGAAGCGCTTGCTGTGATGCCGCTGCCGTCTCTTGCCCTAATTTGAATAGTAGCAGTACCCGCCTGAAGCCCTTTCACTACTCCCTCATCGGTTACTGTAACAACTTCGGGATTGAGGGATAACCAGAAGACATCCTTGTTGTCTGCATCGTCAGGGAGGACCGTGACCATGGGTTTCATCCCCAGTTCAGTGTCTACATTAATCCGCGCATTCTGCAGGGTGAGTCCTGTTACCTTAACAATCGCTTTGAAGCTTGCCGGATTAAAGTAGATCGTTTTCTGCGGATAGACAGGTTCCGGGTCCTTCACTACCTCTGGAAGAGTCCCGGTAAATGCCCCGAGCCTCAGATAGCCTCCGTTATGGGTACTCAGCTCTTTGGCGATAAGGGTTCCGGTAAGCTGACCATTATCGAACTGCACACTGGCTACAGGAGCAAGCACGCTTGCTTGGACTCCAACACCGTTGATGGTTACGGATGTGGCCTCCGGAAAATTGAGAATAATATGACTGCTCTGTATATTCGTTAAATCAAACCCGCCCGAAATCGAGACGGATTCACCATGTACATTGATGATAACGGTCGAGCTTTGGGGAGCTTTGATTTTTATATTATTCAATACATTTGTCCTGACCTCAAAAACATTCCGATTATTATCTGTACCTGTAAAATTAAGATAGCTGTCCACACTGCCGTTTGCCGTTAAAGAGCCAAGGGCTTGGGACTGGCGAAGCAGGAGCTTCTGGCTGTCTGCGAAGTTGATGGGAGCCCCTTGGGTTACGGTACCCGTAACGGAATTGTTCGGCGTAATGGTCGAGGTGCCCCCATAGGTGACGTTCCCGCGGATGGCAGCGCCGTTTCCTCCGTTGAAGATAAAGTTCCCTCCGACGACCAATGCATTACTGCGGGTGCCCCCTTGTCCATTCAGACTGTAGCTGGTGAACTCTGCATTGCCGGCCGCGGCGATACGCCCTTCCGTGCTGGTGCTCCTCAAATTCACATTTCCTAAGATGAACGCATTATATTCATTGCTGAGTGTATTTATGGAATCGAATACCTCGGAAGTATTTCCCCCCGTCTTCACGGAATGTACCTCATAGTACGTCAATTTTGAACTCCACTCAGCCAGATCATAAGAGCGCTTCTCCCTTGGGACAGCGGTCAGATTGAACGTGACAGGTTGATTGGACTGGGGCTCAAAAGTTGTTCCATCTCTGGATAATACATACCTGATATCAGCTAAGCTCCCCGTTAGTGTGTATCCCTCCGCAAGGCTGCCGCTCTTGGTGATTCCTGCCGGCAGAGGCTCCGTAAACTCCAGCATGGCCGGGAATTTCTCGGAATACCCGATATTTGAAATGACCAACTGGCTGCTGGCCTCAGCATTTGGCACAGTATAGGCCGGGATAGGGTTAGGAGTAATTGTATAGGCAAGGGTCACAGCTTTTCCCCGTTCCACCGTATTCGGCGAAACGGTCCGGCTGAGGGATAGTTTGGACTCCACGTATTCTACCGCCACATTCACTGTTTGGGTTGCCAGAGCTCCTTGGCTGTCCCTTGCCGTAATCTCAATTTGCAGAGCACCACCGGCGGGCAGCGGATTGTTGAAGGTTTGCGTTACCGTCTCCCCGGACTGCACAGTCTTGTCGGCCATCACATAATCAGTCAAGTATGCATTACCTGTCTTGAACTTGATGCCGGTGATCAGATTCTTATCTTTGAGATCCCAGTCATTGACGGTATAGCTGACAACGAGCTTGTTCTGGTAGGACGGTTTGGTGCTGTGATCCTGCGGCATGGCTACTGTAATTTCGGGGGCGTGATTGGCTCCGGTGAAGGCACGGTACATTGTATTTACGAACAGCATCTGCTCCCATTGGGGAAAGTTCCTGTTGGTATGGCCCGTACCGGAAAAGGTGATGTTACCTACTGAATACGTGTAGAAATGGTTGTAGCTGTCATCGGTATCCCGGTTCGATCCGGAAATGTTGTACCAGGGAATGACATCGGCCCGTTCCAGATTTAGCGGGAAGAACTGGTCATGAGTCGTAGCCACCGTGTATCGTCCCGTGCTTGAGCTTAAGCCAACCTTGCCGAGATCGAAAGGATACTGTGTCAAAAGCCCTTCGTTAACGGGCACGACTGAAGTGGAAGGATTGACTGCTTGACCGCCCAGGTAGGTCCGGGGTAAAGCTTGTCCCACCATGTCATGGAAGTATGAACTCCAGTAGTTGTAGTTCTTAACACCATTGGTGGTACTCTCCACGTACGGGTCCAATACGGGTGTAGCCGGATTCGCATCAACCTCGCGGAAAATGGTATCATGCGTCAGCATCAGGCTTTGCCGGGTTTCTTCGGCAAAGGCCTTCACCGCATCGGCGGCAGCATGGGATAGCATCGGTGTGGTTACGCGGTCGTACATATCCTGAAAGCCAAACACGATCATATCGTAGTTGCCGTTCAGACCAGAGGTCTGGTCCATGGCGCTGATATGCTGGGCGATGTAGTTGTTGAACCCTTTCATGTCGAGCACAGTGATTTTCAGTTCGTAATCGGTATTAGACAAGTAGGAGGCAGTCATGTTCTTGTTGGTCGTGCTCAGCAGATTGCTGTCCGGTTTGTCAGCAGGCATAACCTGAAGAACATGAATCTCCGGTTTAATCCCTCTGTACCGGATAACATCTGCGTCGAAATCCTTTAATCCGGTAAGGGTATCGCTGATTTCCATTTTCCAGTATAGCGGACCTGAATAGGTTGATGGCAGTTTATAGCGGATTGTGCCCGACGAAGAGGTCATCATTTCGGTAGCGACGACATTGTTTTCGGTCATAGGCAGTGAAGAATCCACATTGATGAACAAGCGGACCCTTATGGGATGTAGCGTGAAGTCAGAAACATTGTTCAGCTTGACGTCGAAGCTAAGGGTGTCCCCGGATATGTAGACATGATCAGGCTTATCGCGGTAGCTTACAATATTTTCCTTATTGGTTAGCGTGAGTCTTGGCCGCTGGGTCAGGCCGGCTATAAAGGGTGAAGAGGCGTCTATTATTTTATTAGTAAAGGCGTTCAGACCCGTCAGATTTGGAAGGAAAACGACATTGGATTTGGAGCCTGATGCTGTACGGTATGTATTGAAAGAGGCATACAAATGGCCTTGTTTGGCAACGGATGATTCCTGCGCGTCGAAAGTCTCGTTTCTGAAAAATACATATAAGCCTTTGTTGATGTAATAATCGGTTATTTCCTTAGCCTTAAGGAGGGTGATGTCATTCTCCACACTTGTGGTGTTATGGGCTTTGCTTCGAGCATCGTTGCTGCTGCTGCCTGTGCTGTTGACTTTTGCTGTGTTGAAATCGCCTTTGCCGATATAGACAGCGTCATACTTGCCGTCCCAGTTCTCACGCAGCGAGACGAACTTCTTCATGGTCATGGTGTCGATCTGGACGTTGGGCTGATTGTGCAGAGCGTCCAGCTCGCTTTGGGGGAATAGGTCAGTAGAACTCAGCTTCAGGCTCGGGCTGGTTGGATCGGTAATCTCCAGAATGCGGATTGAGTAATGATTGTCGGAAGCATTCACAGGCAATACATAACCTTGAATAAAAGCGGCGATCAAAAGAATCGGCAGTGCGATTCCAGGGATAAAGATCCATTTTCTCCGCCTTATGAATTCCATCTCCAATTCCCCCCCGAATAATAGATTGAATATTTGCTATAAACTACGAATCTTGTATGAAATTGACCAGAAATGGAAATCGGAATTGTAAAAAAAACAGTTATATGCTATATATCATTCTAGGACAATTTACATGTATAGGCAATAATTATCTATGAAATAATACCCTGAATTTTAAGAAATTGGAACTACTTTTCGGCAATTTATTACTGATTTCCTTGAATGAATCCTACTGAATTACATATTTTCACCTGTTGATTTAGAAGAGTAGTAGTTTAGAACTACTTTTCCGCGAAACTATGTTACCTTGCTTATCTGACTGGAAACTAAAACTAGATAGTGTGGAGATGAGCAGACGTTGCCAATCATAAAAAAGAGACTTGGAGATCTGCTGGTAGAGAATGGGATCATCTCTCAGGATCAACTGGTGGAGGCTCTCGGTGAACAGAGAAAGAGCAAACGCAAGCTCGGTGATCTGTTGATCTCACAAGGTTACATTACTGAACAACAGCTTATTGAAGTGCTGGAATTTCAGCTCGGTATTCCGCATGTCAGCTTGTTCAAATATCAGATTGATCCGGCCATTACACAGATTATTCCGGAGAGCATGGCCAAGCGCTATCAGGTTCTGCCTTTTATGAAAGAGGGCGGCAAACTGATGGTTGCCATGGCTGATCCTCTGGATTATTTCGCTATTGAAGACCTGCGGATGAGTACCGGATTTCGGATTGAACCTGCTATTTCCACCCGGGATGAGCTTCAGCGGGCTATAGCCCGTCATTACGGCATGCGTGATTCGATGAGCCAGATGATGGTAGAGCTGCCGACCCAGGAAGAAATTGAAGAAACTGAAATCACGGACGAGGATTCACCGATTGTCAGGCTGGTCAACCAGATGATCCAGCAGGCCGTTGCACTGCGTGCTTCCGATATTCATGTCGATCCGGGTGAGAACCATCTTACGATCCGTTACCGGATCGACGGATCACTGCGGACAGAACGGGTGATTCCGAAGCAGATGCAGGGCTTTATTACGGCCAGGCTGAAGATCATGGCCAAGCTGAATATCGCGGAGCGGCGGCTGCCGCAGGACGGAAGGATCAAGATGCAGTTCGACTACAAAATGGTCGATATCCGTGTATCCTCACTGCCGACCATGCACGGGGAGAAAATCGTGCTCCGGCTGCTGGATTTAAGCTTAGGCATCAAAACGGTGGAAAATCTCGGCTTCAGCGAGCGGAATGCTGCAGCCTTCAGGGAAATGATCGCCAGGCCCTACGGCATTCTGCTGATTACCGGCCCCACCGGCAGCGGGAAAACGACGACCCTGTATTCTGCACTGAGCCAGCTTAATGTGGAAAGCACCAATATTATTACCGTTGAAGACCCGGTGGAGTATCAGCTGGAAGGAGTCAATCAGGTTCATGTCAATCCTGCGGTCGGATTGACCTTTGCGGCCGGGCTCCGCTCCATTCTGCGGCAGGATCCGAATATCGTCATGGTTGGGGAGATCCGCGATACGGAGACCGCTGAGATTGCCGTTCGAGCCTCGCTGACAGGCCACCTTGTGTTGTCGACGCTGCACACCAATGATGCTATCAGCACCATTTCCAGGCTTCGGGATATGGGGATCGAGCCGTATCTCATCGCATCCTCGCTGATCGGGGTAGTCGCCCAGCGGCTAGTCCGTAAGATCTGCAATGACTGCAAGGAAACGTATAAGCCGTCCGAACAGGAGGCAATAGTGCTCCGTAAGCATGGCCTGCCGGCAGAAAGCCTGCACCGCGGCCGGGGCTGCGGCAGCTGCAATACGACGGGCTACCGCGGACGTATCGCCATTCATGAAGTGCTGACGATTGATGACTCTATGCGGGAACTGATCACAAACATGGCCCCGGTCGAAGAATTGAAGGGGGCTGCCCGGAAGAATGGGCTTGTGCAGTTAATGGATGACGGCTTCCTCAAGGTTACACAAGGCATGACCACACTTCAGGAGGTTATGCGCGAAACGGTGTCCCACTAATTTGAACTTGAATGATTCATCGAGAGTGTTAAGGGAGGAGGAAGACCATGCCGACATCGACGGGAGACATAGTTCAACTGCTGCACACTGCATATTCTTCCCAAGCTTCTGATCTGCACATTTCTGTAGGCTCTCCGCCGGTGATACGGATTGACGGCACACTTCAACCCATTGAAGGAGAGCTTGTCACATCCGGGGAGTCAGCAGCTATGGCCGGAATACTGATGGGGGAGCGCCATAGTAAGGTTTTTGATGAGTCGGGAGAGATCGACTTCTCCTTTCCGCTGGATAATGGGGTCAGATACCGGGTGAATGTCTACCGGCAGCGCAGCGGCATCAGCATTGCCGCCCGGTCGATTCCGGCAGAGATTCCTTCTCTGGAACAATTGGGCATGCCACCACTTTTGGCTTCCCTGGCGGCTAAACCCCAAGGCCTCATTCTGGTTACCGGCCCGACGGGCAGCGGGAAATCCTCCACGCTCGCCGCTATGATCCACTCCATTAATCAATCGGAGAGCAAGCATATCGTTACCCTTGAAGATCCCATCGAGTTTCTTCACAGGCATGGCAAATGCCTGGTGGATCAGAGGGAAGTGGGCAGTGACACCGGAAGCTTCGCGAGCGGACTGCGTGCCGCACTCCGGCAGGACCCTGATGTGATTCTTGTCGGGGAGATGCGTGATCTGGAGACGATGGCTGCGGCCATCACAGCCGCCGAAACAGGGCATCTGGTACTTGCCACGCTGCACACAACAGATGCACCGCAGACGATTGACCGGATCATCGATGCTTTTCCGGGACAGCAGCAGGGGCAAATCCGCTCCCAGCTTGCATCCGTCATGCTTGCTGTCATCAGCCAGCGATTATTGCCAAGAGCCGGCGGCCGGGGACGCCTGTGCGCAACGGAGATACTGGTGAATACTCCGGCTGTTGCCAATTTGATCCGCACCGACAAGACTCATCAGATCAAGAATGTCATGCAGACGAGCCGCACGCTGGGTATGCACACGCTGGAGATGAGCATACGTGACTATTTGGCACAGGGGCTTGTTCGCCCGGAAGCGGCCAAAGTATACATAAATGAGGTGAACGCCTGATGGCTCTGTTTGAATATCAGGTAAAAACTGCCGCAGGCAGGCCGATCAAAGGCAAGCTGACTGCTTCAGATAAGCCGGCTGCGATGGAGGAGCTGCGTAAGCGCGGCCTGACCGTATTTTCTCTGGTGGAACGTAAGACCTCTATTCTGCAAATGGAGCTATATATCGGGAAGCCGGTCAAGACGATCCATTTCATTATTTACTGCCGCCAGTTCGCTACACTGATGCGTGCCGGGGTGTCCATCCTGGAGGGTACCCGGATTCTGGCAGAACAGACGGAGAGCAAACCGCTGCGCAAAGCGCTGCAGGATGTCAGCTCCAGCCTGATGCGGGGGATTTCATTCTCCCAGGCGGTGCAGGACCATAAGAAGATTTTCCCTCCGCTGTTCGTCAGCATGATTCGTGCAGGTGAGGAGTCCGGCAATATGGAAGGTACGCTTGAGCGGCTTGCGATGTTCTTTGAGAAGCAGCACACGACAACTGAGAAGATCAAATCCGCGCTAACCTATCCTATAACTGTCGGAGTGATGGCTATTGGGGCAGTTATATATCTTCTGTGGGCGATTGTGCCACAGTTCGTCACCATGTTCGAGTCGATGAACGCGGAGCTGCCGGCGATTACCAAGCTGGTGCTGGCTCTCAGTAAAAGTATTCAGGGACAGTGGTATTTCTGGCTGTTTGGCGTGCTGCTGCTGGTGACTGCCTTCCAGGTGGCCAAACGGACGGAGCGGGGGGCGTATGCGATTGATTATGCCAAGCTGAAGGTACCGGTGTTCGGCAAGCTGAATCAGAAAGGCTCGATCGCCCAGTTCACCCGCACGTTCTCGTCACTCTATGCCAGCTCTGTCCCGATTCTGCAATCGCTGGCGATTGTGGAGGAGGTGGCGGGCAACAAAGTAATTGGACAGTACATCCGCAGCGCTGGTGATTCCTTGCGTCAGGGTAATCCGCTCTCCGAGCCGCTGAAGAAGGCCTGGGTGTTTCCGCCGCTGGTTACACAGATGATTGCCATCGGAGAAGAGACCGGGGCACTCGACACGATGCTGTCCAAGGTGGCCGACTTCTACGAAATGGACGTAGAGAACACGGTCGACCGGCTGAAGTCACTGCTGGAGCCGCTGCTGATTGCTTTTCTGGCAGGTGTGGTAGGGGTTATTGTGGCAGCCATTATGCTGCCGATGTTCAGTCTATATAGCAATATGTGACCTTGCGCTTCGTTGTACATATGGAAAGGGGTAACGCCGGGGAGGGCGGCGCGTAGTCCAAGAGTTTTTGCTGGTGCTCGAAGATGGGGGAATTGTTGCGACATACCACTACTAAATATCAAGGGGGAAATCAAATGTTGGCACAGGCATTGAAAAGAAGACTCAGCAAGGAAGAAAATCAAAAGGGGTTTACACTGATTGAGCTTTTGGCGGTTATCGTTATTTTAGGGATTATTGCGGTGATTGCGATTCCTATGATTACTAATGTTATATCTAAATCCAGAAAAGATGCTGATGTTGCTACAGCTAGACAGGTATATGATGCGGCACGTCTTTATGTAACTTCAGAATTGGAAGGTAAGTTCACTTCTACTCCAGGTCTAACTGTCACAATTGGACCAAAGGCAACTGCTGGTACCTTGCAAGCTAAGGGATATCTAGAAGACCCGCTTTATTTACCTAGTACTAAAGATAAAATTGATGGTGGGACTGTAACTTTTAATACAGATGGCACATTAAATCAAGTTACATTAACTACAACAGCTTCGACAGATCCGACTCCATTTAGTGCTGATGAAGTAATGAGTGGAAAACCAGGATCAAGCAGATAGTCCTAACCGCTATTTTTAGAAGTCCAAAGGAATCGGACCCATTCCGGTTCCTTTTTCACAATCCCCGAAAGGGAACTAAGCCACTATGACTATAATAATCGCAAGCTATATTATGTTACTCGGCCTGGTACTCGGCTCGTTCTTTAATGTTGTGGGACTGCGGGTACCGGTAGGTGAATCCTTGGTGTATCCGCCATCGCGGTGTCCTAAGTGCAATACCAGGCTTGGTGCACGGGATTTGATTCCGGTATTCAGCTATTTATTATCCGGCGGGAAATGCCGTCACTGCGGAGCGAAGGTATCTCCTGTATATCCACTTGGAGAAGCGGCTACCGGGCTACTGTTCCTGTGGATGTATCTGGAGCTGGGGCTTACGCTGAAAGGAATCGCAGGGCTGCTTCTGGTAAGCCTGTCAGTCATCATCACGGTAGCCGATCTGAAATACATGCTGATTCCCAACAAAGTGCTGCTCTTTTTTCTGCCTCTCTTTCTTGTGCTGGTGCCTTGGATGGGGGACGGGGTACTTTGGGATCATTTGCTTGGCGCGTTGAGCGGCGGCGGAATTCTTTTGCTGATGGCTCTGTTTGGCGGCATGGGGATGGGCGATGTTAAGCTGTTTGCGCTGCTGGGCTGGGTTGTCGGCTGGCAAGGTGTCATTCTGGCTTTTCTAATAGCCTGCGCACTCGGTGCTGCGGTAGGAGGATGTTTACAGCTAGTTGGCGTTATCGGCAAAAAACAGCATGTGCCGTTTGGGCCTTTTCTGGTGACAGGCACCCTGCTTGCTTTTGTGTATGGTTCGGACATCATTGGCGCGTATCTCTCGTTTATCGGTTAGGAGGATCAATATCACATGCTTGTACCAGGTCATCGGGCGATCGGGATATCCATTGAGGAATCTGCGGTCCGCTATATCAGCTTAAAGCACAACAAGACATGGGAGGTCCGCAAAAAAGGGACTCTGGCTCTGCCTCCAGGCATGATCGTTGAGAACCAGATCGCAGACAGCGAGGCGCTGCTGGATGTCCTCAAGCCTTGGGTGAAGCAGCAGGGGCTGCGCGGGGCGAAGGTGTCTTTGGCTATCCCTCCGGCGCAAATCATCATCCGCCAGATGGTCATTCCCAGCACCAATGAGAAGCAGCTGGATCAGCTTGTGAAGCTGGAGGTCGAGACTGGCCTTCACCTGCCTTTTGACAATCCTGTCTATGATTATGTTACAACCGGGGTCGACTTCGACGGGGATCAGACGCATTTGCTTGTATTTGCTGCGCCGCGGCTGCCGATTCAGCAGTATATTGATCTGCTGGAGAGCGCTGGCCTGCGGGTACGCACTGTCGAAATATCGGCCACTGCCCTGGCCCGCAGTATTCATCTCGTTCACGGAGAGGCATTCACAGAAACGATGCTGATCCATCTGGAGCGGTCAATGCTGGACATATATATGTTCCGGGATGGCAACCCCGTGTTTATCCGAACGATTAATGTGGCTGATCTGCAACAGAGCAGAATAGAGACAGCTTTTATCCCGGATATGGCTATGTATGAAGCTGAAGCAGCGGCGGCAGCAGAAGAAATGGAAGTAAGTCTGTCGCCGGAGCAGATGGTTGAGATTACGGCTGAAATCTCGCGGATGCTGAATTTCTATCAATACAGTCTGCATGACGGCAGTACGCGTATTGGTAATATCGTGATTACAGGCACTTCAACGGTACGGAGACAGCTCCATGAAGAGCTGCGCCAGTCTTTAAGTGAACAGGAGATCGTTCCGGTCCATCTGGATCAGCTGGAAGTGGAAGCGGCACAGGATGCTGAGCTGAACAGTTACCGGGTTGCTACAGGGGCCGCGCTCGGCAGCTCTATCCGGCATATTGATCTTTTTCCCAGAGAAGACCGTGAAGCGAGGCTTTTCCCCTATGTGGCCATGGTGCTGGCGGGGATCTGGCTGCTGGGGGCCATTGGAACAGGGATCTATTTTGCCTCCAACAAGGGCCGGATCAGCGAACAGGCAGAGCAGCTTCAGGGACTGCAGGACCGGAGTGCGATGATGCAATTGGAGCTTAGCAAGCTCAATAACAGCGGTTCTGTAAAGCTCGACCGTAAAGCAGCCATCGATGAAATTTTGAAGTACAAGCTGAATATCGTCTCTGTACTGAACGAGCTGGCCCAGGGGCTTCCACAGGGAAGTTCGCTCCGGACAATCAATTATATCTATCTGACATCCATTGATTTAACAGTGAACGTGCCAGCAATGGAGGATGCTTCTCTCTATTTGGCGAACCTCCGCAAAATGTCTTTTAGTGTGGAGGCTTCTATACTGAAGTTAAGCGAAGGAGATATGAAGGAGAATTCACAAGCTTCTGCATCACTGACCAAATCATACACAGCTGTGTATAAAGTGAACCTGGCGAAGGGGAATCCGGAGAAGGGCATTGGACAGAACAATCAAGGGGAGGCAGAGGATGATGGAACAGATCAATAAATACCGTTCGCCCATTGTGCTTGGCGTTCTTGTCCTCTTTCTGCTGCTGCTCGCATTTTTTATCCTTGGAGTACGTCCGACAAATCATACCATTGAGGAACAAAACTTGCAGATGTCCCAGCTGGAGCAGCAAAACGGGCTTTTGCAAAATAAAATCAATGAACTGAAGAGCTCCTCTGCGGATCATCAGGAGCAGGAATCACTGCTCGCACAGCTTCCACGCGGCGATAACAGTGAACAGCTTATCCTGGACCTGAGATCCATCGGTACGCTTACGAATGCCAGGCTTAAGGATATCGGCTTTGCAGTGGGTGTGGGCAATCCGATACAGGAAATGACAGGCGCATCCGAAGCCGCTTTTCCTACGGTGAAAAAGTTGAAAATGACAGCGCTGGTGGAAGGAGATTACGCAAGTGTGCGCAACTGGATGACTGCGCTGCAGCTCCTGCCCCGCATTATAAATGTGGATTCGTTCAGCTTCCAGCAGTCATCCGGCAGTATCATATCCGCTAATATCGCCTTCACTGCCTATTACGAGGAAGCGCCGGAAGCTCCTAATAGCGGGCAGCAAGTTGCGGCAGGCGATCCAACTGAATAATTCCCAAGCATCCAAGATTCGTCTCCAGCTAAATGGGGGGCGGATTTTTTGCTTTCATCAGCGATCCTTCCGTTTTCATCCGGCTATAAATGGGGTATTTTAGCTTACAAGCTATCCCTGGCTGAGTGTCCCGCAGACGAACGGTCAAGGGCCCAACGAAAGCGTAGTAGTGAAGCTGAAGAAAGTGAACGGATATTGGAGGATTGACATGTCTCCGGACACCTTGTTCTGAGATGAACAGAGGCCTATAAAGTCTTATCTTTCCAAAAAGACGGCCGGACCCTAAATGTCCGGGCCGTCTTTTTGCCGCAGGCAGGAGACCCAGCAGCATGTACTTCATGCACCATTCGCCCCATTCCATTCACCCCCGCACCCCATCCTCTACCAGTGGCTGCTTGTGTGAATCGGGTTGGATGGACTTGCCCATGCCGCCCCGGTTGATGGCGATGATGCGTTTCTGCGCGTAGTAAGTGTCACGGGAGAGAAGCTTCTTCTCTACGGCTTTGCCGTCCACGAGACGGGTGATGTGCGTTTCAACGATATAGCCGGTTTTCCCGTTCTGGAGAATCCGGGTGCCGCCGCGCGGAAGTGAAGGGTCGCTCACGTATTTGTCGGCAGGTGTAAGTACCTCTATGGTCCGGGACTGGACAAGGAAGGTAACATTCTTCGGGAACGTGCCGAACAGCTTCACGGTTAAGGCGCGCCCTTGGACAGCAGCATGGATAATCAGGTATTTGCCGGTGTTGTTGCGGAAGCGGAAGTTGATATTGCCTTCGGAAAAGGTGGCATCCTGCCCTTTAGGCAGATAGCCCACCGGCAGGGAATGATTGCGCCGCTCCACGATTTCTAGGCCTGAACGCAGTGCAGCATTATACAGCGTGCTGGATACCTGGCAGATGCCCCCGCCTGTACCGGGCTGAAGCCTGCCGTTAACAATGACGGGCGCTTCGCGGAAGCCGGTATCTGCCTGGGCCTTCTGGATGGCTTTGCCATAATCAAAAACAGCGCCAGGAGGAAGCATGGTACCGTTGACTGCTTGAGCGGCAGCCTCTACATTGAAGGTGCGACCGGGTCCGCTGGCGCCGAGAAAGGTGCTGAACTGCGAAATCTTCCGCTCAATGCCCTGCTCCTTCAGTGCCCTCAGCGTGATCTCCGGCTGCTGTGTGCTAAGTGGAACTTCAAGCAGGATCTGTTTACCCGTAAGGCGGTCTACACTACGGAATGACACGGGCACCGCCGCCTGCAGGGTAAGCTCCAGCGCATGCCAATCCACCTCATAGGAGGTTTTCTCAGGCGTATACACCACACGGTCATCTGCGGTGATGCGCCGCTCAGCGTTCACAGGAACCCCGAAGGTTTCTTTTTCCCAGGCCGGGCTCAGACTTTTCTGCAGCACCGCAAGGTCCAGATGAACCCCGAGTTCCCAGCTGCGGGAAAAGCCCCAGCGGGCGCGTACCCGATCCAGCAGTCCTCCCCCGGAGAGCGTGTCCAGCCCATGGAGAAAATCCTCTGCCTCATACGTTATACCAGCCTGCTGTAGCGTAACCGGGAGTTCGGTATTTGGCTCAGCTTTCAGCACCAGGGGCAGCACTTCCAGCGCTTTCAGCCTGGCGGCAAGTCCGGTTCGCACCTCGGCAATCTTCATGCCACCGACATCCCAGCCGGCCAAAAGGGTCTTTGGGGGCAGGGTGCGCTGATTGCCATATAAATGAAGTCCTCCGGCAATAAGTGAGCCAGCCAGGAGCAGGCCAATTACCGCAATGAGGGCGGCGTGGATCGTTTTCATGAATGTTCTCCTTCTGTTGGGCGGATTTGCGCTAACGAAGGCGCAGGCCAGGGGTGACAGGCTTAACGAACGGTCTTTATAGCCGATATATATGAATAGGGAGGACCGGCGAAGAGACCTGTTTTATATTACGAAGAAATACAGTTTTTCAGATGGTAATGGACTCTTTTTATGTATATGTGCGATATCCGAAAAACTTTCGGGTACTCAAGCAGTAACGGATTTGTTACAATAGATACGCCTGCGGTATTCATGCAGTTTATGGAAGCTTCTGCGGTTTGCAGCGGAATATGTCAGAATCGGGAAGTGATGAAGTGATCGAAATGCAGGATGTGTGGAAGACCTATCCGAACGGAACCCATGCGCTTCAAGGCGTATCCGTCAAGATCGACCGCAATGAGTTCGTATACGTCGTCGGGCCGTCCGGTGCCGGCAAATCAACGTTTATGAAATTAATTTATAGAGAAGAAACGCCGACCAAGGGTCAGATCTCGGTAGGCGGATTCAATATAGGCAAGCTGAAGCCGCGCAAAATCCCTTATGTCCGCCGGAACATCGGGGTAGTCTTCCAGGATTTCCGTTTGCTGCCGAAGCTGACGGCCTATGAGAATGTTGCGTTTGCGATGGAGGTTATCGAAGCTCCGAAGAAGGTGATCCGAAAACGCGTCCCTGAAGTGCTCGAATTAGTCGGCCTTCGCAGCAAAGCGAACCGTGAGCCCTCGCAGCTGTCAGGAGGGGAACAGCAGCGGATTGCCATTGCCCGGGCGATTGTCAATAACCCTGCCGTCATTATTGCGGACGAGCCTACCGGCAACCTCGACCCCGAGACATCGTGGGGAATCATGCAGCTGCTGGACGAAATTAATTTTCGCGGGACAACCATTGTTATGGCGACACATAACAGGGATATCGTCAACAAAATGCGCAAGCGTGTACTGGCTATCGAGAACGGAAATATTGTCAGAGACCAAGTGAGAGGGGAATATGGTTATGAGTTTTAAAACCTTCTTGCGGCATGTGCGGGAAGGCTTCAAAAACGTATTCCGCAACGGCTGGATGTCGGTGGCTTCCATCACGTCCATTGTCGTCTCCCTATTCGTGCTTGGTGTCTTTATACTGCTGGTGCTTAATGTCAACGCTGTCGCTAACAAGGCGGACAGCCAGGTGCAGATCAACGTGCATCTTACCCTGAATACCGACCAAAAAATGCGTGAAACGCTGGAAAATGAAATCGGCAGCATGCCGGAGGTCAGCAAGGTGACGTTCGTCTCCAAGGAGCAGGGGCTGAAGGACTTCCGTAAGGATATGGGACCGGATGCCGCCGAGCTGTTGGAAGGCTTTGATGAAGACAACAATCCGCTGCCGGACAAGCTGCTGGTAGAGGTCATCCAGCCAACAACGGTTCCGTTTGTGGCGGAGAAGATAGAAGCACTCAACAAAACTCATAAAGAACAGCCGATTTATAAGGTGAACTATGGCAAGGGCTCAGTAGAAACACTTTTCAAAGTGACGAAGGCGGTACGCAACATCGGTTTTATTTTTGTAGCCGGACTGGCGCTGATGTCGATGTTCCTGATCTCCAACACGATCCGGGTTACGATTCTTGCCCGCCGCAAGGAGATCGGGATTATGAAGCTGGTGGGTGCGACGAATTATTTTATCCGCTGGCCGTTCTTTATTGAAGGAGCACTGATTGGACTGATCGGTTCGCTGGTCACCTCAGGAGCACTTTATGTAGGCTATAGCAGTCTCGTGGCTTCCGTGGAGGGAGATCCAATGCTGGGGCTGCAGCTGATCCGGTTCGAAGATATTTGGGTTCTGCTCTGCGGGCTGCTCGTTGGCCTGGGCGTGCTGATCGGTGTATGGGGAAGTACCGTATCGATCCGCAAGTTCCTGAAAGTATAGTGTCTGGTCCAGCATCAAGGTGAAGCTGACTATCATACAAGACAAAGGACGGGGAGTGCGAGTTGAAGAAGATTGCTGCCGGATTGACCGCAGTGTTGCTGGCTGTCACGCTATTCCAACCCTCTGACGGATATGCCAAAAAAACCACGGTCGCAGAAATCGACAAGCAGCTGAAGCAGCTGCAGCAAGAGGTCCAGGATGCCAAGGCCGTGCAGGATAAGGCGGCTTCACGCAACCAGGAAGCCAAGCATTATTTGAATAAGACGAATCTTAATCTCCAGTATGTTTTGGATCAAATTGTTCAGGTCAAAGGTGAGATGACCGATATTTCGGGCAAAATCACCAGCACGGAGAAATCGCTTACCGTCACAGCCAACGAGCTGGATGAGGCAGAAGCGCGTGTGGCGTCCCGTGAGAAGCTGCTGGAATCGCGGGTCCGTCTAATGTATACCGACGGTGCGGTCTCCTACTTGGATGTGCTGCTCTCTTCGACAAGCTTTTCCGATTTCTTGGACCGGGCGGATTCGCTCAAAATGATAGTGGATCAGGATCAGGACCTCCTGGTGCAGCACAAGCTGGACAAGCAGACGGTCATTGCCAAGAAACAGGAGCTCGAAGGGCAATACGCCCAAGCCAAGCAGCTGTACACGGATCTGGAGTCCCAGCGCAGTGTGCTGAAGGAGAAGGAGGCGGAGAAGCAGGAGCTTATCGCCTACTATGACAAGGAAATTCAGGAATCGGACGGTCTTACGGAAGAGCAGGATGCGAAGCTGGTGCAACTGGCCAGCGATCGTTCGCTGCTTGAGAATAAGAAGGACCAGATCAAAGCTGAAGAAGCTGCACGCAAAGCGGCCGCTGCCAAAGCTGAAGCTGCGCGCAGAGCCGCTGCCGCAGCCGCGGCAGCCAAAGCCCGCGCGGCCAGCAGCGATTCAGGTTCAAGTTCGGACAGCAGCGGGGAGTCCTCCGATTATGCCGGTGGAGGCGGGCCATTCCTGCTTCCTGTGGGAGCGGTGCGGATTTCTTCACCCTATGGGCTCCGTACACATCCGGTCACGGGTGAAGTAGGCAAAATGCATACCGGTACGGATTTTGCAGTTCCGCAAGGGACGGACATCCATGCTGCCGACTCCGGTACGGTCATTGTGGCTGAATGGTGGAGCGGTTATGGATATACCGTAGTAATCGACCATGGCGGCGGGGTATGGACGCTTTATGGTCATATCCGCGAGGGTGGCATTAAGGTTAGTGTAGGTGACCGGGTGTCACGGGGCCAGACCATCGCTGAATCAGGCGCAACCGGCCGCGTCACCGGTCCGCATCTGCACTTTGAAGTGCGGATTGACGGCAAACCGGTGGATCCGATGCCTTACCTGTAGGGCTGCGGAACGAGATAAGATGAACTTGGATTACGACTATACCCTAATATGAAAATCTAAAGTTCAGCTTAATAATAAATATTAATTAACTTTGCGGCATATACTGGAAGAGATACCGTTCTTTGCAGAACGGCTGTGTCTTGGGCTTCATAAGATGGACAAGAAGGGACGGTGGGAACATCATGTTGAAGAAAAGCACAGCGGCGTTTATGATCGTCGCCGCCCTGCTGTGCGGCAGCCTGCTGACTTTGGGCGTCACCGGCTATGCGGATATATTCGGACAAGCCGCGGGTGAAAGTGCGGCAGCAGCGGTCGTACCGTCTGGCGGCCTGCAGGAGAAAGAGTCGCAGAAGCTAGGAACCGCGATGAGCCTCATAGAGGGCTATTATTACCAGGACGTAGACCGGACGAAGCTGATCGACGGTGCCGTCAATGGAATGATGGAGGCACTGGGCGACCCGTATTCGAATTATATGGGCAAGGAAACCGCTGAGAAGTTCGAGGAGAGCATTGAAGGCTCGTTCTCTGGTATCGGAGCGGAGGTCTCCTCGGATAACGGCAAGGTCGTCATCGTATCCCCGATTAAGGGTTCTCCCGCCGAGAAAGCCGGACTCCAGGCCAAAGACGTGATTCTGTCGGTCAATGGGGAAACGCTCGAAGGCAAGGAACTGAATGCTGCGGTAGCCAAAATCCGCGGGCCTAAGGGAAGCAAGGCTACCTTAAAGATTCAGCGTACCGGTTCTGCGGAGCCGCTAGAATTCGTACTTACCCGTGACGATGTGAAGCTGGAAACAGTATACGCCAAGCTTGGTAAGGATGGCGTAGGCATCATTGGGGTGACCCAATTCTCCATGAATACTGCCAAGCGTTTCGAGGAAGAGCTTGGCAAGCTGGAAAAACAGGGCATGAAGGGCCTCGTCATTGATGTACGTAATGATCCGGGCGGTGTACTGCCGGTAGTAATTGAGATGGCAGAGCAATTCGTTGCCAAGGGCAAAGCCATTGTTCAGGTGGAGCAGAAAGGCAAGCCCACTGAAGTTAGCAAGTCTGCAGGCTCAAGCAAAAATTACCCGGTTGTCGTGCTGATGAACAAGGGCAGCGCAAGTGCCTCGGAGATTCTGGCCGGAGCTCTGCAGCAATCTGCAGGAGCCAAGCTGATCGGAGAAAACTCCTTTGGCAAAGGCACAGTCCAGACCAGCTTCGACAAGCAGCTTGGTGACGGCAGCCTGCTGAAGATTACCATTGCCAAATGGCTGACGCCAAACGGCACATGGATTCACGGCAAGGGCATCAAGCCGGATATTGCGGTGGCCCAGCCGGATTATTTCTCAGTAGCGCCAATTAACAAAAGCGTAACCCTGCAATACAACATGAACAGCGCGGATGTGAAGAGCGCGCAGACGATGCTGGACGGTCTGGGCTACAAGCCGGGACGGAAGGACGGATATTTCGATACCGCAACGAAGGATGCGGTGAAGAAATTCCAGAGTGCGTCCAAGCTGAAGGTGACCGGCAGCATTGATGCGAAGACCGCCGAATCACTGGAGCTCGCGCTAATCAAAGTAATTCAGGACCCGGTGAATGACAATCAGCTGAACAAGGGAATTGCCGAGGTTCAGAAGGAAATTCAGGCATCGTCGTCGAAAAAGTAAGAAGGCTGATTCCAGCCTTCTTTTTTTAAAACCTTAATAGGCCTGGGCGCTAAACGCTGCAGATCATCACCACCCGGACGTAAAGGAGTGTGACGAACGGTTTGAATGAAATGCCGGAACTGCTTACAAGCTGGGGCACAGCAGTGATACATTTGCTGACACAGCCCTATTACTATATTGCGATCCTTTTTATTGCTGTTTATTACCGCAGACAGATAGCGTTTGAACGGAAGCTGATCCATGTGAAGCTGCACAGCTGGGGGCAGGAGACCTGGCGTACGGTATGGAGTGGTCTCGTTATGGGTCTCGTCGTTTCTCTTGCAGCTGTGGCCCTGGGGATTTCGCTCACGGGTACAGCAGTGGCCTGTATTTGGGTCACCAGTCTGGTGCTTATGCTCTTTCGTGTCCGTTATTTGTGTTTTGCCTATTCCATAGGCTTGCTTGGAATCATCCAATTTGTCCTGTCGTTCTTTCCGGGTCTCCTGCAGAGCGGACCTGCAGGTACCATCGCCACCGCGCTGCGTGAGATGGATATCCCCGCACTGCTGGTGCTGGCCGCACTGCTGCATCTGGCCGAAGCGCTGCTGGCGCGGTGGCAAGGCGCAAGGCTGGCCACGCCGCTCTTTCTCAAAGGCAAGCGCGGCAAGGTGGTTGGCGGCTATCAGCTGCAGGCCTTCTGGCCGCTGCCGTTGTTCCTGCTGTTACCTTCGGGCGCAGGAATCGGAGATCTGCCCTGGCACCCGCTGCTGGGCGGCGGGCTGGGCCTGGTGTCCCTGCCGGTCATCATCGGCTTCAGCGAGATGACCCAGGGCATGCTGCCCGGGCGTAAGAGCGCCCGCACAGCAGGACGTCTGCTGTTGTACAGCATCGTCCTGCTGGCGTTAAGCGGGCTTGCCGCCTGGTGGAGCCCGCTGACCGTGCTCGCGGCGCTCGCCGCGGTGCTGCTGCACGAAGCTCTGGGCTGGTACAGCGCTCTGGAGGAGCGCAGTCTAAGCCCCCTCTTCGTGCACCCCGCAGCCGGCCGCAAGGTGCTGGCCGTGCTGCCGGACAGCCCCGCGCAGGAGCTGGGCATCCTGCCGGGCGAGATCCTGCTGAAGGTCAACGGGGTTCTGTTGACCGATGCCGCGCAGCTGCATGAGGCGCTGCGCATGAATCCCGCATTCTGCAAGCTGGAGGTGCAGAACCGCGAAGGCGAGAGCAAATACCTCCAGCGCGCGATCTACGATGGCGACCATCATCAGCTCGGCATCATACTAGTACCGGAGCCGGACGGCTCGGTCACCGCAGAGGCCAAACCGTCCAGTATCTTCAGTATCATCTCCATGAAGACTGGAGAAGGCCGCCGGAGCCAGCCGCCAGCGAGGCTGGGACGTGCCAAAGGCGAAACTGTAGAGCCCAACCAGGAATCCGCCGGCGTCTAGCCTTTTTACACGTGCATACTCCATCGAACCAAGCCAAAGGCCTGTGTTCCCTGATATTCAGGGCGCACAGGCCTTTTTTCGAAATTATAGTTCCCGCTGATTCTTCCAATAGAAGATGGCGATTTGGGTCCGGTCACGGAGGCCCAGCTTGCTGAGAATATCGGTGATGTAATTTTTGACCGTACCTTCACTTAAAAAAAGCTCTGCGGCGATCTCCTTGTTGGTATGGCCTTCTGCAATCGAGGACACCACAGCCAGCTCGGCCTTGGTCAGTCCGTACGATACCAGTGTCCGGGCCGGAACCTCTTTCGGACGCGCAGCCGGCTGCAGAAAACCCGCCAGCTTGCGGGCGATGTCGGGATGAATGAGCAGATTGCCCTCATGCACGGTTTTGATACCCTGGATGATCCGGTCCGGCGGAATATTCTTCAATAAGTACCCGCTTGCTCCGTTCCGCAGCGCTTCGATGATGTATTCATCGTCGTCGAAGGTCGTCAGCATCAGCACGGAGGTACTTGGGAAGGATGCCTTGATTAATTTTGTACCTTCGACACCGTCGCAGTGGGGCATCCGGATATCCATCAGTACCACATCGGTATGAGGAAGCTGCTTCAGCAAAGAGAGGGCTTCATCGCCATCTCCGGCAGCGCCTGCCACCTCAATGTCCGGGTCCAGCGCAACGAGCACTTTGAGACTTTCGCGGATAAATGAATCGTCGTCAACAATGACTACTTTGATCATAAGAGGTCTGTCTCCTTTAGGCAGAATGGTCTGTGAAAAGTTTACTGGGGAAGCTTTTCGGGTGGTCTGTGCATTGGAACTCTGGTAATTACAGCAAATTCCGGTTCAAGCTGAAACTCCAGCGTTCCGCGCACCAGACGGGTCCGCTCCGTCATTCCCTGCAGGCCCATGCCGCCCGTGCCTCTGAGTTTCGCAAGAGGGTTGTCTTGCGGGCGCTCTCCGTTGTTGCCCACCACCATTACCACTTCGTGTCCGCTATACGATACTTTGATCCATACTGCAGTAGCTTGGCCATGGCGAAGAGCGTTGGTTAGAGCTTCCTGGGCATTTTTGTAGAGTGTAACCTGAACGCTGGGATACAGCGGATAAGGCATGCCCTGCACCTGGTAGGAGGTTTCAATGCCCGTGTGACGGCCAAGCTCCTCCAGCAGCCGGTCCAGGGCGTAAGCCCCTTCAAGCTGAGAGCCATAGTTAATCCGCCGGACAGCGGCGCGCATATCGTCCATACTTGCCGAGAGCTGGTCCTGGATCTGATTCATCATTTCCATCCCCTTCTCCGAGGAATGCGGCAGGGTGTGGATGGCCGCCTCGGTCATCATTTTGACCCGGATCAGGCGGTGGCCGATGTCGTCATGCAGTTGACGTGCGATCCGTACCCGTTCCTCCGCTTGCGCGGCCACTTCGATCTGGGAGTTGAACTGCAGCAGCCGGCTGCGGGCTTCTTCCAGCTGGAAATGTTTTTTGCGCAGCTCATCATAGAGGAATAGGGTCTCGTCGCGCCCCCTTCCCGATCTCAGCAATAACCTGTTCAAGGTGGCAGATAGCAGGAAGGTGAGGTTCGTAAAGACCCACACCCGTGGATCGGATCCGCTAAGTGCTGCATTGATTGCCGCCAGATGGAGAGCGAAGAAGACAAGCACTACCGGCCTGCGCTCCAGTCGGGAGTAATAGAGCAGTGCCGAAATAGCCGGAAAAATCATCAGCGCCCCGTAATGCTGGCACAGCCAGGCCGTATAGAGCCATTCAACACCGGCGGCTAGCGCGGTAAGGAGACCCGGGAGCCGCTTGCCCAGAGTCACGATCAGCAGGAGCAGCAGAAAATGAAGGGTGAACAGCTCATAGTCGGCATAGTCATACAGATAGATGGCAATCAGTGCAGGGATGATAATAAGCGCATAGCGCAGAACATTCAATTCTCTGGTCAAAGGGAGGTCATCCTTTATAGGCTTGGTATGTTTATCTTAACATAAGAATCCGCTGGTTCAGGAGATGACTTTAGTCACCTCCAAAGAATGACCTTTCGTACCTTCGGCCGCGTTTTTCTTGCGCTACAATGAAGACATAGAAGCAATAAGGAACAGGAGAGATGAAGAATGGCATTTGCGGTACTAACCGATGTGGTGAAACGGTACGATCAGAAGTTAACGGTGGATCACGTGAATTTCAGCATTCAGGAGGGGGAAATCTTCGGCCTCCTCGGCCCGAACGGAGCTGGGAAAAGCACCACAATCAGCATGATCTGCGGGTTGCTCAAGGCAGATGGCGGCGATATCGTGATTGACGGATTATCCGTAATGAACCAGCCGCTAGAGGTCAAAAAGCGAATCGGTCTCGTCCCCCAGGACCTCGCTTTATATGAAAATATGACAGCAGCGGAAAATGTCAGCTTTTTCGGCAAGCTGTACGGTCTTCGCGGCAAGCTGCTGAAGGAACGGGTCGAGGAGGCGCTGGCCTTCACCGGACTCAGCGACCGGGCTAAGGATAAACCGTCCACCTTCTCCGGCGGTATGAAAAGACGGCTGAATATCGCCTGCTCAATCATGCACCGCCCCAAGCTGATCATTATGGATGAACCGACCGTAGGCATTGATCCCCAGTCGCGCAATCATATCCTCGAATCCGTCAAGGCGCTGAATAAGCTCGGCTCAACAGTGATCTATACGAGCCATTATATGGAGGAGGTAGCCGCCATTTGTGACCGGGTAGCGATTATGGACAAAGGTCATATCATTGCCTGTGGAACCGAAAGCGAGCTGCGGGAACGGGTAGCCCATGAAGAAAAGATTGTCATAAAAGCATCTCAAATCACGCCTGCTCTGATCCAGGAGCTGGGCCAGCATCCTGGGATAAGCCGCGTTGAACTCAGCGAAGATACGGTAGAACTGTATTTGCCCTCCTCGCAAAGCCAATTGCAGGATATTTTATTTATCTTTGCGAAGCATGAAGGAATTATTGCTTCCCTGAATATTGAAGAGCCGGATCTGGAGAGCCTGTTTCTTAACCTGACCGGACGGACCCTGCGGGATTAGAGGAAGGAGGAAGACTTACATGAACACGTGGACCATTATGATCTATGAGCTGCGCAGATTGTTCCGCTCACGCTCTATGCTGTTGAATATGTTTTTGCTGCCATTGGTACTGATCTTTCTCCTGGGCGCTTCACTGTCGGGGGTGGTCGGTGTCAAAGGCGCAGCCAAGATAGACCCTGTGCGGGTGGCGGTAGTTAATCCTTCAGGTGAAGGGGCAGGGCCATCGGCTATGATTGCAGCCTTTCTGAAGTTGCCGGAGGTGCAGAAGGTCATTATCCCGCAAGAAGCAGAGAGCCGCCAGGCGGCAGAGAGCGGACTCCGCGCCGGAAAGTACGGCTATGCAGTAATCGTTCCCGGTGGCTTCGACAGTGAAGTGCAGAGCGGTAAAAAAGCGCAGCTGGAGTTTATTCTTGGCAAGAACCGTACGGACAATATGGTGGCGGGAACGGCGTTTGATAACTTCCTGAGCACAATGAATTACAAGCAGGCAGCGGTGGCAACACTGGGGCCAGAGGCGCTGACGGTGTCGGCTTCCTTACCGGCTGATCATGAAGCGGTCAAACTGGGCGATCTGAATAATGGGGGCAGAACCTATACGGCTTCCCAATTCTACGCGGCATCCATGCTGCTTATGTTTCTGCTCTACAGCGGGATCACGGTGACCAGTTCACTTTTCAGTGAAAAGGATAACCATACGCTCCACCGTATCAACTCTATGCCGGTCAAGGGTTCAGAGCTGTTTATCGGTAAAATTCTCGGAGTAGGCATCGTGTCCATTGTGCAATGCCTGGCGATTATTCTGCTCAGCAATTGGCTGTTCGGCGTGTACTGGGGCAATCGCCCGGGTCTCCTGCTGCTGTTCTGTCTGCTGATGATTATCGCTTCCATGACACTGTCCATTGTGATTTGTTTATTCAGTAAAACTGCGGCAAGCGCAAGCAGTATCATTAGTGTAATCACGGTATGTATGACATTCCTGAGCGGGGGGATGGCCCCGTTGCCGGACGCCTGGGTGAATACCATTGGTGCTGTTACTATTAATCATTGGGTGCTGCAGGCGGTGATCCGAATGATGCTGCATTCAGAATTGTCACAGATATTGCCGAACCTGCTCATTATATCGATAATCTGTCTCGTGATGTTCAGTGCAGTGATTTTTTCATACCGGAAGGTGGGTTACCATGAATAAAATATTCACGATCGCCTGGAATATGGTCAAGCGGACCATCGGCTCCCGCAAAGGGTTCCTCACGTACATCCTGCTGCCAAGTATCGTGGTCGCCGCTATTATATCGGTTACCGGAGGCATGGAAAACCATTCGGCAACCGTGCTATATACCAATAGGGATACAGGAGCAGCAGGGCAGCATTTGCTTGCCGAATTGGAGAATACCGGGGACTACAAGCTTGTTCCGCGAAAGGATGAGGCGGCGCTCAAAGAGGGCGTTATCGGGCAGGAGGGTGGTGTGGGGATATGGATTCCGGCAGAGTACACCGCACAGCTAGCACATGGAGAGCAGCCGCAGCTGAATATCTATGAGCTTAGAACGACAGAAACCTCGATCATGTTCAAAATGAAAGTGAATACGATCGCAAATGAAATGCTCCAAACCGCACAAACCGTACATGCGGTCAGCGGAGGAACGGGGGATGCTGAAGCCGGGTTTGGTGCAATTCTGAAGCAGGCCGGGCAGCATGATGTGGGAAGTACACGTACGGATTATGACCTGTATCCCCGGGAAACCCTCGGAGTCATTACAGGGATGACCTTAATGTTCCTCATGAGTTTGGTGACAAGCACAGTATCTCTGATTATGGATGACCGCAGGGGCCGGACCATGATGCGGATGTTCAGTGCTCCGGTCCGTTCTTATGAGATTGCACTGGGGAACTTCCTGGGCAGCTTTATGGTCGGAGTCATCCAGATTGCGGTTGTGCTGATCCTTGGAAAATGGGTGCTGCGCTATGATTATGAGGTTCCCGCATATCTGTATTTCCTGGTGCTTGCCGCATTTATGCTCGTATCCATGGGTATTGCCAGCACAGTAGCCGGGCTGGTCCGCAATCCGCGCAACGCAGGCATGCTGAACGCGCTTATTCTTACACCGACCTGCATGCTGGGCGGCTGCTTCTGGCCACTCTCAGTGATGCCGGACTATATGCAAAAAGCAGCCAACTTCATGCCGCAGAAATGGGCGATCCAGGCAGTGGATATCGCCGCAACCGGCGGCGGCTGGAATGAGCTGTGGCTGCCGTTTGCTATCCTGGGCCTTATGGCCGCGGTTCTGCTGGCAATTGGCTCCGCCATTCTTCGTCCGAACGAGACGGGAATCAGTGCATAGGCCAGTATTTGATGCCTAAGGGTTATAGATCAGCCTGCTGTATCCGGTCATTCGCCGGAGCGGCGGGCTGTTTTCTTTGAATCATGGATTGAGGACTACTTTCGGCTCCATAAACCAAAAGAGAAACTTTCCCATCGTGAATATTAATAGTTTACGATATTCTTCTTTCCCTATGGTCCCACCTGAAATCAGCATATCATAGGTTTCGCCTCTGTCTTCAACGGAAAGTCCTGCTTCTGTATACCCGTTATTTAGATAGAATAACTTCCTTTTCATGCGTTGTTCTTGATTTTGCCCATCGACAAACTCATGATTATCCGTAAATATCAGCAAAGCAGCCTTATCTTTTTCGCATAATTTTAAAATATTTCTAAATGGTATTTGTTCTATTTTGGGGAAAGAACTATGATAAAGTTCTTTTACTGCTGAAATATATTTGTTATTTTTATCAGCGTTGATAGTCATCAATGGCATGGCCGGTTCTCCATCTATTCTTCGTCTTTTACAACCTGTTACTGTTCTTACCGCTAATCCCCTTCTTCGTAGTTATTGTAATGCAAATGAAGCCAGTCATGTTATAGTACTTGCAAAGCTCACCAGAAAAGTGTTGCATAAAAAATATGTAAGCGGTACCATATTATTGGCAGTTTCAAAGTAGACTTTAACCAACCTAAGAGAAGCTTACGATACAAGCTGTATTACGAAGAACAGTCAGGAAGTAAATCTAACTTTATGCTTATGAATGGGAACTGATACGTTCACAAAATGTGTAGGAGGATGAGATCATGGGCAGCAACAAATTGGCTTGGACCTGGCGGGTGAAGGAGGAGTGCCTGGAGGAGTATGTGCAGATGCACCTGAATCCCTGGCCGGAAATTCTGGAGGAGCATTCCAAAGCTGGAATTACGAATTATTCAATTTTTCAGAATGGCAATCAGTTTTTCTATTGCTTTGAATGCAAGGATAAAGAAGCGGCTTTTGCCTACATTGCCCAGAGTGATGCCTGCAACAGATGGAACGCCATTACGTCGGAGATGGTTGAAGGCTCCTTTGATTTCAATGAGGAGAACCCGATGGTTCCGCTGCGTGAAGTGTTTTATCTGGAGTAAGGCTATCTTTTCTGTTTATGAACTATACGCGGGTAATGAGTTCTCCTTCGAAGGAAGGAGGGCTTTTTTTTGCTGTATGCATTTACCGCTGCACCCGGCTGCTCTGTCTCCGGAAGGGGAAGAACCCCGACTAGAGACCGAGAGAGAAACCCTTCGCCGGGAGGTTTTGGAGACCACCCGAAGGCTCTACACTTAGCTATGACAGCAATACATAAAGATCAGGCACACGGAAACCAATTCATACAGAAGTGGAAGGGGAAAAGAGAAATGACATGGTTAACAAAGTGGTCTTTTGGCAATAAGGGGGCAGTAGGCCTCCTGGTTGTCATGGCGCTGGTGGTGGGTATACTCAGCTATACTTCGCTGCCCATGGAGTTTATGCCGGAGGCTGATAATCCTCAGATTACCGTTACGGCGCTCGGCCCGGGCCAGGATGCGCATTCTATGGAGGCGAATGTGACGAAGCCGATTGAGGCGGCAACCTCAGTCGTGAAGGGCAAAACCGAGCAGATGTCTACTTCCGGTGATGGCTATGCGAAGGTGGATATTTATTTTGACGGCAAAACCAATATGAAGGATGCGACGCAGGAGGTTGAAAAGGCTGTCCGCGCACTGCATTTCCCGGAAGGCGTCATGGACCCGTTCATTGTACAGCTGAACACCTCTATGATTCCGATCTCCGAGCTCACGATGTCCTTCGACGAAGGGATGACCAAGGATAATCTGAAGCTTGCTGAAGATAAGATCATTCCTGAACTGCAAAAAATCGATGGGGTAGCGAACGTAGCCCTATACGGCAAAACGGCTCCGCAGGTCCATGTGAAGCTTGATCCAAAGGCGATGGCTGCAAAGGGCGTTGCCACATCCCAGGTGTTGGGACTGCTTCAGGGACGCAGCGTATCAGCTTCGATTGGGGAGCAGACCCTTGGCGGACAGACGGGGAATGTAAATGTGGTTTCCTCCATAGACAGCATTGACACACTGAAAAAGCTGCCGGTCGCCTCAGGTGTAACCCTGCAGGATATAGCTGCTGTTCAAGCGGTGACCGACCAGGAAAGTGTCAGCCGCTCGAACGGGAAGGATGTATTGTTCGCCATCATCACCAAGGAAGCGAATGCCAATGCAGTCGATGTGGGCGATAAGGTGCGCGAGGTTGCGAAAGACCTGACCCAATCGAACAAAAATGCTGAGGTTGCCGTCATTTTCAGCACCGCGGATATGGTTGTCACCTCCGTCAACAGTATGATGCGTGAAGTGCTGCTCGGTGCATTATTTGCGACGATCGTCATTCTGATCTTCCTGCGCAATGTGCGCGCTACCTTGATCACGGCGGTATCCATTCCGCTGTCGCTGGCGGTCACTCTATACTTGCTGGACGTTTCCGGCATTACCTTGAACATTGTTACGCTGGGTGGCGTCGCCGTCGCAGTCGGGCGGCTGGTCGACGATAGTATTGTCGTTATTGAGAATATTCACCGCAGGATGCAGAAAGAGCCTTTCTCCATTGACATGATCATCAGTGCTACCCGCGAGGTGGCAAGGGCCATCACTACATCGACTATAGCTACAGTTGCTGTATTCCTGCCCATGGGTCTGCTGAACGGAAGCCTGCAAGCCTTCCTGCTGCCGTTCGCGCTGACGGTGACCTACTCCCTGTTAACTTCACTGGTAGTGGCGCTGACAGTTGTCCCTCTGTTAAGCTCCTGGCTGCTGCGCAGCTCTTCCCTGAAGGAGCACAAGCCATCCAGAGGCTTCGGCCGTTTTCTGGAATGGAATCTGCACTACAAGTGGATTACCCTGACTCTTGGTCTGGTGCTGCTGGTGGGTTCCGTTGCCGCTTATGTTACTATGCCGAAGGGGGCGCTGGATGCATCCGATGCCAGCAATGTAACCATACAATTGGTCTATCCGAATGATGTTCCAGTGAAGGAAGTGCTGGAGAAGGGCAAACAGCTGGAAGCGGAACTGATGAAGCAGCCGCAGGCGGAGACCGTGATCATGATGACCGGCAACAGCGCAGACTCGGCGCAATGGGGCGAAGTGTCTTCTCTGACCCAGGTGAAATACACCGTAATGATGAAGAAGGATGCGGATGCACAGGCGTTCCTGGATCATATCCGTGGCCTTCAGGAATCCTATGCGGGAGCAACCCTGACTGCAAATGAGTCCAGCATGATGGGTGGAGGCTCGACCAGTGAGTATGTTGATATTGTTGGGGACGATCTGGCATCCATTAAGACAGTCGCCCAGTCCGTAGCCGCTAAAGTAAAAACGGTAGACGGCGTAAAAAAGGTCACCAGCAACATGGAAGATACCAAGCCGGTGTTCGCGTTCAAGGTGAATCCGGCTGCAGCGAATGCACAGGAAATTTCCATGCAGCTGTCGGCGATGCTGAATCCGGTGCCGATGGGGCAAATGGAGCTGGAGGGTTCCCCTGCCGGAGTGGTATTGGAGCCTGTGCTGCAACCGAAGTCGCAGCAGGATTTGCAAAATATTACGATCATGACCGCCGGAGGGCCGCAGCCGCTCTCGAAATTGGCTACCCTTGAGGTCACCGATCAGCCAGCCATGCTCTACCATAAGGACGGCAAACCCTATGTGCGTATTACAGCTGAGGTCGATCCGAAGAAAGTGTCGGCTATTGGAGCGGATATCAAAAAACAAACGGACAGTATTACACTTCCCGAAGGAGTAACGCTGTTCGCAGGCGGGGCTTCGGCGGATCAGGCCGGAGACTTCAGCGACCTTGGCATGACGGCACTGATCTCCATCGGTCTGGTGTATCTGATCATGGTCTTGACGTTCAAGACCCTGCGAGCACCGCTGGCTATTATGTTCTCCCTGCCGCTCGCGGCCATCGGAGCCGTTGTCGCCTTGATTATTTCCGGTGTGACCCCTGACTTCACCGCATTGTTCGGAGCTTTGATGCTGATCGGTATCGTCGTCACGAATGCGATTGTGCTGATCGACCGGATTAAGCAGAATGAAGAGCATATGACTGTGCGCGAGGCCATCATTGAAGCAGCCGGAACACGGATGCGTCCGATACTAATGACAGCTATCGCTACGGTATGTGCCATGCTTCCACTGCTGTTCGGTCATACAGAGCAGGGCAGCATCGTCTCGCAGAGTCTGGCCATCGTCGTTATCGGCGGCTTGATTGCAGCAACTCTGCTGACGCTGGTAGTGGTACCGGCCATCTATGAGCTGCTGTACTTCCGCAAATCAGCAAAGGAACGGAAGAAGCAAAAGGCTGCAGCTGCGGCATAAATAAGTCTGGCAGTTAGCAAATGCGCCTGACCCAAGAAGGAAGCTATACAAAGAGCAGTGCGGGATTTCCGCACTGCTCTTTGGCATATTTTCGCATGGACGATATGAAATTATGCGGGGGAATCCGGAAGGTCTGCCGAAGAGGCGATGTGTCTCCTTGGAGGCCCCTAGTTGCCGGTACTCTCATATTTCGAGAGTCCGTACCGGAAGATGCCATAAGCTGCTGCCGCACTGCCCGCTGCCACGACGGGAGCCAGCATCCACCAGCCGCTCCACCCGCTTTTGCCGAAAATGTAAGTCGCCGGATAGAAGCTGATGAAGGCATATGGCAGTACGGTGGAAATAAACACCCGCACTGCCTGCGGAAACAAAGTGACCGGATACTTGGCCAAATCGGCCAAATTATGCACCATCAGCGGAAAGGCATTCCCGGCATTGCGAATCCAGAAGGCCGCCGAGTTTCCGGCCAGATTGATCGATACACGAATGATAACCGCCGTCAAAAGCAGCAGAATAAGGATAACCACTTTGGCGAAGCTCCACTGGATATGGCTGTGAACCAGCGATTGCCAGATAATCACTCCGCCGATGAGCAGATTGCCAAGGCCATTAATACCGATCCCCGTACAGAAGACCTGAAGCACAACTGGCACCGGCCGCAGCAGATAACGGTCCAGTTCGCCTTGATTGACCAATCTTCCCAAACGCCAGGTGCCCTCGAAGAATAAAGAGCCCATGCCTTCCGTCAGAAAAATCATCGCATACATGAAGGTAACCTCCCAGAACTGCCAGCCGTTAATATCGGGAATCCGGTCATAGATCACCCACAGGAACACAAACCCAAGCACCTGGGTCAGAGCGGCAGAACACATTAAGATGTAGAAGTCCTTATTGTATTCCAGGATCGCTTTTAGCTGCTGGATATAGAGTCTTTTATATAGATAGAACATTCGTGACAACGTCATTGTTTCCCCTCCTTCCGCCTAACCTCCATGAATAGTCACCTGGCGGACCGCCCAGTTCCACATGAATTTCCCGGCGATCCAGAGCGCTGCTCCCCAGAAGCATTGAATCCCGATCAGCTTCAGACTCTCCAAGGTACCGGCCTGCTCCAGAAAAATCATAGTCGGCGTGTGGATAATACTCTGAAACGGAAGCAGCAGTGCTGTCCGTTCCAGCCAGCCGGGGAAAAAGGCCAAAGGCACCAAGGCTCCGGACAGCAGATTGGTTAGGGCAATCCGGGTCCAGACAATGCCCATCGAGCCGGTGGACCAGAAGCACAACAAGGCTGCCAGATACACCACGCCGAATTTCACCGCAATGGCCCCCAGCAGACTGAGGGCAAACAGTACATAGACGAGCGCAGAATGGGGAAGGGCCAGGCCGGAAATGAAGAAGGAGAAAATCACCAGAATAATCGTACTTATACCGCCTTCCAGCAGGCTTGTGCCCAGCGTTTCGGAGAAACGGGCCGTTTGAAAATCAATGGGCTTCAGCAAGTCTACGGCAACGCTGCCATCGAGGATTTTTCCGGAAATCGCAGTTTCCGAGTACCAGGACAGCACAGAGTTGGCCAGGAAAGTGACTAGCAGATAGGTTTTCATCTGATCCCAGGTGTATCCGCCCACTGTCTCGCGGCCCCCATAAATGCCTGCCCACAAAAAATAAACCGCCAGCAGATTGATCGCATTGGACAAAAAAGTGACGACGTAGGAGAAGCGGTAGGATAGAACATTTTGCAAGGATCGGTTGGCAATACTGCGGTATTTCTTGAGCTTGACTACGGGCATGGCTGCCGTCACACCTCCTCATTCCCCTTTTTGATTAAGGTCCAGGTTTCCGTCGTACACCGCTTTGATCACCTGCTCAATGTTGGCATCCTCCATGCGGAAGTCAATCACTTCGCCATGCTTCATCACCCGGCTGACCACTTCACTGGCCGTATATTCATGGCGGTCGAAGGAGACGGAGAATTCCTGTTCATTTTGCCGGTCCAGCTTCATTCCAGGCGTCTGTGAGAGCAGATTGTACAGCTCCGGCATCGGCACGCCCACTTGGAAGAAAATCACGCGGTTTCTGGCAAAGCGGGATTTGACCTCGCTAAGACTGCCGTCATAGATGATGGAGCCGTGGTCGATGATAATCAGCCGTTTGCACAGATCCTCAATATCGCCGAGATCGTGGGTAGTGAGCATAACGGTGGTTTGCTGCTCCTGATTGATTTTTTTGATGAACTCGCGGATTTTTTGCTTCACGGAAACGTCCAGTCCAATCGTGGGTTCATCCAGATAGAGAATCGGCGGGTTATGTAGTAAGGCGGCTGCCAGGTCCGCACGCATGCGTTGACCCAGGGAGAGCTTGCGCGCAGACAGATGGATGAACTCATTCATGCCCAGCAGCTCCGTGAACTGATCCAGATTAGCCTTATAGACAGGCTCCGGGATCTGATAGATATCCTTCAGCAGCGAAAAGGATTCCACAATCGGAATATCCCACCACAGCTGCGTGCGTTGTCCGAACACGGCTCCGATCTGCGCGGCGTTCTCCATTCTTTTCTTATAAGGATTGATACCGTTTACAGAAATGCTGCCTGCAGAGGGCATGAGGATGCCGGTCAGCATTTTGATCGTGGTGGATTTGCCTGCACCGTTCGGCCCCACATAGGCCACCGTCTCGCCGGCTTCCACACTCAGATTCAGCGGCTGCACCGCGATCTTCTCGATATGCTTCGGGATGAACAGATGCTTGACGGCTCCCGCCAGGCCTGGCTCTTTCACCGCCTGCATGAACGATTTGGATAGCCCGCGGGCTTCAATAATACTCAAGTATAGACCTCCTTCATTCCTAACTTCCAAAGACGTATAAACAAATATAGCACCGGGCTGATGTCGAATACTATCGGTTTAGGTCGGACGGTAAAAAAATTTATAAGATTATGACGAATGATGAAAAAAAGGCTAGCCGCAGGCTGGATTACAGACCCGGGTTAGCCGCTTTAATATTTTTTGTATACCTCTGCATTGCTTAACTAGGCTGCTCCTTTTAGCAGGTTTCATTTTGTTCTGATCTCATATTTTTCAACGTTCATTCGTAAGATTAGCCCCTGTCAATTGTCTCTTAAATATCCTATGATATATTTACTGCTATTCAAGGCTAAGTTATCTTGTAAGCTTATAATAGAGATAGGAAATATTGCTATAACAAATATAGATTCATTATTATTAGTGAATACATTCACAATCATTCCGGATTCACTAACGACATTAACCGAGGAGGCGTTTGTGTTGACTACCTTCAATTCCAAGATGAAAATGTGGTGTTCGCCGGATGATCTTCCAGCAGCTCAAGCTGCGTCTTTTCACCATAATCATTCATCTGATACATATAGCCCGTTGCAGTCTCCAGTGGTCTCTTGCGTGAAAGAGAACAAAGCGATATATAGTGAAGCGATGGTTTCTTCCATGCGGGAAGAGATGGTGGCGATCAGCCAGTTCATTCCCATTCCTTATGTTGTGTTTCTGGCGGATGAAGAGGGCTGGATTCTCGATCTGATCTGCTCTTCACGAAGCCTTCAGGAGAACATGGACCGTGCAGGTATGAGTGCGGGTATCAACCTCTCCAAACGGTATTCAGGCCTGAATGCGGTCTCGCTGGCTATGGAGATGAACCTTATAGGGGTGGTGCGGGGAGAGGAGCATACAGATGCTGCTTTCCAGAGCTGGAATTGTGTATGCGCGCCTTTGATTCTGGACGGGGGTACGCATGGTTATGTGGATATTTCTTTTGATTCCGGTCAGCAGATAGATTTTGCGATTCCGTTCGTGCAGCAATTGGCTGATAATGTGGCGTATAAACGGATGGTTAATAACGCAAGCCTGCAAAAGTTCAGACGGGACACGGTGTTTGGCGAATATAAGCTGACTGCGAGAGAGAAGGAGGTAGCTGCACTATGGCTGGCGGACAAAAGTGCGCTGCATATCTCGAGCGCGCTGGGGATCAGTGAGGGCTCTGTACGGAATGTAGTAAAGAGCATTTATATCAAAATGAATGTAAATGACCGCTCCCATTTTGCCAAAAAGCTTATATGAACGTAAAAAAGCGGCGGCTAATCCGCGAAGCCAGGAATGACTTCGGGATTAGCCGCCTTGCGTTCAGGGTTTGATAGAGCGCAGCTTTAGCCGCAAGAACAATTCAATACCGGCTTGCGCGCAGCCTGGGTCTCATCCAGACGGCTGATCTCCGTAGTATGCGGAGCATTGATTACGATCTCCGGCGTTTCCTGGGCTTCCTTGACGATTTGGATCATCGTCTCGATGAACCCGTCGAGCGTTTCCTTGCTTTCGGTTTCGGTTGGCTCGATCATCATACATTCCTCTACCGTCAGCGGGAAATACACGGTTGGCGGGTGGTAGCCGAAGTCGAGTAGCCGCTTAGCCACATCCAGTGTCCGTACCCCGTACTGCTTAAGGTTTCGGCCGGACATGACAAACTCATGCTTGCAGATACCCGGATAAGGGATTTCAAAATACGGCGCGAGCCGGTGCATCATATAGTTGGCGTTCAGCACGGCATTCTCAGAAACCTCACGCAGGCCGTCCGGCCCGTAGGTACGGATATAGGCATAGGCACGGACCAGGATGCCGAAGTTGCCGTAAAAGGCTTTGACGCGTCCGATGGATTCCGGACCGCCGAAGTTCAGCGAGTAGCTGCTGTCTTCGTTTTGGATCACCGTCGGCTGTGGCAGGAACGGAATCAGCTTCGCCTTCACGCCGACTGGTCCGGCTCCCGGACCACCGCCGCCGTGCGGGGTGCTCATCGTCTTGTGCAGATTCAAATGCACGACGTCGAAGCCCATATCGCCGGGGCGGGTAATGCCCATAATCGCATTGGAGTTCGCTCCGTCGTAATAGAGCAGGCCGCCCGCTTCGTGTACGATCTGAGCGATTTCAATGATTTGTGTTTCGAACAATCCGAGTGTACTCGGGTTGGTTAGCATCAGGGCTGCGGTATCGCTGCCGACAGCCGCTTTCAGCGCTTCAAGGTCAACCATCCCCTTATCGCCCGATGGGATCGTTATCGTTTCCAGGCCGGCTGCAGAGGCGCTGGCCGGATTGGTTCCGTGCGAGGAATCGGGCACGATGACCTTGGAGCGGGTCTCGCCGCGGCTCTCATGGTAGGCGCGGATCATCATCAGGCCGGTCCATTCCCCATGGGCACCGGCGGCTGGCTGCAGAGACACGGCATCCATGCCGGTCAGGGCGGCCAGGTCCTTTTGCAGAGTATGCATCAGTTCAAGGGCACCCTGAATGCTCTCTTCCGGCTGGTAAGGGTGAATCTTGGCCAGTCCCGGGAAGCGGGCGACGTCCTCATTGATCTTCGGATTGTATTTCATAGTACAGGAGCCGAGCGGATAAAAGCCGTTGTCCACGCCGAAGTTGCGGCGGGACAGGGCGGTATAGTGGCGGATGACATCCACTTCCGATACTTCCGGCAAGACTACCGGCTCGCTTCTCAGCAGTCCGGCGGGAATCAGGGCATCGATGCTCTCTTCCTGCGGAACATCACACACGGGCAGGGAATAGGCCGTGCGGCCGGGACGGCTAAGCTCAAAGATCAGACTTTGTTCCGGTTTCATATACAGCCCTCCAGTGCCACTTTGAATTGGTCAATTTCCGTTTTGCTTCTTTTCTCGGTGACAGCGACCAGCATATGTCCGTTCAATTCAGGATAGTCCCGGCCCAGATCATAGCCGCCGAGGTAGCCTTCCTTCAATAGCCTGGAATTGATCTCGCTGACGCTGGAGCCTTCCGGCAGTTTCAGAACAAATTCATTGAAGAACGGTGCCGTGAACGCTGAGGCTGCGCCCGTTAATTCGCCCAGCTTGGTGGCTGCATAATGGCTCTTGCGGATGTTGAGCTCCCCAACCTCGCGCATGCCTTCTTTGCCCATGACGGACAGGTAGACGGAAGCGCACAGTGCGAGCAGCGCCTGGTTGGAGCAGATGTTGGAAGTGGCCTTTTCGCGGCGGATATGCTGCTCGCGTGCCTGCAGTGTCAGTACGAAACCGCGTTTGCCGTTACGGTCAACGGTCTGTCCGACGATCCGGCCCGGCATGCGGCGCATGAGGGGTTCGGCTACGGCGAAGAAGCCGCAGGTAGGACCACCAAGTGAAGCGGGAATGCCGAGCGGCTGGGCGTCACCGACAACAATGTCTGCGCCAAGCTTGCCCGGCGTTTCGAGAATGCCTAGCGCCAGCGGATTGGCACTGACCACGAGCAGGCCTTTCACGGCATGGATCAGCGGCTCCATCGCACCAAGGTCCTCAATGGCGCCGAAGAAGTTCGGCGACTGTACCAGCACGGCTGCAGTGTCGCCGTCAATTGCGGCGGCTAGCTTGGCCTGATCCGTTACTCCGTTTGTGTAGTCAATTTCCACAACATCCAGGCCCCATGCACCCGCTGAGGTACGCAGTACCTGACGTGCTTCGGGATGGACGGTGCGGGAGACGATCAGCTTTTTGCGTTTTGTCGCACCGGCGGCAAGCACCGCAGCTTCCGAGAAGGCGGTCGCGCCGTCGTACATACTGGCATTCGCTACTTTCATGCCGGTCAGCTCGCAGATATAGGACTGGAATTCGAAGATCGCCTGCAGCTCACCTTGGCTGATCTCCGGCTGGTAAGGGGTATAGGCGGTATAAAACTCCGAGCGGGAAATCACATGGTTAATGACAACAGGGATATGATGGTCATAGAGCCCAGCACCGAGGAAGCTGGCGTGAGTGTCGAAGCTGGCATTTTTGTCGGACAGCTCCTTCATATGGCGCAGCAGCGCGTATTCATCAAGTGCTTCTGACATCGGCATCGTTCCCTGATAACGGACAGCTTGCGGGATGTCGGCGAACAGCTCCTCCACGGACTGAATCCCTACAGCCTCCATCATCTCCTTGCGGTCTTGCTCGGTCATCGGCAGATAACGGTGCTTCATTGCGGCTTCACTCCTTGGCTCTTTTTATAGAATGGCGCTTTGACCACGGCTGCTTTAAGCTGTTTGCCGCGGATCTCCACGTATACCTCTGTTCCAAGCTCCGAATAGGCGGCGTCCAGCAGGGCCAGACCCAAATTGCGTTTTAGCGTTGGAGACTGTGTGCCTGTCGTGACCTCACCGATCTTCACACCATCCGCATAGACCGGATAATGCGAGCGCGGAATCCCGCGGTCAATCATTTCCAGGCCCACGAGGCGGCGGGGCAGTCCGGCTTCCTTCTGCTTCACCAGTGCGTCCTTGCCGATGAAGCTGGCTTTGTCCAGCTTTACGAAGAACTGGACTCCCGCTTCCAGCGGTGTAATATCGGCCGACAGCTCCTGGCCGTACAGCGGCAGCTTCGCTTCGAAACGAAGCGTATCGCGCGCGCCGAGTCCGGCGGGAGTCAGACCGTGCGGAGCGCCTGCCGCAAGCAGGCCGTTCCACAGCACAGCTGCCGTATCCAGTGGCGCGTACAGTTCAAAACCGTCCTCACCGGTATATCCGGTCCGGGAGAGCAGAACCTCTACGCCGCAGACTACAGCGCGCTCGATGAAATGGAACGGTGCAAGCTCCGCAAGGGGAGCTGAGGTAACTTCGGCCAGAATCGTCTCAGCCAGAGGGCCTTGCAGTGCGAGCAGCAGCGTCTCATCGGAGACATTGTTCAGCGTCACACCGCTGAATTCATCTGTGAGATGCTCCTGCAGCCACTGGAAGTCCTTGTCGATATTGGAGGCATTGACGACCAGCATGTAACGCTCTTCGGCCAGTCGGTAGACCAGAAGATCATCGACTACCCCACCGCTTGGGTAGAGCATCAGGGTGTACTGCGCACCGCCATCCTGAAGACGGCTGACATCATTGGTGGTCATCCGCTGCAGAAAGGCTTCCGAGCCGTTGCCGCTGACCATGAATTCGCCCATATGCGATACATCGAACAGTCCGGCCTGCCGGCGTACAGCCTCATGCTCCTTCACGATTCCCGTGAATTGCACCGGCAGCTCCCAGCCGCCGAAATCAATACATCTGGACTCCGCGTAGGCGGAGTAGAGGTCGTAAAAAGGTGTTCTTTTCAAAGCATCCATCGGCTCACTCCCTTGTCTGATTACATGCGAAAAAGGACAGGCAAAAGACAAATATGCACAACCCGCATATAAGCCTTTCGCTCTGTCCCTTGTACCTGAGAGTTACCCTGCTGACCAGCGCGCAGGTTTCCCCGTTGGTGATCCGAATCCCTGCCGGGCAGGTTTCAGATAGCTCTCCAGAGATGCGTCCGGCAAAGGTCCTTTTGCCTGAGAGATTCACCCTCCCGGGCTTACTCCTTCGGCGCTGTCTTCTCAGAGACAGTCTCTCCCTATGCCATCATTCGCAAACCGTATTGTTTTCTACTGACTCCATTAAAGCGGGTATACAACTCCGATGTCAACAAAAAAACGTCAAAAAGATGACAAATTTTATTTTCCTGTCAGTTATATTGACATTGAGCGGCGCAATAACTTAGTCTATAACTAATTTTATAACTCCAAATTTGGAAAAGAGGCGGCTTAAGAATGAGTGAAGTGCTAGACAACCTGTTGTACAGCGAAGAGCATGAATGGGCGCAGCAGGGTGAAGGGCGCACAGTACGTGTCGGAATTACGGACCATGCCCAGCATCTGCTTGGCGATATCGTATTCGTGGAGTTTCCTGAAGTGGGTGCGGCCCTCTCGGCTGGCGACAGTGTAGGCAGCATCGAATCCGTCAAGACGGTATCTGAGCTCTATTCTCCGGTATCGGGAACAGTGACCAAAATCAACGATGCACTCGAAGCCAGCCCGGAGCTGATTAACGATCAGCCATACAGCGGCGGATGGATTTTTGAACTGGAAATCACCGGGGAGTTTGCCGAAGTCGCGTCTGGACTGCTGGATGCAGCGGCTTATGGCAAGTTGATTGAAGAATAGAATAACCTACGGACACTAGTTTTCTGCATATAAAATAAAGACAGGCCTTCACATCGCATTTCGTGTTACTAATGTGTGAGGTCTGTCTTTTTTGTGATTTTTAATGTGTACTTATACATTGGAATCCGTCTTTAATTAGGGAATTCGAATAGCCCGGGAGACAACTGCGGTGCGATGTTCCAAAACACAGGATGTAGAGCGACCGCATTACCCGCGAACACTATGCACAGCAGGGCGAAATGTTAACGTGTACGCGGCCGTATGGCAGGCCTTATTAAGGCTACTCCTTTTCCTGGAGCTGCCGAAGTACCGTAATCTCCACGCGCCGGTTTTTCTGCCGTCCTTCTGGAGTAGAATTGCTCACAGCAGGACGGGTATCTGCATATCCGGCATATTGAAACGTATCCGGGTTCAATCCCTCTTTATCCAAAAAGAAGCGCAGCACCGAGAGGGCACGGGCGCCGGATAATTCCCAGTTATCGTTATAACGGGAACCAGCAGACACCGGCATATTATCAGTATGGCCTTCGATACTGATTGTTGCTCCAATGCCGCGGAATAGTCCTGACAGCTGACGCAGCGCAGGGAGGGCGGGCGCTTTGAGCTCGGCTCTGCCTACATCGAACAGGTAACGGTCACTGAGTGTAATGGCAATACCTTGCGGTTTATCCGCCACAAAAATCTGGTCACCCAGATGGTTGTCTTGGACATACTGGGTGATGACGCCCATGAGCGCAGCCAGTTTGGCTTCTTGCTCGCGGAAGGCCTGCTCACGCGCCGAAGGCTCCGGGTCGGCAGGGGGCGGACTGGCCGTCGGGCCGGTAGCCGCATTCTTTTGCTCCTGGCCTGTATCCGCGCTGTCTCCGTTCCCCCCGTTCTTCCCATTCCCCGTTCCTGCGGATTGTAGCCTTTTTTGACCCTCCAGAACACCATTTCCACCATCTAATACCGGATTTCCACTTTTAAAAGTGTCCGATAAAGAGCTCGTGACGATGTTGAATTTATGTGTATCCAAACTGCTCATGGCAAACAAAATCACGAAGAAAATAAGCAGCAGTGTAATCAGATCCGCGTAGGTGATCATCCACCGGTCGCGGTTCTCCCGTCCATCTGTGCGAGGCTTTCTGCGGTTTCTCTGTCTCATGAGGGACCTCTGGTAATATCGCTGCCGTGTTCCTTGGCGGAACGGTTCAAGAAGGAACGGAGCTTTTTACGCACAAGCTGGGGATGATCCCCGTTCTGCAGGGCAAGAATGCCTACCATAAGCATTTCCATAGTACCCAGCTCACTTTGGCTGCGGGATTTGATCTTGGAGGCAATGGGTAAAAATATTAGATTAGCGCTGGCCACACCGTATAGCGTCGCTGTAAAAGCAACTGCGATGGAAGCTCCCAAGTTAGAAGGATCGGTTAGACTGCTGAGCACGCGGATCAGACCCATAACCGTACCGATGATGCCCATGGTGGGCGCATAGCCGCCTGCGGCTTCAAAGATTTTGGCATAGCCTTCGTATTTGAGCTCTTTAGCATCCATCTCCAGTTCCAGAATCTGCCGGACCTGCTCGGGGTCTGTTCCGTCAACAATGAGCATGAGTCCTTCACTGGTAAAGGGGTCGGGATGCTCTTCGGCTCTTTTCTCCAGGGCCAGCACACCGCCGCGTCTTGTGATTGTAGCCATGGAGATCAGTTCTTCTGCCTGTTGTTCCATGGTGTCCGCATGTTTGCCAAAAGCTACCCGCACAGCCGCTGGGACGCAGCGCAGTCTGGAGGCCGGGAAGCTGATCAGCACGGCGGCAAGCGTGCCTCCGAATACAATGAGTGCAGCATTTAACTGCAGCAGGCCGGACAGGCTTCCGCCTTCCCAGAAAAAGCCGCCGATGAGTGCTGCTAGACCAGCCAGCAAGCCAATAATTGAAGTAATATCCATGAGTTCAAGCTCCTTAAATTTCTATATATTATGGTTTGCATGAATCTGGGCAACACTGTATAATAAACGGGAACAAGTATTCTTATCTTCCATATATTTCAGATCGTATGGAGAGAGAATCATCAGGGCCACAATTATAATATATTCATATATTTTAGACGATAGAGGGGAGACGGGCAAATGAATGATATTGTCGTCAGTACGCAGACTTTTCAGTTGGAGTCCGAGTACACACCCCAGGGCGATCAGCCTCATGCCATACAAGAGTTAGTGGACGGCATCCGGCAGGGCAAGAAGCACCAGACGCTGCTGGGAGCGACCGGTACAGGGAAGACCTTTACCATCGCACAAATGATTTCCAAGCTGAACCGGCCCACGCTGGTTATTGCGCACAACAAGACGCTGGCTGCCCAGCTTGCGAGTGAGTTCAAGGAGTTTTTTCCAAGTAATTCGGTCGACTACTTCGTCAGTTACTACGATTATTACCAGCCAGAGGCGTACATTCCCTCCTCCGACACCTATATCGAGAAAGATTCCAGCATAAATGAAGAAATTGATAAGCTGCGCCACTCTGCGACCAGTTCTTTGTTCGAACGGCGTGACGTCATTATTGTGGCCAGTGTTTCCTGTATTTACGGCCTCGGTTCCCCTCAGGAATACGGAAGCCTGCTGCTGTCGCTGCGTGTGGGTATGGAGAAGCCGCGGAATCAGATTCTGAGCCGGCTTGTGGATATCCAGTACCAACGCAACGACATTAACTTTGTGCGGGGCACTTTTCGCGTGCGCGGTGATGTGGTGGAGATCTTCCCGGCCTCACAGGGTGAGCATGCCATCCGTGTAGAACTGTTCGGCGATGAGGTGGAACGGATTACTGAAATTGATGTGTTGACCGGAGAATTAATCGGAGAACGCGACCATGTGGCTATTTTCCCGGCATCCCACTTTGTCACCCAGGAAGAAACCATGCGTGTGGCTCTGGTCAATATTGAGCGTGAGCTGGAAGAACGGCTGGCTGTGCTCCGGGATGCAGGTAAACTGCTGGAGGCCCAGCGTCTGGAGCAGAGGACCCGTTACGATATCGAGATGATGAAGGAAGTCGGCTTCTGTTCCGGGATCGAGAACTATTCCGGACCGCTCACCTTCCGTGAGCCGGGAGCAACCCCTTATACACTTATGGATTATTTTCCTGACGATATGCTGATTGTAATCGACGAGTCCCATGCGACATTGCCGCAGATTCGGGCGATGTACAACGGTGACCGCGCGCGCAAGACAGTTCTCGTGGAGCATGGCTTTCGCCTGCCATCCGCGCTGGACAACCGGCCGCTGCAGTTCGAAGAATTCGAAGACAAGGTGAATCAGATTGTATATGTATCCGCCACACCAGGCCCTTATGAAATTGAACATTGCGAGACGATGATTCAGCAGATTATCCGGCCTACGGGTCTTTTGGACCCGATTATCGAGGTTCGTCCGACAGAGGGGCAGATTGATGATCTGATCAGCGAAATCCGTGACCGGGTGGAACGTGACGAGCGTGTACTGGTTACGACTCTGACCAAGAAAATGTCCGAGGACCTGACTGATTATTTCAAGGAAATCGGCATCAAGGTCCGCTACATGCACTCTGACATTAAGACGCTGGAGCGTATGGCGATTCTGCGTGATCTCCGGTTAGGCGCCTTCCATGTTCTCGTGGGGATCAATCTATTGCGGGAAGGCCTGGATTTGCCGGAGGTATCCCTCGTCGCGATTCTTGATGCCGACAAGGAGGGTTTCCTGCGTTCCGAGCGTTCACTCATTCAGACCATCGGCCGTGCGGCCCGTAACTCCAATGGCCGTGTAATCATGTACGGTGACCGTATCACAGACTCGATGGAAAAGGCTATGTTCGAAACCCAGCGCCGCCGGGAAACGCAGATTGCCTACAACGAAAAGCATGGAATCACACCCACAACGATCAACAAGAAAGTGCGCGAAATTATCGAGGCCACTAAGGTTGCTGAGTCCAAGGCCGAGTATCTCACCGGCGTGGGCGGCAAGATGAGCAAGAAGGATCGCCAAAGTCTGATTCAGCGTCTGGAGGCCGAGATGAAGGATGCCGCCAAGAACCTGCAATTTGAGCGTGCCGCAGAGCTGCGCGACGCTCTGCTGGAGCTTCGGGCAGAGTGAGGTAGTGACTTATGCAAACTTGTTTTGCACAGTAAAGTACAGGAACGGCGCTGCATATGGCCGTTCCTTTTGGATAAATTGCTCTAGGCCCTTGCGTATCCCGAAGGGACAGCCCGCAGTTCGCAGTCTGCGCATCCCGAAGGGACAGCCTGCAGTTCGCAGTCTGCGCATCCCGAAGGGACAGCCCGCAGTTCGCAGTCTGCGCATCCCGAAGGGACAGCCCGCAGTTCGCAGTCTGCGTATCCCGAAGGGACAGCCCGCAGTTCGCAGTCTGCGTATCCCGAAGGGACAGCCTGCAGTTCGCAGTCTGCGTATCCCGAAGGGACAGCAGTTGTCCCTGAAGCGCCAACAGTCCAGCGGTCCCGTTAGGGACAAGCGCTCTTCAGTCCACATCAACTAAGCCCATCCGCCCTCACTCCTTCGCCAGCAGCATTGCGGGTGTCCAGAGGGTGCAACCCTTGGGGCCCTCCCTTGGCTAAGGGAGGGTTTGGGAGGGATCGAAAATATTTTGATATAGCTTTGTAATAGGCTTGATATCTAGGAGGTTATACCGTTGGCGAATGAAAATATTGTAATTAAGGGTGCCCGAGCGCACAATCTCAAGAACATTGACGTAACGATTCCGCGTGACCGCTTCGTCGTGCTGACGGGACTTAGCGGCTCCGGCAAATCGTCGCTTGCATTCGATACAATCTACGCTGAAGGACAGCGCCGTTATGTGGAATCCCTGTCAGCGTATGCACGACAGTTCCTTGGTCAGATGGAGAAGCCGGATGTTGATTCTATTGACGGGTTATCCCCGGCGATTTCCATTGACCAGAAGACAACAAGCCGCAACCCGCGTTCTACTGTAGGTACAGTTACGGAGATTTATGACTATCTCCGGCTGCTGTTTGCCCGGGTAGGACATCCGCATTGTCCGGATCATGGCATCGAAATTACTTCCCAGACCGTGGAACAGATGGTAGACCGGATTATGCAGTATCCCGAGAAGACCCGGCTGCAGATTCTGGCACCGGTAATCTCAGGGCGCAAAGGTGAACATAAGGGACTGTTCAGCGACATCTCGAAGCAGGGCTTTGTCCGTGTGCGCGTGAACGGTGAACTGCGTGAGGTTACTGAGGATATCGTGCTGGAGAAGAATAAGAAGCATACGATTGAGGTCGTGGTGGACCGTGTCGTCATTAAGGATGATGTACAGACCCGGCTGACGGATTCGCTGGAGACCGCGCTGAAACTGTCCGGCGGGCAAATTCTGGTTGATATCATTGGCCAGGAGGAGTTGTTGTTCAGCTCGAACTTTGCCTGTCCGATCTGCGGGTTCAGTATCGAGGAACTAGCGCCGCGGATGTTCTCTTTCAACAGCCCCTTCGGGGCTTGCCCGGAATGTGATGGGCTTGGTGTGAAGATGGTTGTCGACCCGGATCTTCTAATTCCTGATCAAGAGAAGAGCATTGAAGAAGGCGCCTTTTTGGCCTGGACCGGCAACACATCGAACTACTACCCGCAATTTCTGATGTCGGTTTGCGAGCATTTCAACATCCCGCAAAATGTGCCGGTAAACAGTCTGTCACCAGAACATATGCAGAAGCTGCTGAACGGAAGGGGGAGCGAGAAGATCCGCTTCCGTTATGAGAATGACTTTGGCCAGCGGAAGGACACGCTTGTCGTCTTCGAAGGGATTATTCCCAATCTGGAGCGGCGATACCGGGAGACGTCTTCCGATGGCATTCGTGAGTTCATTGAAGGCTTCATGAGTGCCAAGCCTTGCCATGTGTGCAAAGGTAAAAGATTGAAGAAGGAAATTCTCGCCGTAACGGTCAATGAACGGAATGTTGCGGATGTTACCGATCTGTCGATTGGAGATTGCCTTGAATTTTTCGACAACATTGCTCTGAGTGAGAAGGAAACAGCCATTGCCAACCTGATTCTCAAAGAAATCAGCAGCCGCCTCGGCTTCCTGGTCAACGTAGGTTTGAACTATTTGACGCTCAGCCGTGCAGCGGGCTCACTCTCCGGCGGTGAAGCGCAGCGGATCAGGCTGGCAACCCAGATCGGCTCCAGTCTGATGGGCGTGCTGTATATCCTCGATGAACCGAGTATTGGTCTGCATCAGCGGGACAATGACCGCCTCATCTCAACACTTGGGCATATGCGCGATTTAGGCAATACCCTGATTGTGGTTGAACATGATGAAGATACGATGATGGCTGCCGACTATATTATTGATATTGGTCCGGGTGCGGGTATTCATGGGGGGCAGGTCATGGCACAAGGCACACCTCAGGAGATTATGAATGATCCGAATTCCCTGACCGGGGAGTACTTAAGCGGACGCAAGTTCATTCCGGTTACCTCCAATCGGCGCGCTACAGATGATCGCTGGATTGAAATCCGCGGGGCCAAAGAGAACAACCTGAAGAATGTGAACGTCAAAATTCCACTTGGTGTTTTCACGGCTGTAACCGGTGTTTCGGGTTCGGGCAAGTCTTCGCTTATTAATGAGATTCTCTATAAGAGTCTGGCGCGTCAGCTGAATAAGGCTGTCAAGGTGCGGCCGGGTCAGCACAAAGAAATCCGCGGGCTGGAAAATCTGGACAAAGTCATTGAAATTGACCAGTCGCCAATCGGACGTACACCGCGTTCCAATCCGGCAACCTATACGGGTGTCTTCGATGATATTCGTGATTTGTTCTCCAAGACGAACGAAGCCAAGGTGCGCGGCTTCCAGAAAGGCCGATTCAGCTTCAATGTCAAAGGCGGACGCTGCGAGGCATGCCGTGGGGATGGCATTATTAAGATTGAGATGCACTTCCTGCCGGATGTTTATGTTCCCTGCGAAATATGCAAGGGTAAACGTTACAACCGTGAGACGCTGGAAGTGAAGTATAAAGGCAAAAGCATCTCCGATGTACTGGAAATGACCGTAGAAGATGCAACAGAATTCTTTAAGAATATCCCGAAGATTCACCGTAAAATGCAGACCCTGCTGGATGTTGGGCTAGGGTACATCAATATTGGTCAGCCGGGAACCACCTTGTCCGGCGGTGAGGCACAGCGCGTGAAACTGGCCTCCGAGCTATACCGGCGCAGTACCGGCAAGACATTGTACATTCTGGATGAACCGACAACGGGACTGCATGTAGATGACATAGGCCGTCTGCTTGAGGTGCTGCATCGTCTGGTAGACTCTGGTGAATCCGTGCTCGTCATTGAGCATAACCTCGATGTGATCAAGACCGCCGACTATATCATTGATATGGGCCCAGAAGGCGGTAGTGGCGGGGGGACTGTTCTTGCTACAGGAACACCGGAGAAGATCATCAAAGTGGAGGAATCCTACACTGGCAGATACCTGAAACCAGTATTACTCCGTGACACCGAGCGAACCAAAGCTCTCGAGCTGCAGACCTCAGATAGCATATAACCGTTAGGATTCGAAGCAGGGCAGAGGCGTATCTGGCTTGTAGCCGAAAACAGGAAAGGGCCGAGGAATGCACCACGGCCCTTTTACATAAATGGAAACTATTTAATGACTGCTGATCCCGATGATGATTTTGAAGGCATTGCGCGTTTTTCTTGAACGCTTGAAGCCCTCTCTAAAATCCATAATCCATACGGTCTTTCTTATCCATACTCTAATATACAATGAGTGGAATTTGATAGGGTGCACAACACCCCTTTCTTCGATCTCTGTGCCATCAGTCAGTTCCGTTTCCGTTCTTAGTAGCCATCTGTTGCCAACACCGAACTCAATATATTTCAGAAGACATTACTCCTTGGACGTAGTTACAGGTTCGGATTCCAGAATAGCGGTAAGCTGTTCCTGAAGGGCAGGTACGCCTACGCGTCCCGTAAATGCATGGAAATTCTCCTGGTCTTGACGCTGTTCCGTGTAGAAGGAAATGAGCTGCTCCAGAACGGGGCCCACCCGTTCTGCCTGTACGCGGCCCTTCAATGGCCGGGCGAATTCAGCTGCAGGACCATGGTCTCCGCAGCCAAGCGTTCCGCCAACAGCAATATCGAACGCATCGGTCATGCCGTCCGGTGTCTTGATCAGCGTGCCTTGCAGGCCGATATCGGCAACCTGCTTTTGTCCGCAGGCATTGGGGCAGCCGATGAAGTGAATGCGCAGCTTCTCATCAAGCCGGATATGCTCATCCAGATAGGCAGCGACACTGACAGCTCTCTGTTTGGTCTCGACGAGGGCCAGGTTGCAGAATTCATTGCCCGTGCAGGCGATTGTGCGGCTGATGAAGGGTTTGGCTGATGGGGACAGCCGCTGCAGCACTTGTGCATCCAATAGAGCGCTAAGCTTCTCATTCGGAACCCCGCTGATGATGATGTTTTGTGACATCGTGGTGCGGAGCTTGCCTTCACCGTACTGATCCGCAAGCTCGGCTAACTGATCCAGCTCATCGCTGTTCATCCGGCCGACGGGAACATTCAATCCAACATAACTGAGACCTTCCTGAACCTGTGGATGGACTCCGTCAAAATAAGCGGCTTGCCAGCCAATCGTCTGGTCCTCGCCGCGCGGGGGTAGCTCGCCTACGGCTTCAATCAGTTTTTCTTTGAATTTCTCCGCGCCCCAATCGGCGACAAGGAATTTCAGGCGGGCGTGATGACGTTTCTCCCGGTAGCTGTAATCCCGGAACAGTGTGATAACACCGGCAGCTACCTTCAGTGCCTCTTCAGGCTTAACGAAGACATCAAGCTTTTGCGCCAGATGTGGTTTGGCTGACAGTCCGCCGCCAACCATCAGATGGAACCCCAGAGTTTCAACACCATCGATGACTTTTAGCGCAGGTGTATAGGCCAAATCATTAATTTCCGCTTGTGCGTTATTGTACTTGTTAGCAGACACGGAGATTTTGAATTTGCGGGGCAGGTTGGAGAAGTCACGGTTCAGCATAAAAAAGTCATTCAGTTGCTCTACTATATCCGCCGTATCAAACAGCTCATCCTTGTCGATCCCTGCCAGCGGGTTGCCGACGATTGTCCGCGGACAATCGCCGCAAGCTTCGAAGGAATACAATCCGGCGGCTTCGAGACGCTTGAAGATATCCGGCAGATTCTCGACAGTAAGCCAGTGGAACTGGATGGCTTGGCGTGTAGTCACATCAACCAGGTTCCGCCCGTACAATCTGCCGATTTCAGCCAGTGCTCTGGCTTGACCTGAAGTCATAATACCGGTGTTGATCCGCACGCGCATCATGAAATGGCCATCCCGCGGCTTTTGCTGATATACCCCGGCCCATTTGAACAGATCCATATCATCGGCCGGGATGGAGCTGTAGCCCTCCAGGGCATATTTTTCAATAATGGTGCGGATCACATCCAGGCCGTCCTTCTGCAGTTTGACGAATTCGAATTTGCTCAGTTTCTCGGGAGCAGCATTCCATATCGGTTCGTAAGCCATATCTAACTTCCTTTCTGGTGATGTATCGGATGAATCAAGAAGCCCTAAGATTATAAGCCCGATGGTAACATAGCCTGGAGTCATCCGGCAGTGAGGGTTGTAGCACAACAGTATAACGATTGTTTATCAAAAAATAAGGACTTGCTGATAGTTCAAATAGACATACCTAGGGCATGTCCGTCGTAAGATTCAAAGAGGGGTATATTCGTTGATTAATAGATAAAAGCTGAGTTCTTTGACAAAGAGTGCACAACAGCTACTTTTGTGATCTAAATTGCTGATGTGCAGTATATTTTTCCGGAGAAAAAAATTTTTTGTGACAATTACATAATTTTTTAAGGATTTTCTATTGCGTCACTGAAATGGTAGCGATAACATAGAAGGAGATATGGAATAGATGAACTAGCTTGACAATACTCTTGGGGAGGTAATGCCATGCTGCTTGCTGAAGCTGCCGCGCAAGGACCGTCTAAATTTCATACCTTCGATGTATTTATGATTTTGTTCACCGTTCTGATCTTCATTGGAGTGATTCGGCTGCTACGGGCACCTCAGAAGAACAAATTCGCTATTGCTTTTGGAGTGGTGAGTCTGTTGGTGTTCGTGGTTTCGGACTATGCAATGGTGATGAACTGGATAAGTTAGTACACAAGTGACAATTACAGAGCATTATATTCTAGGAAGACACCTTTAACCGCCACTGGCGCTGCTGAAGGCGTCTTTTTATCATTACTAAAGGGTATATCCATTAGATTTCAGCAATTCATAGATACAGAGAGGGCCGGTGAAGACGGATGTGGTGGGGGAAACGAAAGTATAGAAAGAGTCTAGGCTTGCTACTGTGCGGAGTGCTGCTGTCCGGTACGGGGAGCGGTGCCCATTCAGCACTTGCAGCGGTAATTCAAGACAGTAGTCAGGCTGGAGCCAAGGACTTCAGGGTTGGGGCTTTCAAGCAAGTAGGAACCGCAACAGCTGCCGGCAAAAAGAATGTGGTGATGACAGATGACGCGGTGCCGCAGATTATAAAAGAGGTGTCCCCCTCTGTGGTGGGCATTATCGGCAAATATTCCGGTGACCGCAGCAGCGGACCGGATGACCGGTACAATCTGACCCATGGCTCGGGAATTATAGTCAAAGCGGACGGCTGGATTATAACCAATGCGCATGTCATAAAAGACTTGCAGAACGCGGTAGTGGTAACGTCAGACGCTAAAAGCTACAACATCACAACATCCTATATCGATGAAGTCAGTGACCTGGCGCTAATCAAAATCAATGCCAAATCCCTGAAGCCCGCCAGGTTTGCCAGTCCATCAAGCAAGCTCCAGGTGGGGGAAAAGGTGATTGCTATCGGGACCCCTATTTCCTTTTCGCTGCGGAATTCGGCTACAGTGGGTGTGGTCAGCGGACTGAACCGGGCCGTCGATGCCGCCTATCGTCTGATTCAAAGTGATACGGCTATTAACCCCGGGAACAGCGGCGGTCCACTGGTCAGTATGAAAGGGGAAGTGCTGGGGGTGAACAGTCTGAAATACGCTGCGGTTGGTGTGGAAAATATGGGATTTTCCATTCCGGCGGATACCGTTCAGTACATCATGAACCAGTTGTTCAAATATGGTGAGGTAAAACGTCCCAGCCTGGGCCTGGAGCTTGAGGAGAGCTGGTCCGCGATTGTTGGGCTGCCTGCACAGGACCCGCTGACTGTAACCAAGGTCGTATCTGCAGAAGCAGAACAGGCAGGAATTAACGCAGGCGATGTGCTGTATGCGATTGACGGACATCGTGTTGCTTCACTGGTGGATATCAATGAGTGGTTCAAGAGTTATAAACCGGGTGCAGCAGTGAAGTTGCTGATGCAAAGTGACGGGGATATTGTGACCCGCAAGCTGGTGCTTAGTCAGGGTGACCCGCTGACCGGAGGAGAGGGGGGGGAAGGTGATGGAGATGCTGAAGCACAGACAGAAGAATAGCGGGCTGCCAGTGGAGGTACGACGGATGACAAAAAGCAGAATGATGCGGTGCGGGATGTGCGCGTTGCTGGCTGTGTTAATGCTGCTGGCAGGTCTGCCACTCCAGCAGGCGCAGGCAGCGGAGCAGAAGCAGCTGCAGCTGAATCTCAAGGTCGGTAGCACTACCGCAACCGTAAACGGCGAGAAGGTTGTGATTCCAAAGCCCATAGAGGTTAACGGAACGGTGCTCGTGCCGCTGGGTATATTCAAAAAAGCTTTCGGCAGCACAGTCTCCCTTGAAGCGGACAATGTGGTTAAGGTGATGTACGGGCCCCACACTGGGGCGATGACCATCGGCAGTACAACTGCCTGGAAAGACGGGGTCAAGATCACGCTGCCCGTAGCCCCGCGTATGGTTTCGGGAACACTGCTCGTACCGATGCGCTTTGTGGCCGGAGTTCTGGGAGCACGGGTCTCTCCTGGCAGCGGTGGTGGACTGCTGATCACGCTCTCGCCATCAGAGGTTGATGAAGAAACGCCGGGGAGCAGCGGAATCGACAGTGATGTCGGCAAAACACGGATAGGCAACAGCTACTATGGGTGGAGCATGAACTATCCATCCGGTCTGGTGGTCGGTGACAGCGGCGGCAATGAAAGTGTAGCGACTTTTACAAATACAGAGAATCTGTATTATCTGGAGGTTCACGTTTCACCGCTGGAAATAGCGGCAGATCCCGATGAATTGCTGGAGAGACTGGTTCGTGCGGCAGAAGAAGGCGGGGAGACGATTCTGGACCGGGTGGTTTTTCCGAATGCGGAGGTTCCCTACGCCCGAATTGTCAGTAAGGATTCCAGCGGTGCTCTGTGGGAAGGACGTCAATATTACAGTAACGGAAAATTATACGAGCTCTACCTGACTGACGATAATGCAGGGAATTACAAGGATCTGAATCCATACGCTTCACTGTTGAACTCATTTATCCCTTCATTTAATGCCGGCGACAAAAGTATCCGCGATCTCTCAACGGTCAAAAACGGTCTGCGCGAAGGATACAACGACGATTACGGAATAACTCTACAGGTTCCTGCAGGTTGGACTATGGATGATCAACACCTGTATTACGAGAGTAACAAGGGAAGCCATCTGCTTGTAAAGGTTTCTTCAGCGCCAACCGGGTCTACACTGGAGAGCTGGAGCAAAGATCTGGATTCACAGGTTAGTGATACCTTTATGCCGGGTGCATATGCCATGCAGAAGGATATAGAGGCCGTGGTCTCCGGTGAGCCTGTGCGCGTGAAGGAAACGGATCTGAATCCGGGCAGCGGCTGGAGTACAGAGTATCAGATCCTTTTGCAAAAATCCGGCTACCGCTACTACGTCGAATATTTGGCAGCAGCAGGGCAGGATGAGGATAAGGCTCGATTTAAGACGATCTTAAGCTCTATTGATATTGATTTTTCCAGAATCAAGGAGAACTTTGGCAGGCTGGAAACCGATGATTACATAGCGCTCCGCAGCCAGGCTGTAACCAAAAGCTCCAAGACCTACGGCTATAGCATAGATATTCCACGGCTGTGGATACCTTATCAGGATGTTTTTGAGAGTCAGACCGTAGAATACCGGTTCACCGGCGGACGCTTCCAGATCAATGCTACCCCTGAGGGTTCCGTGGATTATGCGGTAGGCTTGCTGCAAAGTTACTACAAGAACAGCAAAAATGATCCCAAAGGCCCTCAGCTAATCAGCATGGAGGAGATTACGTTTGCGGGAGTCCCGGCCACGCTGCTGACGGTCCGCCAGACTAGGGGCGGTATCCCTGGACATATGAAGCAAGTGGTTTTTGGTAAAAATGATCTGGTCTACACCCTCACCATAAACGTGAATGACGCCAACTCGACGCCTGCCCAGCAAGCAGCTCTCGATACAACGCTGAAGTCCTTCCACATAGCGGAGGGTGGGGAGTAGGGGATTACTAATGTAATTACGTGGTCTGACTAAGAACGTCCTATTGCCATTCTTGGCAGGTTGGGGCGTTCTTTTTTTTAATTAACCATATCCCTATAAATCTTGGCAAATCAATGGCGAACTGGTGTGATGTTTGATACAATTAACAGGTTAAAAAGCTTTAAATGACCCGCCGGTAAGGCGGTTTGGGAGGATATAAATGAACGAGCAAGGAATACGCAGAGAAGACGTGGAGCTACTGGCTCCGGCGGGTGACTGGGACTGCATGCGTGCGGCGGTGGCGAATGGGGCGGACGCTGTCTTTTTTGGCGTAGAAAAGTTTAATGCACGGGCGAGAGCGAACAACTTCCGCATGGACGAGCTGCCGGAGATTATGGCATTCCTGCACAGCTATGGTGTGAAGGGGTTCCTGACCTTTAACATACTGGTATTTGAGAATGAGCTGCCTGACGCTAAGGAACTGATTGATGCTTGTGTAGATGCGGGTGTGGACGCAGTAATCGTGCAGGATCTAGGGCTGGTCAAAATGATCCGCGAGATCTCCCCGGACTTCCCGATCCATGGCTCTACGCAAATGACGATTACTTCACCGGAGGCGGTGGAGTTCACCAAGCCTTGGGGGCTGGAGCGCGTAGTGCTCGGCCGCGAGAATAACCTGAAGCAAATCCGTACGATCGGGGAGCAGGCCCGCCTGCCCATGGAAGTTTTTGTACATGGGGCGCTGTGCGTATCCTATTCCGGCCAGTGCCTGACCTCGGAAATGTGGGGCGGACGCTCCGCTAACCGCGGGGAATGCGCTCAGGCCTGCCGTCTGCCGTATGACCTGATGGTGGATGGCGAGATCAAGCCGATGGGCGATGTCACTTATCTGCTGTCACCTAAGGATCTGGCAGCGATTGATCTGATGCCGGAGCTGATCGAGGCAGGAGTCACCTCCTTCAAAATCGAAGGCCGCCTCAAAAGTCCGGAATATGTAGCTAATGTGGTAGGTAAATATCGTAAGGCAATTGACCGGTATTTTGAAGGGAACTGGTCACCGACCTCCAAGGAAGATATCCGTGAGCTGCAGCAGAGCTTCTCCCGCGGCTTCACGCATGGCTTCCTGGAAGGCACAAACAATAAAAAGCTTGTGGACGGCACCTTCCCGAAAAGCCGCGGCGTCTATATGGGGACCGTAGAGCAGATTCTGCGTGATGGTGTAGTGTGCCGCATTCATGCACCGCTGAAGCGTGGGGATGGCATTGTTTTTGACGCCGGCGATCCGACGAAGAAAGAAGAAGGCGGACGCGTCTACGATCTGCGCCGCAAAGGCGTGAAGCTGGAAGGCGAAGCCGGGGAAGGCTGGATCATTGATATCGTGCCAGGACGCAATGACGTGGATCTGCGCCGCCTCCATGTCGGCGACCGCATCTGGAAGACGAATGACCCTGCGCTGGACAAGGCGCTGCGTCAGACCTACGAAACCGAGAAGCCTTACCGGGTCTTCCCGGTGCATGTGAAGGTAGAGGGGCGGGCGGGTGAGCCGCTTGCCACCTGGTGGACCGACGTTCAGAAGAACGTGACGGTCCGCGTGGATTCGGAGCTTCTGCTGGAAGCCGCGCAGAAGCGTCCGATGGATGCCGCCCTGCTGGAGGAGCAATTCGGCCGCCTGGGCGGGACCGTATTCCAGCTGGAGGCTATGGAGTCGCACCTGGAAGGCGACGTGATCGTGCCTATGCGCGAGCTCAACAGCATCCGCCGCCAGGCGGTGGAGCTGCTTGCGGGCGAGCGCCCGAAACCTCCCGTCTACGTGAAACGGGAGGTTGAGGTCTACGGCGGCGCTTCCCGCAGGGGCGCCGCAGGTCCGCACGGTGAAGCGGAGCTCACCGTGCTGTGCCGCAGCCTGCCGCAGGTGCAGGCTGCCCTCGAAGCCGGCGTAACGAACATCTACGCCGACTTCGAATTCATCAAGCAGTTCCCGGCAGCGGTGGACGCTGTACGGGCTGCAGGGGCCAGTATTGCGCTGGCTACGCCACGCATTCATATGCCAGGCGAGAACGGTTACCATGCCAACATCCTGCGTTTGCAGCCGGATGCTGTCCTGGTGCGCAATACCGGAGCGCTCTATTACTACTTGAAGCGCCGCATGGAGCAGCCGGATGCCGTACATCCGCGCCTGATCGGCGATTTCTCCCTGAATATCGCCAATCACAAAGCGGTAGATCTGTTCCTGAACGCAGGCTGCGACGCAGTAACACCGTCCTACGACCTGAACATCCAACAGATGGTCGATCTGCTGGAACATAGCGATACCTCGCGAATGGAGGTCGTGATCCATCAGCATCTGCCGATGTTCCACACCGAGCACTGTGTCTACTGCACCTTCATGAGCGAAGGCACAGACTATACGAACTGCGGCCGTCCCTGCGAGGAACAGCGAGCTTCCCTGCAGGACCGCATCGGCATGGCCCACCCTGTTCGTGTAGATGAGGGGTGCCGTAATACAGTCTACAACGCAGTGGAGCAGTCTGGAGCGGAATATCTGAACAATTTCCGTGAGCTCGGTGTGAACTCCTTCCGTGTCGAGTTTTTGGAAGAAACGCCGGAGCAGGTTGCTGAGGTCCTCAGCCTCTATAGCCGTGCGCTGCGCGGAGAGATTTCCGGGACACAGGTATGGAAAAGCCTCAAGGCTACCAACCAGCTTGGAGTTACGCGCGGTCAATTGGTGAACGCGAAGTAAGCCGGAACGTTCGGGCGGTGTTCGATTAGCAACAACGCAGGTTCTGTTTGTATAGTGCCTGCATTTCGCCCCAATAAATCCCAGGGTTAGTGTAGTTAGGAGCTTGTAGATAAGCTCTTAGCGCACCGGCCCTTTTTTAATACATATCCCTTGCGGCCTCAATAACATCCCTGCCAAAACACACCCATAACTGCTATAATTAAAGCAAATATGCCATTTTCCCTTTAGTAATGAAATGGAAATTAGAGAAGATCATAGAAGGAGTCCTGTCATGAAGATCCGTAAAGCTATTATTCCCGCAGCCGGTCTTGGCACCCGTTTTCTGCCGGCGACCAAAGCCATGCCCAAAGAAATGCTGCCGATTGTAGACAAACCAACCATCCAATACATTGTTGAAGAAGCGGTCGCTTCCGGCATTGAGGATATCATTATTGTAACGGGGAAAGGCAAACGTGCGATCGAAGACCATTTTGACAATTCATTTGAGCTGGAATTCAATCTGGCCGAGAAGCAAAAGTGGGAGCTGCTGGAGTCTGTGCGCAAATCCTCCGAAATGGCCGATATCCACTACATCCGTCAAAAGGAACCTAGAGGCCTGGGTCATGCTATCTGGTGTGCCCGTAAATTTATCGGCAATGAGCCATTTGCTGTTCTTCTGGGGGATGATATTGTCGAAGCGGACAAACCCTGCCTGAAGCAGATGATTGAAATTTACGAACAATATAAATCCTCCATCGTAGGCGTTCAACCTGTGCCTTGGGAAGAGGTTTCACGGTACGGTCTGGTGGACGGTACGGAATTGGCTGATCGGGTCTTCAAAGCAAACCGATTGGTGGAGAAGCCCAAGAGAGAGGAGGCTCCGTCCAACCTCGCGATTCTGGGGCGGTATATCCTGACTCCGCGTATCTTTGACATGCTTGGCGAGCAGCAGGTAGGGGTAGGCGGAGAAATCCAGCTGACCGACGCCATCTCCCGCTTGAGCGAAGTGGAGCGCATTATTGCTTATGATTTCGAAGGCAAACGCCATGACGTCGGCGAGAAAATGGGCTTCATCCAGACCACCATTCACTACGCGCTTCAGCATGAGGAGCTCAAGGAAGGCCTGCTCGACTACCTCAAAGCAGTGATTGACAGCGAAGCACAGAAAGCAGCGAAGTAAAGGCTACCGATAGCATTTTTTTGACCCTGGCCCCCGGATTCATCTCTAACTAATTATTATTCAATCCAAAAAGAGCGCCTCACTGAACTCAGTCAGTGGGGCGCTCTTTGATTTACAATCTCATTTCCCTTAGTACTGCGTATTTACAATAGCATCGATCTGAGCGGCTTCCGCTGGATCTGCGGCAATCAGCTTGTCATAGACTGGCTGATCTTGAGCAGCATTTGCTTTCTTTAAGGCGGCCAAGTACCAACGGGCAATCTCGCGGTTGGCTGCATCCTTATAATCTTCGGACAGGCCAAGTTTCAAGGTATTGGAGGCCGCTTGAACTTGACCTGCCATCAACTGGATTCTGCCCGCATTGAGTGCAATTGCAGGAGTGACAGGGAGTGACTGGACCAGCAAGTCGGCTTGTACCTGGTTGTAAGCATTAATCCCGACATTTAGATACATGACTTTACCGTCAGCATCCTGCTGGGTGAAAGCCTGCTGAGCCAGCTCATAAGAGCGGGCAATAAGCGAACTGTACCAGTTCGTATCCCAGAGGGTTTTGCTGTTCACAACATCTGCATAATGATCACCAAGCCCAAGCTTTAGGGTCGCCGTGGCTTCCTCGTTTTGTCCTGCGATCTGCTGCATTTTTGCCGCATTCAGAGCAATCGTCGGTGTTACCGAGAACGGACGGCCCTGCAGCTGCTCAGGAGGCAGAGTTTTCAGATGCTCCACACCATCCGTTACATGCTTATAAGCATCAAGTCCTGCAGTTAGGTACTCCTGCTTCTTAGCTTCGTCCTTTTTGGCATTTGCGGCACTTGCCAGCGCCTGGGAGCGGCTGATCAGAGCATCATACCATTCAATATCCCAGTTAAACTTATCTGCGTTGTCCCGATAGACAGCGAAGGAGAGCTCGCTTTGGCCTTTCAATTCATAAGATGTAGCCAATAGCTGGAGCAGCTTCTTGTTATATGGCTCATCCTTAAGCGCACGGTTGATCACGGTGAACGATTCGTTCAAGTACTGCTGATCCTGAGTTTGGCCATACACCTGCTGGTCCATAGAGGCGAGGTATGCCGCTGCTTCCGGATGGTATGGACGATCCTTTAACGCGGCTACCAGAGGTGCCTTGAGCTCCTCATATGATTGACTTACACCCATCAACTCCTTGGCCTTCACGGCCGAACTACTGGAGCTAATGGCGCTAATCGACAGGAAGAGCATAAAGGCTGTTCCGATAGCCAGGGCTGCAAGGTAACCATAGCGTACCCCTGTTGTATTCCAATTCCGGCGCAGCGGCTTGCTGTCCATGGCAACGCCCATTCCGGCAAGACCGATGAATATCAGAATGCCCATAAAAGCATAGCTGAGATTGAAATCCAGCAAGCTGTGGAGAAGAATCGATAAAGCAATAATATAGAAAAAGAATCCATTCTCAAATTCATTTTTATCCCGTTTAAGATATCCACGAATGTATTTGTGGAAAATATAGCCGATAAAACCCATGAACACGATAAATCCGACAATACCTACCTCAATCAGATATTGCAGGAAGAAGTTATGCACCTGGCGGCTTGTATACGGGTTGTTCTGATAGTGCTCATACAGCGAAGTCCAGCCCCCGCCCCCTGCTCCAAGTATCGGATAGTCCTTAATAACCTTTACGGCATCCTTATAAAAAGTAATACGTTCAAGTACACTGTGCTGCTTGAAGTTGATGTTCTCCAGACGTGTTTCCATGTTGGCAGGAAGTACGGTGCGTACGCTTGTACCGATCAACAGGAAGGCAACAACCGCAACCAGCACAACTGAGAGGAGCGGTAGCCACAGACTAGAAAGCTTGCGTGATTCCCAGCCGCCGAGCTTGTTCTGCAGCCAAGGAGAGAGATACTGCTGAATGGCCCAGCCAAGTACGGCGACCACAGCAGAGGCCCCAAGCAGATAAGCCCAGCCCTTTAATGCTGCAGCAGAAGTGAAAGCTGTATTCAGTTCCGTCCCAAGATTGGTCATCGGGCCCGCAATGGCAAGCGAGGCAATGCCGGCAATAGCAAGATGAATAATCCAGAGAATCTGCTTTGCAGGCTTCAGGGACAGTAGCAGAAGAATGAAGACCACAGGCAGCATCACTAATCCCCCGCGGGACAAGGTCAGCAGCAATGAAATAATGATAGGAACGAGCATGAATCCATGCGTCAGCGTTCCATACCACTTCTTGGATCGAACCAACGCGAAGACAGCCACAAATAGAAATGCCATCAGAAAAGCCGCGTATGTATTCGCATATTGGAAAATCGAGGTCAACCGCAGGCCATTGGAGTCCGTCATTACCGCATCCAGATATTTGCCTCCGCGTACAGTATCGGAGAACCACCCCACCAAACCTCCGGCTAATTTCCAGCTGCCCAGCCAATTTAGCAGACCAAAACCTACAATAAAATAAGAAATAGCCAGTATAGCATTTTGAATGACAACATTTAGTTGCTTTTGCTTGAGCAGATATAACGCTATAATGAAGACTGCAATATACATACTCTGAACAAAGAGGATATTCATCGCCATATAATGCGAAACAGCGACAAACAATGACAGGGCATACGTTATAGGAAGCAGCAGCGAAGCCACAACCAGCAAGTCGCGTTGTTCCTCCAGCTTGAACTTCTTATAGAACAAGCCCATCCAGACCAGCAGCAAAAGACCGCTGAGTAAGGAAGACACATAAATCGGCTTTTCAAAGTCGATCTGCTGCCCATTAAACAATCCTACCTGAAATGGGGTCCATACCAAAAACATAATGAAAGCAACAACCAATGCCCACACCGGGCTGGATATCTTTTCAACATTTCTCGACTGAGCTGCATTTTTACCGTATACTGGTTTCGACACGTTTTAATCTCCTTTTCCTGTAGGTACGTCAATATTTTAGCATACGCGTTTACTCATAGTCAGTAAAAAATGAATTTTTAATAAGATTGGGAAACTACATAAATAATAACAAGCTATTGAGAGGGGTTACTTTTTTATGAAAGGTATTATACTAGCTGGAGGTTCAGGAACAAGGCTGTATCCTCTGACCATTGCAATATCCAAACAGATTATCCCAGTGTATGACAAACCAATGATTTATTATCCTATGTCAGTCTTGATGCTGGCTGGAATACAAGAAATATTAATCATCTCCACACCAAGAGACATTATAGGGTTTAAAGAGTTATTTGGAGATGGCTCAAAGCTGGGTCTGGAAATTTCTTACGCCATTCAAGAGGAACCTAGAGGTCTGGCTGAAGCATTCATTATTGGGGAAGAGTTTATCGGGGGGGAACCTGTATCCTTGATTCTTGGAGATAATATCTTCTACGGTCAAAGCTTCGGAAGATTCCTTAAAGAAGCTTCTGAAATAAAAACAGGTGGAACTATTTTTGGATATTTTGTTAAGAATCCAGAGGCTTATGGAGTAATCGAATCAGATGAGAACGGGAAAGTACTATCAATAGAAGAAAAACCCCTTAACCCTAAGTCTAACTATGCGGTACCTGGTCTATACTTTTATGATAATCAAGTAGTTGAAATCGCCAAAAATATTAAACCCTCTGCTAGAGGTGAATTAGAAATTACTGAGATTAATAACGAATATTTACGGCGGGGCATGCTGAACGTTAAGCTGCTTGGTAGAGGTATGGCCTGGATGGATACTGGTACTCATGATGCTATGCTAGAAGCGAGCAATTTTGTTGAGGCAATACAGAAAAGACAAGGTTTATATGTTGCTTGCTTAGAGGAAATTGCCTTTAAAAAGAAGTATATTTCAAAAGAACAATTGTTAACCTTAGCCAAGCCTCTTATGAAAACAGACTATGGTAAATATTTATTGCAAGTTGCCGAAGATTTCATTTAAAAAATAGATTTTAATGAAAAAATAATGAAATATATGGAGGGCCTTATGGGACAATTTATTTTTCATAAAACACATATTGAAGATTTAGTTGTTATCGAACCGCAAATTTTTGGGGATCATCGTGGTTATTTCATGGAGACTTATAATTACAATGATTTTAAAAATGCTGGCCTGGACATGGTATTCGTTCAAGACAATCAATCCAAATCTAAAAAGGGTGTTCTTCGGGGCCTGCATTTTCAAACTCAGTTCCCTCAAGGAAAATTGGTAAGAGTTCTTTCTGGAGAGGTATTCGATGTTGCTGTTGATTTAAGAAAGGATTCTCCTACTTACAAACAATGGCACGGAGTTCTACTCTCTGGAGACAATAATAAGCAGTTTTACGTACCAGAGGGATTTGCCCATGGCTTTGTAGTATTGTCTGATGAGGCAGAGTTTGTTTATAAGTGTACAAATTACTATCGTCCTGAATTCGAAAGTGGCATACTCTGGAATGATCCAGAGTTGAATATTGATTGGCACCTGAATGATATTTCTGACGTCTTATTGTCTGACAAGGATATCAAGCTCAAGACGCTAAAGGAATTAGGTCTGTAGATAACTTATTTCGAAGAAAGACTATAAATAAAAAATAAGGGGAAGAATGTATTGTCTATGAATAATGAAAACATAAATCAAACGGTAGCTGAAAAAGAAGGGATCCAAGCACAAAAAACTATTTTAGTTACTGGTGGGGCAGGGTTTATTGGCAGTAACTTCGTACTGCACATGGTTGCAAAGTATCCTCAATATAGAATTGTTAATCTGGACGCTTTAACGTATGCGGGGAACTTGGACAACCTCAAGAGTATTGAAGGGAATAGATCTCATGTTTTTGTTAAGGGAGATATTTGTGATGCGCAGCTTGTTAATAAGATTTTTGATGACTATGAACCTGATGCAATAGTGAACTTTGCTGCTGAATCACATGTTGACCGCAGTATTGTTGATCCACAGGTATTCCTGCGAACTAATATCCTAGGAACACAGACGTTACTGGACGCAGCAAAGAATTATTGGGCTTCAAAACCTGATGCTAGATATGTTCAGGTGTCCACTGATGAGGTTTACGGGTCTCTAGGAGAAACAGGGTACTTTGAAGAAACAACCCCCTTGGCACCTAATAGTCCTTATTCAGCCAGTAAGGCATCTGCTGACATGTTTGTTAGAGCCTATCATGAGACTTTTGGATTAAATACTTCTATTACTAGATGCTCAAATAATTATGGGCCATACCACTTCCCAGAAAAACTAATTCCTTTAATAATTTCGAATGCGCTTGAAGACAAAGAAATTCCTGTCTATGGGGATGGTATGAACATTCGTGATTGGTTGTTTGTTGAGGATCATTGCAGAGCTATTGATTTAGTTCTCCATAAGGGTAAAGCGGGAGAAGTGTACAATGTTGGTGGGCATAATGAGAAAGCTAATATTGAAATAGTGAATATTATTTTGGAAGAGTTGCGTAAGCCAAAATCCTTGATTAAATATGTTGGGGACAGATTAGGCCATGATAGAAGATATGCGATAGATGCCGAGAAAATCAAAAATGAATTAGGCTGGGAACCAAAGGTAATGTTTGATGAAGGAATTCGAATGACTATACGTTGGTATTTGGACAATCAAGAATGGCTAAATAAAGTAAAAAGCGGAGAATATGAAGAATATTATCGCAGAGTGTATTCTAGGGAATAAATCGTATATCGCGGATCGATTCTAGGGAGAAATGAATATGAGAGTCTTAGTTACGGGCGCTAAAGGGCAACTTGGGTATGATGTAGTTAGATGTTTGAAGGAAAAGGGAATCCAATCTTGCGGTATAGGAATTGAAGAGATTGATATAACCAACTTAAAAGAAACTAGAAATTTCATTCGGAATTATCATCCGGATGTAGTTGTACACTGCGCTGCGTATACTAATGTGGATTTAGCGGAAAGTGAATTCGAACAGTGTAGAATAGTAAACGTGGATTCTACTGAGAACATTGCTTCAATATGTAAAGAAATAGATGCCAAGATGGTTTATATCAGTACGGATTATGTATTTTCAGGTAAAGAGAGCGATCCATACGAAGTCTATTCTACAGTTAGTCCGTTATCAGTATATGGGCAGACAAAATTGGATGGAGAGCGCGTGGTGTTAGAGAAAGTAGAAAAACACTTTATCGTTAGAACATCATGGGCATTCGGTGCAAATGGTAATAATTTTGTGTCATCGGTATTGAAAAATGCCGCTGTGAATAATGAAATTAACGTTGTTTCAGACCAATTTGGTTCTCCAACATTCACTTATGACTTAGCGCAACTCATTGTAGAAATGCTTCAGACTAATAGTTATGGTGTGTACCATGCTACAAACGAAGGTTACTGTAGTTGGGCGGAATTTGCTGTTGAGATATTCCGACTAATGAATTTAGATGTGAAAATTAATTTTATAAAGTCAGAACAATATGTAACAAAGGCCATACGTCCTAAAAATTCCAGATTATCAAAGTCAAGCCTTGAATTATTTGGATTTCATCGCCTACCTGATTGGAAAGACGCATTAGTTAGATACTTAAGAGAAATTGATGCCATTTCAAATGATTGATATAAAAGCACTTATTTTAATTAGTAGGGACGAATACTATGAACTATTTCAAGAATTTTTGGCGGTACAAGGGACTCTTACATGAATTTGTCATTAGAGATTTGAAGATCAAATATCGTCGTTCAGTTTTAGGTTACCTTTGGAGTCTGTTGAATCCTCTGTTAATGATGGGGGTTCTAATCGCTGTTTTTTCTAATATTTTCAGGTTCGACATTCCTAATTTTCCTGTATATCTCTTGGCAGGTCAGATTATTTTTGCGTTTTTTTCAGAAGCTACATCGTTATCAATGAATTCAATTCTCAGCGCTGGGCCACTTATTAAGAAAGTATATATACCTAAATATATATTTCCACTTTCGAGGGTCATCTCGTCATTCGTTAATTTATTATTTTCATTAGTCGCAATGATAATTGTTATTTTTGCAACTGGTGCACCAATTACTCCTGCTATCTTATTGTTCCCATTACCTCTACTTTATATCTTGATGTTTTCCATTGGTATGGGTTTAATTATGGCGGTTCTAGCAGTCTATTTCCGAGATATGATTCATTTATATACTGTACTACTTTCAGCTTGGACGTATCTGACGCCGATTTTTTATCCTATTAGTGCCGTTCCTAACTATGTAAAATCAATAATTTATGCTAATCCGATGTATTATTTTGTTGAAGCTTTTCGGGATATTGTACTATATAGCAAACTGCCGGACTTACAGACAAATATTGCTTGTCTTTCATTTTCAGTTCTGTCGATAGTATTTGGTCTATTAATATTCTATAAAAATCAACACAAATTTGTTTTGCATATTTGATCAATATTATGAAATGAAAGGATTCGGACAATGTCAGAATTTGTGGTTGATGTATCTAATGTTTCAATGAAATTTAACCTTGAGCGTGAAAGAATTAATAGTTTAAAAGAATATACTATTAAACTCTTGAAGAGAAATATAGAATATAATGAATTTTATGCCTTGAAAAATGTTAGTTTTAGTGTGCAGAAAGGCGAAGCTTTTGCGATTGTAGGCGGTAACGGTTCAGGAAAGAGTACAATGCTGAAAATAATTTCTGGTATTTATAAGCCGACATCTGGGAGTGCCCAGGTTAATGGGAGCATAGCCCCCTTGATAGAACTAGGTACGGGTTTTGATGTTGAACTCACTGCTAAGGAGAATATATTTTTGAATGGAGCTGTTCTGGGTTATTCCAAAAAATTCATGTTAGAGAAATATGATGAAATTATCGATTTTTCTGAGTTGCATGACTTTATAGATGTTCCATTAAAAAACTTTTCATCTGGTATGGTTGCTCGCCTTGGTTTTTCAATTGCGACTCTAGTTAAACCAGATTTACTAATTGTTGACGAAATTTTGTCGGTTGGAGATCAATCTTTTCAAGAAAAGTGCGAGAAGAGAATGAGTGAACTTACTGCGGGAGGAACTACATTACTGCTTGTTTCGCATTCAATAGATCAAGTTAAGAGTATTTGCCAAAAAGCAATCTGGCTAAAAAAGGGACAAATGATGGCGGCGGGTCCAGTAGATGATGTGTGTAGTGCGTATCTTCAAGGGTAGTTATTTCATTGATAATGAACAGATCAGGGGAGTGAGACTTTTTGAGTAATATGACGGTATTGATCACTGGTGCTGGGGGATATATTGGTAGTCATGTAGTTAAAACATTACTGGATATGGGTGTTAACGTTTCAGCTGTTGATAATAATACTGAGCGTATTGATTTTCGAGCGAACATTATAGAACATAATATTTTTTCTGGAAGTAAGGATATTTATGACCAATTAGGAAGACCTGACGTTTGTGTCCATATGGCTTGGAGAGATGGGTTTGTTCATAACGCTGATTCCCATTTGAAAAATTTATACTCACACTATGAATTCGTTGAGAACATGGTGAACGGAGGATTAAAACATATTGCTGTAATGGGTACTATGCATGAAATTGGATACCATGAGGGTGAAATAAATGAGGATACTCCGACAAACCCTTATTCATTATATGGAATTGCGAAAAATAGTTTGCGTCAATCCTTGATTACTTTTTTAAAGAATAAGGATGTTACATTCCAATGGTTGAGAGCATTTTATATTTATGGAGATGACTTGAAAAATAATTCTATATTCACTAAGATACTTCAGGCTGAAGAGGAAGGGAAAGAATTATTCCCTTTTTCAACAGGTGAAAATAAATATGATTTCGTTACTGTAGATGAACTTGCTCAACAGATTTCATTAAGTGTCCTGCAAACTGAGGTTGATGGTGTTATTAATTGTTGTTCTGGAAAACCTGTATCCTTAAAAGAGATGGTTGAAAACTTTTTAGAACAAAAGGGATTAAAGATCAAACTGCAATATGGCGTATATCCTGAACGTCCATATGATTCTCCTGCGATATGGGGAAATGATGAGAAAATCCAAAGAATTGTAGCATTATCCAATTAATAATGTTTGTAGTTGGGCAAGAGGGAATTAATTAATGAGGGAGTTAGAAAAATGTCTCTGGTAAAAGACGAGATTGAAATGAAAAGAGCAGCTGTATTTTTATTTTACGATACTGATGGGATTGTTGATGATTATATAACGGTTATGTTAGAGGACCTAAAGAAAAACATAGATCGTTTAATTATTGTTTGTAACGGTAAACTGTCAGTTGAAGGTCGTCGGAAATTTGAGGAGTTAACTGATGATATCGTTGTAAGAGAAAACAAAGGATTCGATGTGTGGGCATATAAAGAGGGGATTGAGTATTTAGGCTGGGACAATATAGCCAAATATGATGAATTAGTTTTAATAAATTACACGATGTTTGGTCCGTTTTATCCTTTTAAAGAAATGTTTGATGACATGGGCAAACGAGATATTGACTTCTGGGGTATTACTAAACACTATGGGTCAAAGGATGATTGGACTGGTGGGCTAATGAAGTACGGGTATATTCCTGACTTCATTCAATCATTCTTCATCGTAATGCGAAAGAGAATGCTGAACAGTTTTGAATTTAAAAGATATTGGGACAATATGCGGCCCATAGGTTCATATATTGAATCTATGGCTTATCATGAAGGAATCTTCACTAAAGATTTTAGCGATAGTGGTTTTACATGGGATGTATACATTGATACAGATGATCTTAAAGAACATACTCAGGCACCTACTACATACGCACCTTTAGAGTTGCTTAAAAGAAGATGCCCTATAGTCAAAAGAAAGGTTTTTTTCGATTATTATGATTTTTATCTTCAGTATAATACTGGTGAAGTTGGATTAGAGACGTATGATTATATAAGAGAGAATTTGGACTATAATGTAGACCTCATCTGGGATAATATTCTTCGTACAAGTAACCAAGCGGACATTAAAAAAAATATGCAGTTGAACTATATACTTCCTACTTCTTATGTTGACAAGAATGTAGAAATTAAAAACCGAAAAGTTGCATTAATTATGCATCTGTATTTTGAAGATTTGCTTCAAAGTTGTTATGAATATGCTGAGTCAATGCCTGCTGAAGCTGATATTTATATAACTACTAATACAGAGGCAAAGAAAAAATCAATACATGAAGTTTTTGATAAAATAAAGTGCAACAGGCTGGAGGTTCGAGTAATTGAAAACCGGGGAAGAGATGTTTCTTCACTTTTAGTTGGTTGCAAGGATATCCTTATGAATTATGATTATGTTTGTTTTGCCCACGATAAGAAAACAGCACAAATAAAACCATACAGTGTGGGGGAATCCTTTAGCTATAAGTGCTTTGAAAATATATTATCTAGTAAACAGTATGTTACAAATATCATTAATACATTTGAACAAAATCCTAAATTGGGATTATTGACACCACCGCCTCCAAACCACGGGATATATTATTCTACAATTGGCTTGGAATGGTCCAACAATTTTCATAATACAAAACGATTATTGGAAAAACTCGGGATGGACCGGGTTTCAATAGATATTACAAAGGAACCAATTGCACCTTTGGGTACTATGTTTTGGTTCAGACCAAAAGCATTGAAATCTCTTATTTCATATGATTGGGAATACGAGGATTTCCCTAAAGAGCCTAATGATATGGATGGTACATTACTACATGCAATTGAACGGATTTACCCTTTTGTTGCACAATATGAAGGTTACTATCCTGGGTGGGTAATGTCAGATAAGTTAGCAAGAATAGAAGTAACGAATTTAAATCATATGCTAAGAAAAGTTAATTTAGCCGTATTTGAAAACGAAATGTATAGGCATAGAGAACATAGTTTTATTGTAGAAGGAATAAGAAGAACAACAGGTAAACAGAAATCATTGAGATATATGATTAAATCGGCTCTTCGTAAATATTTACCACCTAAAGTGGTTAATAGACTTAAGTTAATAAAAAGAAGAATTTATGGATAAGTATCTTCTTATGAAATAAGTAAAGATATAGATGAGGAGTAAAAAGAATGGTTTTTAGTTCATCGATTTTTCTTTTTTGTTATCTTCCATTGGTGTTACTATGCTATTATTTGCTGAAAATTGAATACAGAAATGCATTTCTATTATTAGCGAGTTTATTTTTTTATGCCTGGGGAGAGCCAAAGTTTGTATTTGTAATACTTCTTTCCATCTTGATAAATTATATTTTTGGATATTTAATAGATTTTTTCTGCACTAAATATAGCATTGCATTAAGCAGAATAGTCATGATTATCTCCGTGATAGCAAACTGTGGGTTGTTATTTTACTTTAAATACTTTGATTTCTTTATTTCTAGTGTAAATAACATTACTGGATTTAATTATTCTCTTCACCATATTATTTTGCCGATTGGTATTTCGTTCTTTACTTTCCAGGGCCTCTCGTATACTATTGATGTCTATCTCAAGAGGGTCGAAGTGCAGAAGAATTTATTGAAATTTGCTTTGTTTAAAGCCTTTTTTCCTCAGCTAATTGCTGGACCGATTGTAAGATATGTTGATGTTCATGATCAAATCGATAATCGTGTATCCACTGTTGATGATTTTGCTTATGGAATTAGAAGGTTCGTTATGGGTTTAGGCAAAAAAGTGATTATTGCAAACACATTAGGGCAAGTTGCAGATAATATTTTTTCTCTGCCATATTATCAAAATTCGATGGCTACTGCATGGGTAGGGGCTATTTGTTACTCGTTACAAATCTATTTTGATTTTTCAGGTTATTCTGACATGGCAATAGGACTTGCAAGAATGTTTGGATTTAAATTCAAAGAAAATTTCGATTTTCCATATGTATCAAAATCCATAACTGAATTTTGGAGAAGATGGCACATTTCGCTATCTTCTTGGTTTAGAGATTATTTATATATACCCCTTGGCGGAAACAGAAGGGGTAACGTTTATGTAAACTTGACTATTGTTTTTATTGTAACGGGTTTATGGCATGGTGCTGCATGGAATTTCGTTATCTGGGGTTTGTGGCATGGATTTTTTAATATTCTTGAACGAATATTGAAAAGAATCAAATTAAATATTGTAGTTCCAGCAGTTCTTAGATGGTTATATACCATTATTGTTGTGATTATTGGATGGGTACTTTTTAGATCTCCGGAATTAAGTTATGCTACTGATTATCTTAAGATAATGTTTGGACTTGCTAGATCTTATGATGTGGGATTTTCTGCTTGGTACTACTTGGATCCAATGGTTTTAACTGTACTTATCATAGGGTGTATCGCTTCCTTGCCATTATCTAAGTATATACAAGAAAATGTTGGGAAATATGAAGAGCACAATGGATTGAGTCTGTTTATTCAAAACGGATATGTTTTAGTATTATTAATCATTTGTATTATGTTTCTAGCCACGTCAACCTATAATCCCTTTATATATTTTAGATTTTGAGGAGTAATAAATATGAAGGCATATAAAATTTTCAATCTAGTTATAGTTGTTTTCTTTGTAACAGCATTATCTATCCCATTAATTTGGATTAATAAAACACCAGGGAAAATTTCCACAACAGAAAATAGAGTGCTAGCAAACTTCCCTAAGCTTACAGGAAATAATGGAGCAATAAATAGGGGGTTTATTAAAGAATTTGAATCTTGGTTTAATGATAATCTAGGTTTTAGAGATGCCTTAGCCCAAACGAATACGAAATTGCAATTTAATTTGTTTGGAAAGTTAACAAGAACAGATGTATTAGTAGGGAAGGATGATTGGCTTTATTATATAACTCCTGATATTATTAAGGACTATCAACACTTAAATCTGCCAAATGAACAGGAATTGAATAAATGGGGCACATCTTTGGGGCGAGTATCTAACTATTTAAAATTAAAAAAAATTCCTTTCATAGTAATGTTGAATCCAGATAAAAAAACAATATATCCTGAGAATTATCCTAATTCAATATTAAAAGTTGGTACTACATCAAGAACGGATTTAATTACCGATTATTTCACTAAAAAAACTGACTTGGATTTCTTTTCGACCTACAATGCACTAATCCAAGCAAAAAATAATGCTATTGTATATTCACCAAGGTATGATATTGGACATTGGAATAGTTACGGGGCTTTTGTCGGATATACAGAACTAATGAAAAAAATTAAAAATTATTATCCTGATATTAAAGTTTTCTCCATAGATGACTTTGATATAAATAGTTATCAAAGAGAAGAAAAAATATATAACGCTATTTCGTTTTCTGAAACAGATAAGTCATTTGATTTAAAAAGTAAAAGACAAGCTACGCAAACTTATGGATTATTAGATAACTTACAACTTTCCAATGGAACAATGGCTGTTACATATCAAAATCGTGATAAAAGTTTACCTAAAGCTCTTATATTAGGGGATAGCTATCTCTATGGGTTTATGACACCCAATTTAGCAGAGAGTTTCTCTGAAACAACATTTATCTATACTGACAATATTGATAGAATTAGAAGCTTTGTAAATGACTTCAAGCCAGATATAGTTATTTATGAGAATGTAGAAAGAAGTTTTGTTAAAACAATGGATATTTTATCGAATTCTACTGAGTTTGAGGATTATAATAACTATAAGAGTCTACCTGTTGTAAACACTTCACCTTCAATGTGGGTTGATTATATCAATAATGAACCTGTACAAGAGCAACAAGCGGTTGTTTTAGACAAGTCAAGTGAATTAGTTCATATTAGTGGCTGGGCTTTAGATCCGCAATCTGAAGATTTAGCATCTGATATATTTTTGAAAGTGGGAGACGAATACTATCCAGGATCGTACGGAGCAACTCGTACTAGCGTCTCTGATTATTTTAAAAATCCTAGTTTCACGAATTCTGGTTTTACGTTCGATGTGGATACTAAGGAATTGTTAAATGTGGACAAGATTAGTTTTATAATAATTTCAAAAGATAAATCTTATCAGTACTCCCCAGTTGAGTATACAGTACAAATTAAATAGCATTAAGATTGCTAAGGAGTGCTCAAGAGGCGCTCCTTTTTTGTTGCGATTCACAGTCGCATCATCAAGGTGGTTCAAATCCAACTGGGAACTTTACCCTTATAAAAGTGCTGTAGCAGTAGCACCCATCCGACAACCTTTGTTTGTCGGATGGGTAGGGTGTCTTCCGTGAGGAAGAATCCGAGAGGCCTGCAGGTCAAGTCCAGCTCGGAATGCAGTGAACCACAGGTTGCTGAGATTGTTGGGCGACCCGCCCGAAAAGCGGGGAAGCCTAAACGAAATCGTATATCTTACAGGAAAACAAACATAGGGACATGAACTGTAAGACTCATCGACGTGATTAGGGTTAGAATGGATGGAACAGAAGGTGCAGATAACTCAGGGAAGTCTCGTAGCCTCGGCGCGAACGCGAGCAAGGTAGGGAAATATATAACCGAGAGGGAAAGCCGAACCAAAGGGTTGCGAGGTGGCGGACCGTTCCATAGTAGCGAGTATGTCTGGGCCAATGAAAGTTGGTAACAGACCGGAGGAGAAAACCTGGACGAAGGCGAGTAGCCAGGAGGAAACGTGGTGTCGCATAACCTGCTTTTACTCCAAAAGAGGAGAGGTAGAGGCCAGTTATAGATTTCGTGAAGGGGTTCGGTTTCTAGGATTCGACTTCCAGAGGGATTATTTGACCTTAGCAGACGCGAAAGTGAAAAAATACAAGGGTGAATCCGAAACGGGGCCCGCAGATAATTGGGAAACAACCTTAACAGAATGGCATGGAAACTTAATGAATTAAATCCATAACTAGGGGATTTTTTCGGAATAGGCAATGAAAGGAAATGTTTCAACGTCTGGAAAATGGACGCGAATGAGGGTGCGAGTCTTTATGCCATCGAAAGAAATCTACAGTGCCAAATCAATTGATTCGAAACAAGAGACTGGAATCAGCGGGAATGGTATTTCAAACAAGCTTACTCATCACACGTTCTTAATTCAGGAGTGAAATAGACAATCCGGCGACGGGTGAAGGAAGCTCACTCCTGAAAATGGGGAACTGACGAAGGAAAGCCGTGTGCAGGAAATTTGCATGCACCTTTTGACGGGGAGTCCGAAGGAGTAACCCCTCGTCTTACCCTACTGATTAGAAACAGAGTTTTTTTCGATTAGACAAATAATCACTCCATCGTAATCGTGCATAGCATGTAGTGTGATATATTGATCCGAACAATTTTTTCACCTGGGGGTTTCGTTAATGAAACTGTTTATTACCGGCGGAGCCGGATTTATCGGCAGCAATTTTGTAATATACATGCTGCAGCAGCACCCGGAATATAGAATTGTAAACGTAGATGCTTTGACGTACGCGGGAAATCTGGAGAACCTGAAGTCTATTGAAGGAAACCCAAATTACACCTTCGTAAAAGCAGACATTACGGATGTTCAGGCAGTGGACGCGCTTTTCAGCCAAGGCGTTGACGTTGTAGTCAACTTTGCAGCGGAATCGCATGTGGACCGGAGTATTTTGGAGCCGGATGTATTTGTGAAGACGAATGTATTGGGGACTCAAGTGCTCTTGGATGCGGCAAAAAAATATAGCGTGACCAAGTTTGTTCAGGTCTCCACGGATGAAGTATACGGAACACTCGGCGCAACTGGTCTATTTACAGAAGAAACGCCTCTGACTCCGAACAGTCCTTATTCCGCAAGTAAGGCAGGCGGGGATTTATTAGTGCGTGCTTATCATGAGACGTTTGGCTTACCGGTAAATATCACCCGTTGTTCCAACAACTACGGGCCGTACCAGTTCCCAGAGAAGTTGATCCCACTGATGATTTCGCGTGCGCTGGCGGATCAGGCTCTTCCGGTATATGGCGATGGGATGAATATCCGCGATTGGCTGTATGTTGAGGATCATTGCAGTGCGATTGACCTAGTTATTCATGAAGGCGTGAATGGCGAAGTGTACAATATTGGCGGGAACAATGAGCGCACGAATGTGCATATTGTAAACACGGTGCTGCAGGAGCTGGGCAAACCGGATTCGCTGATCACTTATGTTCAGGACCGTCCTGGCCATGACCGCCGATACGGTATTGATCCAACTAAAATCACAAGAGATCTGAGCTGGAAGCCTAAGCATACTTTTGAGACAGGAATTAAGGAAACGATACAGTGGTATCTGAATAACCAGGAATGGTGGACCCGCATTCAATCTGGAGAATACCAGAAATATGCTGCACTCCAGTACGGCAGCCGTCTGGGGGATTCTCTGTAATGCTAAAGATGAAGGTGCTTGTTACCGGCTCAGCCGGGCAATTGGGTCAGGACCTGGTTCTGTTGCTGCAGGCGCAAGGTCATGAGGTTCTGGGCTGCGACCGTCAGGAAATGGACATTACCGACCTGGATCAATGCGTGGAGATCATTGGCGGATTTGCTCCGGATGCTGTCATTCATTGTGCTGCACATACAGCAGTAGATGCCGCTGAGACTGACATCGATGCGGCTTACCTGATTAATGCCACTGGAAGCCGGAACGTAGCGCTTGCTGCGGAGAAGGTGGGAGCGAAGATGGTATGCATCAGCACGGATTATGTTTTTGATGGCATGGGGACACAGCCGTACCATGAATATGATAATACCGATCCTCAAAGTATCTATGGCAAATCGAAGCGGGCTGGAGAAATCCTGGTGCAGTCCTTATCGACGAAGTTTTTCATTGTGCGGACTTCCTGGGTGTACGGAAAGTATGGCAATAACTTTGTGAAAACCATGCTCAAGCTGGGGCAGGAAAAACCGTTGCTGCAGGTAGTACACGACCAAGTCGGCTCGCCGACCTATACGGTGGATCTGGCCAACTTCTTGCTGGAGCTTATACAGACGGAGAAGTACGGCGTCTACCACGCCTCAAATAGTGAGCTCTGCACCTGGTATGAGTTCACGCAGGCGATTTTTGCTGAAGCAGAAGATATCCTGGGATTGAAATTCACTGCAAAGCTGGAACCCTGCACAACAGAGCAGTTTCCGCGTCCGGCGCCGCGTCCGGCGTATTCGGTGATGGAGCATCTATCCATTCGCACAAACGGGTTTCACGAAATCCGGCCATGGCGTGAAGGGCTAAGGGGCTTTTTGCTCGAGCTAAAATAAATTCATGGAGACTCCTGAACCTTAATGACGGTTTGGGTTTTTTTTCTTTAAAATAGCGGCAAGACTCCTTGTTGGTGGTGAGAACTGAATAGACTCCCTTTACTAGATACATAGCCACCCATTCCTGTTTTCGGTATAATGGAGTGTAGCTGATTCAGCTTCTGGGTCAGTCGCTTATCTGTTATATAAACCAGAATTCGAGGACTCTTATGAACAAGAAAATCAATAATATTATGAACAACAAAACAGTCAGCATACATATTGTTACCTATAACAGCGCAGATGACATTATGGATTGTCTGACGGCAGTTATTGCCCAGGACTATCCCATTGAACAGATTGTGGTAGTAGACAATGCTTCGGCGGACGGTTGCAAGGATAAGGTGAAAGAGTTCAATCATACAATCGAAGCGGAGGCCCATCCAGCTCAACAGCAGGAAGCAGGGGTGGTTGGCACGTTGAAGGGGGAGGCAAGAGTTCCTTCACTGATTCTTTTGGAGAACCATACCAACACCGGCTTCGCCCCCGCCCATAACCAGGCCATTGCTGCCACGAATACAGACTATGTGCTGGTTCTCAATCCGGATCTTACGCTAGCGCCGGATTATGTATCCAGACTCATCAAGCAGATGGAGGCCAACCCGCAGATTGGCAGTGCGACCGGCAAGCTTTTACTAAAAGCGGATAACTCTCTTGTAGACAGTACGGGACTGCGGATGAACAAGGCACGGCGAGCGTTCGATCGTGGTGCGGGAGAGCCTGCAGCGAACTGGCTCGAGTCGGGGATGGTGTTTGGTGTGTCTGGTGCGGCTGCAATGTATTCCCGACGGATGATTGAGGACATCAGTATAGACGGCGAGTTTTTTGATGCGGATTTCTTTGCGTATAAGGAAGATGTGGATGTGGCTTGGCGGGCTGGACTCTTCGGCTGGTTAGCCTATTATGATGCGGAAGCGATTGGTCACCACGAACGGGGCTGGAAAACATCTGGACGTGACAGCAAACCAATGTTCATCCGGAGAATCTCCTATATTAACCGTTACAAAATGATCTATAAAAACGAACCCGCCCGCAAGCTGTTTTCTACATTGCTCTATGCTTTGCCTTACGAGATCGCGGCACATGGGTATATGCTGCTTAAGGAACCGAAGCTGATCAAAGCCTGGAGCTCCTTTTTTGCACAATGGAAGAACCTCAAGGGAAAACGTAAGTATATTCAAACCAAAGTTAAAAGATTGAGAAGCGAGTAAACCAGATGTGAAAGAGAAGATAAAGAGAGATAAGATAAATAGAAGAGCTGCGGGAAACTTGCAATATATTCAAGCAGTCCATTTTGTATGTGTGGTACAATTTGCTAAAACCTCCTAATCAGGCCGAGCCTATCAGGGAGGTTTTTGTGTTATAATGATTGTCGATAGATTACTATATTTGTCAGGAGCGTACCAGCATTGAGTGTAGATGTCAGTATCATCGTCCTAAATTACAACACATGCCGCCTGACGATGGATTGTCTGAGGTCGGTGTATGATTCGGAAACTAAATTTTTCTATGAAATTATTCTAATAGACAATAACTCCCGGGATGACTCGGTAGAGAGGATCAGCCGGGAATTTCCCGGTGTGATGCTGATCGCCAATTCAGAGAATGTCGGGTTTGCCCGTGCCAATAATCAGGGGATGGAAGTTGCTTCAGGCCGGTATGTGCTGCTGCTGAATTCGGATACGGTTGTGCGGAGGGATACCCTGGAGACGATGGTCTCCTTTATGGACAGCCGGCCGGATCTCGGAGCTTCGGGCTGCAAGGTGATTTTGCCGGATGGTTCATTGGATAAAGCCTGCAAGCGGGGGTTTCCTACTCCATCCGCTTCCTTCTATTATGCATTTGGCTTCAGCAAGCTGTTCCCGGACCGTCCGAGATTCAATGGTTATCAGTTAGGTTATCTTGATCCTGATCAGGACTATCCTGTAGATTGTCTGGTCGGGGCGTTCATGCTGTTGCGGCGGAAGACAATTGATCAGGTGGGAGGGCTGGACGAGGATTTTTTCATGTATGGTGAGGATCTGGATTGGTGCTTCCGGATCAAAGAGGCCGGCTGGGGGATTTATTATTATCCGCAGACCTCCATTGTCCATTTGAAGGGTGGCAGCGCGCGGCGCAGACCGTTCAAGATCGTCTATGAGTTTCATAGAGCGATGATTTTATTTCACCGTAAGCATTATAGCAAGCGGTACAACAGTATGATTAATGGAGCGGTCTATGCTGGAGTGGGTGTGAAGTTCATGCTTTCGCTTGTGCGTAATGCTCTGATCCGTCCCCGGTCCGTGCCTTCACCGGCGCAGACCCTTACAGGCTCTGGAGAATCAGGTTCAAGAACGGAATCGAATGCTGAGGTGAGATTATGATACGCCGTAATCAGAGGTTTTTAACACAGCTGTATATCTTTGCCGACTTTATGGTGATCCAGCTGGCATTTCTGGCCGCTTGGTGGCTTAAGTTCAGAAGCGGCTGGCTGGAATACTCCGAGACCCTGCCTATAGAGTCTTATGCGTATTGGAGCTTTATTTACGGCGGAATTGCCGTGCTAATCGGGATTGTGCTTGCCTTGTATCAGCCGAAGCGCAAAAAACGTTTTGTCGACGAGTTCCTCAAGATTTTTCAAGTGCATATCATGGCCATCTTTATGCTGCTCGGCTTAATGTTCTTTCTGAAGGAAATTGACGTATCCCGGCAATACCTTGCGATCTATATGGGTTTTAATGTGCTGTCCATCATGCTGTACCGCTATGTGTTGAAGAAGATGCTGAAGTCCCTCCGTGAAAAAGGCTTCAACCGTCAGTTCGTCCTGATTCTGGGGGCTGGTACTTTGGGTAAAAGATTCTACAACAACTTGGTGCAGTACCCGGAGCTCGGGTATGAGACCATCGGCTTTCTGGATGACTACCACACATGGGATGGCATTGAAGGGGAACGCTACAAGCCGATTTTGGGGACAGTGGATGAATTGCCCGGGATGCTGGAAATGCTGCCGGTCGACGAAGTGATTCTTGCCCTTCCACTGGATGCCCATTCTAAATATCCGGCAATTATCGCCGCTTGCGAGAAGGCCGGAGTACGGACGCTGATTATTCCCGATTTCTTCGATTATTTGCCCGCCCGTCCGTACTTTGATAACTTTGCCGGAATGCCGATGATTAATGTGCGTGACATTCCGCTGGATATGACCGGCAACAAGCTGGCCAAACGTGCCTTTGATGTCCTTTTCTCGCTGTTCGCCATTATTATGATGTCGCCAGTGCTGCTCATTGTGGCGCTCGGCGTGCGTCTAACTTCCCCGGGTCCGGTTATTTTCAAACAGGAACGGGTAGGATTGAACCGGCGCAATTTCATGATGTACAAGTTCCGCTCGATGAAGATGCAGGAGGATGGGGAGGAAGATACAGGCTGGAGTACTCCGGTTGATCCCCGCCGAACCCGGTTCGGAACCTTTATCCGAAAGACCAGTCTGGATGAGCTGCCACAATTTTTCAACGTGCTGCTTGGCCAGATGAGTGTGGTAGGACCGCGGCCGGAGCGTCCCTTCTTTGTAGAGCAGTTCCGCGGGGAAATCCCGAAATATATGGTCAAGCATCATGTACGTCCGGGAATTACCGGATGGGCACAGAGCAACGGCCTCCGTGGGGATACCTCCATTGAAGATCGGATCAAGCATGATATTTTTTATATCGAGAATTGGTCGCTGCTGTTCGATATCCGGATTATTATTAAGACCATTCGCAATGGCTTCAAAAATGCTTATTGAACTTATAACAGCTAAATAGATTGATCTGTTGAAACGGGTGCCATCCTTGATGCTGAGGAAGACATATCCGTTTCTTCTTTTTTTACTCCAACTGTTGCAAAGGAAACCACATCTATGAAAAAGACAAAAGGTATTGCCACAGCCGTTATGATCTTCGCTTTGATCTCTGTGCTAGTGATTACACGGGGTGACCCGGATAAAGAGTTGGCAACTGGCTTTGCATTCACCGTATTGTTGCCCACGCCATGGGTGGGATTAACGGCCATACGTATACAAACACCCTTGAAGCCTTTGCTGCTAATTACGAGCAGGGAAGCCGTGTCTTCGAGGCGGATTTACTCCTTACGACTGATGAGCAACTGGTCGCCCGCCATGAGTGGACGCATAATATGAGCAAGATGCTCGGCCAGCAAACGATATTGCCTGCTGTCAAACAAGGCACTGTGCTGGATTATGCCCAGTTTATGGACAGCCCTATTCTGAATATCTATTCACCGCTGGATATGGAGGGAATCCTTGATCTCATGCAGTCTTACCCTGATGCCTTCATCGTTACGGATACGAAGGAGATCAAGCCGGAGCTGGTAACACAGCAGTTTACACTGCTTACCGAGGCTGCCGGACGCCGTGATCCGGCCCTTCTGGAACGGATCGTTCCGCAAATTTACAGCCAGGACATGCTGGATGTAATCCATAGGGTGCATGTATTCCCTGAGGTACTGTATACCCTTTATCAATCGCAGGACAGTAATGAGCAGGTGATTGATTTTGTAAAAGAGAGCGGTGTGGATATCACGATGCCAACCACCCGGGTCACCAGGAGCTTTGTAAAAAAACTGAAAAAGGCCGGCGCCCGTATCTATGTGCAGACCCTTAATGATGAAGCGGAGATTGTGAAGCTGTCTCGCATGGGTGTGGACGGGTTCTATACGGACTTTGTTTCTGAAGAAGATTTGAGGCAGTTCAATGGACTGCGTTAAGGAGCGGAAAAAGGCGAAAAAATGTTCGCATTTTTCCGCTCTTTAAATTGACACCCCCCTTAGTGCTGGCATAGACTAGAGATACAGCTTTTGCGGTAGCGGAAGTGTTTTTGGCATGAAATACAAGCATGTAAATCGCACCTAATCAATCGGTTGAATAATGAGGATGGACGAAGATGAATGAAATCAGGCAAACGATTCAGCTGTGGCGGCATGTATTTAAGCTGGATCCGGACCGTGACCTTGGAGAGGCTGAACTGGCTGCAGTTTGTTTATCGGGAACAGATGCGATCCTAATCGGCGGTTCTACCGGGGTTACTTATGAGAACACGGCTGCTCTGCTGGCCCGTGTGCGTCAATTCGAATTGCCTTGTGCCCTTGAAATTTCAGATCTTGAAGCGGCTGTGCCGGGTTTTGATCTGTATTTGATCCCAATGGTACTGAACAGTCCGGAACCAGACTGGATATTGGGCCATCACCGCCGGGCAATTGAGCGTTACGGAAGCTTCATTCCGTGGGAGCATTTCCTTGCAGAAGGATATATTGTGCTGAACGGGGACTCTTCCGTGGCCCGTCTTACAGGAGCGGACAGCTCGCTGAGTGGAGAAGGTGCGGCTGCTTACGCACAGATTGCGGACAAGCTGATGAGCCTACCAATCGTTTATCTGGAATATAGCGGTACATTTGGCGATATGGGGACGGTGCGAACCGTAAGAGAGACGGTGGAGCATAGTCAGCTTTTTTATGGGGGCGGAATTACCTGTGAAACTGAAGCTGAACAAGCTGCAGCCCTATGTGATACAGTAGTGGTCGGTAATATCATCTACCAGGATGTGCAGCAGGCGCTGCTCACTGTACAGGTGGTTAAGAGAACACCGCAGATTGACTGTACAACATAGAAGAACGGCGAAGACGTTTTCTTAATTTATGATATTGAGAAAGGAGCATGTCACACATGCAACTTGTTAACATACAGGATGCCGTAAGCCGGCTTAATCCTCCGCAGCGTCAGGCAGTAGAAACCACAGAAGGTCCCTTGCTCATTATGGCCGGAGCAGGAAGCGGCAAGACGCGTGTGCTTACCCACCGCATTGCCTGGCTGATTGCGAACCGTAAAGCGCCGCCTTGGGCGATTCTGGCGATTACCTTTACTAATAAGGCCGCCCGGGAGATGCAAGAACGTGTCTCCAAGCTGGTAGGGCCGGAAGGTCGGGATATTTGGGTCTCCACTTTTCACTCGATGAGTGTGCGGATTCTGCGCAAGGATATTGAACGGATTGGATTCACCTCTAATTTTTCCATTCTGGATTCAACCGACCAGCTGTCTGTTATCCGCAACTGCATGAAAGATTTGAATATCGACACGAAGAAGTTCGAGCCCAAGGCTGTCCAGTCGATGATCAGCACCACTAAGAATGAACTCATCACACCAGCGCAATATGAGCAGAAAATCGGCGATTATTTGGAAGGTCTCGTGGCCAAGGTATATACCATGTACCAGAAGCGGCTGAGAGCCAACAACTCGCTGGATTTCGATGATCTGATCATGAAGACGATCGAATTGTTCAAGGAAGTGCCGGAGGTGCTGGATTTCTACCAGAAGAAATTCAAGTATATCCATGTCGATGAGTATCAGGATACGAACAGGGCGCAATATATGCTCTGCCGGATGCTGGCGGACAGCCATCACCGCATTTGTGTTGTCGGCGACAGTGACCAGTCGATTTACCGCTGGCGTGGGGCGGATATTACGAATATCCTGAATTTTGAAGAGGACTATCCCGAAGCCAAGACGATTATGCTGGAACAGAACTACCGCTCTACCTCGAACATTCTAAATGCGGCCAATGGTGTAATTGCACTGAATACGGGACGCAAGCCCAAGAAGCTGTGGACGGATTCTGCGGAAGGCGCGAAGATCAAAGTGTTCCGCGGCGACTCCGAGCATGACGAAGGCTATTTCGTCACGGGAGAAATCAGTAAAAATGTCAAGGAGGGACAGGCGTATCAGAATCACGCGATCTTGTACCGTACCAATGCGCAATCACGCGTAATAGAAGAAATTCTGATCAAATCGGATATTCCCTATCAGATTGTCGGGGGGATCAAGTTCTATGACCGCAAAGAAATTAAGGATCTGCTGGCCTATCTGCGGCTGCTGTCCAATCCAGATGACGATATCAGCCTAACGCGGATTATCAATGTTCCGAAGCGGGGACTCGGGGATACAACGGTGGGTAAGCTGGCTGCCGCCGCTGCATCTCAAGGTGTCTCTATCTTCCGGGCGCTGCAGACGGTGGATGATCTCGGCTTCGCCGGACGGACGCGCAATACACTGGTAGAGTTTTACGATATGATCGAGGCGCTGCACCGGATGGTGGAATTCCTGTCGGTGACGGAGCTGACGGAGAAGATTCTGGAGCTATCGCAGTACCGCTTGGAGCTGCAGAATGAGAACACCCTGGAATCCCGCTCCCGTCTGGAAAATATCGACGAATTCCTGTCCGTAACCATGGAATTCGAGAAAAATAATGAAGACAAGTCACTGGTCTCGTTCCTTACTGACCTGGCGCTGATCGCAGACATTGACAGCGTGAACGATGAGGAGGAACGCAGTGACGCTGTAGTGCTGATGACCATGCACAGCGCCAAGGGGCTAGAGTTCCCGACTGTCTTTATTATCGGGATGGAAGAGGGCGTATTCCCGCACAGCCGTGCCTTCCAGGACAATGACGAACTGGAAGAAGAGCGGCGTCTGGCGTATGTAGGGATTACCCGTGCGGAGAAGCAGCTGTTCCTCAGCTGTGCACGGATGCGCACGTTGTTCGGCCGTACGACGGCCAATGCGCCGTCGCGCTTCCTGGAGGAGATTCCGGAGGAGCTGAAGGAAGATACAGGAGGGGCTTCGGACCGCTTCCGGCGCGGCGCGGAGGTTGGCGGTGCTTATGGGGGCCGAGGCTTTGGCGGAGGCAGCCGGGGGAACTTCGGCAGCCGCAGCGGCGCTGCCGGGAATGCGCCGGCAGGAGGCGGGAACGCCGGCTTCGGCGGCAGCACAGCGTCCGCGGCGACCGGTACGAGCCGCGTGACCGTGACCTCCGGAGGCGCGCAGCGCGCTCCAGGGGCATCGGCGCCCGGCGAATTCAAGGCCGGCGACAAGGTCTCTCACGGCAAATGGGGCATCGGCACCGTTGTGTCGGTGAAGGGCAGCGGCAATGATACGGAGCTGCAGATTGCTTTTCCGGCGCCGGTGGGTGTGAAGCGGCTCCTGGCCGGCTTTGCGCCGATCACCAAAGTCGAATAATTCGGCTGCGATTAACGACTGTGTTTTTGGACCACGCTAACCGTAGGAAACAATTTGATGGAGGGATGTCCCCCGATGGATGCTATGCACACTATGGAGGAGCTCGTAGCTGAGCTGAATCAATATAACTATCATTACTATACTCTGGATGCGCCGCAGATCAGCGACAAAGAGTATGATGTTCTTTACGATAAGCTTGTAGCCCTTGAAGCAGAGAGCGGCATCGTGCTGCCTCATTCTCCTACTCAGCGTGTGGGGGGAGAACTGCTCAAAGGGTTCACACCCCACAGGCATCTGGCACCCCTATGGAGTCTGGATAAGGCGCAGAATATCGAACAGCTTCGCAGCTGGAATACTCGGGTGCTGAAGCTGGTGAATGATTATAACGCCAAAAACCCTGAAACCCCTCTTCCTGCGCCCTGCTATGCGGTAGAACTGAAGTTTGACGGCTTAACGCTTAATCTGACCTATCGTGACGGGGTGCTGGTACAGGCAGCCACACGCGGCAATGGGGTGACCGGAGAAGGCATTCTTGCCCAGGTAAAAACCATCAAATCGGTCCCTTTGACGATTCCATTTAAGGAAGGTCTCATTGAAGTGCAGGGCGAAGGGATTATGAATCTTTCTGTGCTGGCGGACTATAATACAAGGGCCGCTGAGCCGCTCAAGAATGCCCGTAACGGGGCAGCGGGAGCGCTGCGCAACCTCAACCCTAAGACAACCGCCGACCGCCGGTTGAACGCTTACTTCTATAATGTAGGCTATGCGGAGGGTGTACAGTTCACAGACCATCAGGAAATGATGGATTTTCTGAGGAACAACCGTTTTAAGGTCAACCCATACCTTACCTACTTTGATCATTTTGACGATGTTACCGAACAACTGGCAGAAATTGAAGAGACCCGTTCCGGTCTAGACTATCTGATTGATGGAGCGGTTATCAAGGTAACTGATTTCCGCATCCGTGAGGTACTCGGGTACACCGATAAATTCCCGCGCTGGGCGGTGGCTTATAAGTTCGAGGCGGAAGAAACCACAACGGTCCTGGAATCGGTCAGCTGGAACGTGGGCCGCACCGGCAAGGTCACCCCGCTGGCACGGGTGGAAGCAGTGGAACTGGCAGGAGTAACCGTCCAGAACTGCACCTTGAACAACGTTGGTGATATCGAACGCAAGAATCTCAAGCACGCCCTGGGTACACGTGTGTTCATCCGCCGCTCGAATGATGTCATTCCCGAGATTCTTGGCAAGGTAACAGAAGAGAGTGACGGCGGGGAGATTATTTTCCCTGAGGATTGTCCGGCCTGCGGTTTTCCGCTGGAAATGCGCGGCGCGCACCTCTTTTGCAACAACAAGCTGAATTGCAAACCGCAGATCGTCGGGCGGATCACCCATTTTGCTTCCCGGGACGCAATGGATATCGAGACTTTCAGTGACAAGACGGCCGGGCAGTTGCATGAGGAACTGGATGTGCGGGAACCAGCTGACTTATATGAGCTGACCTTCGAGCAGCTTGTGAAATTGGAACGTTTTGGGGAGAAGAAAGCCGATAACCTCCTTAAGGCGCTGGAAGAGAGCAAAGGGCGGGACCTAGCGTCTTTCCTGTTTGCCCTCGGTATTCCGAACACTGGCAAAGCAACCACCAAAATGTTAGCCGATCACTACCGCAGCCTGGAAGCAGTCATGAATGCAACCGCCGAGGAATTGTCCGGGCTCCCTGACATTGGAGGCATTGTAGCCGAGAGCATTGTGGGCTTTTTTGCGGATCCCTTTGTAGTAACCAGTATTAACCGTATGCTTACACTCGGTGTAGAGGCGAAGGCACCTGAGGCTCCACGCCAAGTGAATACCAATTCTTTCTTCAGCGGCAAAACAGTAGTACTCACAGGCTCGCTGCAGAAGCTTACCCGGGAAGAAGCAGCGGAGCGCCTGGAGGCGCTAGGCGCCAAGGTATCCGGCAGTGTCTCCAAAAAAACCGATCTCGTCATCGCCGGCGAAAAGGCAGGCAGCAAGCTGGCCAAGGCTCAGCAGCTGGGTATTCAAGTGATCGAGGATGAGGAAGAGCTGCTTCGGCTATTGGAGAGTTAGACGCAGACAACAAAACAGATGCATTCACAAAGTCCTGGTTCGATAACATCGAATACAGGGCTTTTTGCCATATCCATTTATAATATAAAATAGAGAGAAGGCTATTTATGGATTAGAAAGGATACTTGCCTGTGATACAAGAAACGATCCTGCTTGTGGATGATGAGAAAGAAATTGTAGAACTGCTTGACATTTATTTCCGGAATGAAGGATACCGGCTGCTTAAAGCCTTTGACGGAGTGGAGGCACTGAAACATCTCAGAGAAGAAACAGTAGATCTAGTTATTATGGATGTAATGATGCCCAGATTGGACGGAATTGCGGCTTGTATGAAAATCCGGGAGGAGAAAAACATGCCGATTATTATGCTCTCTGCCAAAAATACGGATATGGACAAAATTCTCGGGCTGAGCATAGGGGCTGATGATTATGTCGGAAAGCCGTTCAATCCGCTGGAGATCGTGGCACGGGCTAAATCACAATTACGCCGCTACCATCGATTCAACAAGGATGCTCCGGCAAGGGGCAGCGAGAATGAACTCATTTTCGAAGATTTGGTTATAGATATTGCTAAGCACGAGGTCAGTGTAGATAACCGGAAGGTGAAGCTGACACCCCGGGAATTTTCTATATTGGAACTGCTGGCAAAGCATCAAGGGCAGGTGCTCAGTATGGAGCAGATTTATACGAATATCTGGCCTGATCCATTTCTGGATGGCGGCAATACAGTGATGGTGCATATTCGTAATATCCGTGAAAAAATTGAATTGGATCCTAAGCACCCTCGTTACATACAAACCGTGTGGGGGATCGGATACAAACTGGACGGGCCGTCCTGAAAGCTTGAGGTGAGAGACGTTGAATGCGAAATATATAAGTACAATCCGTTGGAAATTCATCTGGGCGTTTATGTTGAGCGTTTTATCTGGTGCCATTCTACTGCTGGGTGGATACCGGTTGGTGAATGCCCTGCTCTATTTGAACCCTTCTCCCCCGTCGGCGGCGTATTCACAGTTACTGAGATGGGTCATTAATCATATTGGTTCCGTACCTGTGATGACTGCTGCAGGAATTCTTAGCTTTTTGTTCTTCTTTTTTATCTTCACACGAAAAATAGTCTCATATCTGGAGGAAATCACACGCGGTATCCAGCAAATTACAAAGCTTGGAGAATCGCATCGGATTGAGATTAGAACTGCGGATGAGCTGGGGATGCTGGCGGAGAACATCAATATCATGTCTGAACGTCTGCAGCAATCCCTTCTGGAAGAACGCAAGGCTGTCGAAGCCAAAAATGAGCTCATTACAGGTGTATCCCATGATTTGCGCACCCCGCTGACTTCAATACTCGGCTATCTTGAATATATCGAGCAGGACCGATGCCGGGAAGAAACCGAATTGCGCTATTATGTAGACATCGCCTATCAGAAAGCACAGGTGCTGCGAAAACTCATTGATGATTTGTTTGAATATACACGTGTTAACAACGGAGGACTGCCACTCGTGCCAGAACGTCTGGATTTAAAAGCCTTTATGCGCCAGTTGGCAGAAGAGGCGGTTCCAGAGCTTACTCGGGCAGGGATGATCTACGAAATGGTGGATGAGACTGAATCCTTGTGGATCGATGCAGCTCCTTATGAATTGCTGCGCGCCTATGAGAATCTGATTGCGAATGCGATCAGATATGGACGGGATGGTAAAAAGATAGAGATCGGTCTGGCCCGTGAAGGCGATGAAGCCGTGGTGCGGATCAGTAACTTTGGTGAACGGATCGCGGAAAGAGATCTCCCGCATATTTTCGAACGCTTTTACCGGGCTGAACGCTCCCGTTCTCAATACACCGGTGGCTCCGGCCTGGGCTTGGCAATTGCGAAGGGAATTGTTGAACGTCATCAGGGAGTAATCTCGGCTGCAAGCGATATGTACCGGACGGATTTTATCACACGGTATCCGCTGTCTCGGAACCCTTCTTAAGAAAATCTTCAGAACTTTGCCGGGTGCATCTTAAGAAATAGCCGTTATCCTGTGTGACATGAGGTGATTATCACCTGTGTGACTGGAGGGATAGAATTTGAAAAGATTCAAAACGGTACGCTCCGGCTATCTGTACATTTTTGGGGGAACTGCGCTGCTCAGCGGTATTTCTCTTGCTGCTGTATACTCGTTGGCTGCATTGCTGTATTCCCGCTATACTGCAGCTTCCGCGGTCTATTGGGTCCGTAGCCTGCGTTGGCTGATCAATCATATCGGCCGCATACCACTCGCCGTACTGATGTTTACGGCGGTTTTCCCCGTAATCTTTCTGCTTCGGTCGCAAAAAATATCCGATGATCTCAAAAGTCTGCTGCAGGCTTCCGAAGAATTGTCTACCTTTGGTTCCTTCCGGGAGCTGAAGGTGGTCAGCGGTGGTGAGCTGGGCCAATTAGCGGGACATTTACATAAAATCAACAGGCCGGAAAAAGCGGCGGACCAAGGTCCTTGCGCTTATAATCTGAAGAATTCGGCTGATCCGGTTTTGGGAAATGAAGCGCTTATGGCACTGACTTTAAGAACAAGAACGTTGATGCGATTGCTGAATGAAGCGTCCACTGGAGAAGGGGAGCAGATTCAGATATTGCAGGTAGAGGCGGCGAAACGCGAGGCAATGGGCATGGAGAGGTTCATGGAGAACCTGATGGTCCGCTCATGAGCCGACAGGACGCCCGGGCAAGGCGAAAACTGTTGCGCATTTTTTATACTGCTTTTGACATCGGGGTAGCCTGTGCCCTATTGCTGGTGGCCCTTATAGTCTACGTTCATCTATACGGGGATGCTGTATTAGACCGTCATCCAGAGAAGTTGAAGCTGGCGGAATCCAGTATAATTCTTGCCTCCGATGGGACCGTGCTGCGCAGAATTCCATTGCCGGAATCAGGATATAGGAGGTCGGCCCGTTTGGAAGAGATGCCTGAACTGCTAATCAAGACCTTTTTGGCGGTCGAAGACCACCGATATTACAGTCATCAGGGCCTGGATTATACAGGAATTCTGCGGGCTGCATTGCACAATGCGGTGTATCTGGACAATGCTGAGGGAGGCAGCAGCATCACTCAGCAACTCGCCCGCAATCTATATCTGAACAGAGACAAAAATCTGTTGCGAAAGCTGAATGAAGCTTCCCTTGCTATAGCTTTGGAGAAACGGCTGTCGAAAGAGGAGATACTGCAGCACTACCTTAACCAAATCTATATGGGCCAAGGACAATATGGAGTGAAGGCGGCGGCCGAGCATTATTTCGGCAAAACGTATATGAAGGAGTTAGAAATCTGGCAAATTGCTGCTTTGGCGGCTATTCCAAAAGGCCCCTCTGTTTACAATCCTGAGTCGGCGGGGGAACGTCCCGTGGAGAGGAGAAAGCTTGTTCTGCGGATCATGGAGCAGCGGGGATTGATTACCCATGAGGAGATGGTGGCTGCTGCGAAGCAGGAGATTAGGCCTGAAGCGGGTACAGAGGCGTATTCTCCTGGAACAGGGGCTTCCTACATTAATACCGTGCTTAAAGAAGCCTCCCGGCTGACCGGGAAGACGGAGACAGAACTGCAGACAGGCGGCTACACGATTGTGACGGGAATGAATCCCGGTGCCCAGCTAGCGCTGGAAGAGACTTTCCGCAATTCTGATTTCTTCCCCTCCGATGGGAAAACGCAGCAAGTGGAGGCAGCCATGGTTATAATCAACCATGATAATGGAGAGATTGTGGCGTTAACCGGAGGACGTGATCCAAGTATAGGCAGCCTTAATCGGGCAATTATTGATGCACGTCAGCCGGGCTCCGCTTTTAAGCCGGTTATTGATTACGGTCCGGCGCTTGAGAGCGGAAAATTCATGCCGGACAGTCTTCTTCTTGACCGGAAACAGAGATATGGGAGTTACAGCCCTGATAATCATAATGGCATATACCGGGGGCAGGTAAGCATGAGTCAGGCACTACAGCAATCTATTAATGCTCCGGCAGTCTGGCTGCTGAAGCAGGTGGGGGTTGAGAACGCCCGTGCATTCGCAGCCAAGCTCGGGATAGTGCTGCCGCAGGAAGATAATAATCTGTCAATTGCGCTTGGTGGGCTGCATACAGGTGTCTCTCCTCTCAAAATGGCACAGGCATACAGTGTATTCGCAAGCGGTGGAACCTTTAACGAAGCCCATACCGTTCGGAGCATATCAGATGCGCAGGGTAAAATGTTGTACAGGTATGCATCTAAAAGAAAGCAGGTTGTCTCACCGCTCACTGCTGCAAACATGACTGCAATGCTTCGCGACGTAGTGAACAAAGGGACAGGTGTAAAAGCACGGATGAACATCCCGGTAGCCGGGAAGACCGGAACGACCCAGGCTGATCTGCCAGGCGTCACCGGCAAGGCCAACCGGGACCTTTGGTTCGTCGGGTACACCCCTGCTTGGACAGCCGCTGTATGGATGGGGTTTGACCATACCGACAAGGATAACTTTATGACCGCGGGCAGCGGGATGGCGGCTGCTTTATTTTCCAACGTGATGAACAAGGCGTATACAGGCTCCGGGCGATAAAGGTCTATACCCGCTTCGCACTAGGCAACCAAGCATCCTTATCATATCCGCGTTGTTCCCAATAGCCGACATGATCTTCTGAAATGAGCTCAATCCGGTTCAGCCACTTCACTGATTTATAGGCATACATTTGCGGAGTCACCAGACGTACAGGGCCTCCAAGCTGGTTCGGAATAGGTTTGCCGTCGTGCAGCACAGCAACCATTACATCCTTCATCCGCGCTTGGTCCAGAGTCAGCGAATCGGTGTAGACACCATCACCGGAATAGAACTTTACCGTTACTGCCTGCTCCTGCACTCCGGCCATGTCGAGCAGCTTTGCGAGCGGGAGGCCCTCCCATGTGTTTTTATAGACCGACCAGCCCGTGACGCAGTGAAAATCGCTGACCTGCACCTCACGCTGCAGCTTGACGAATTCATCCCAATTCCAAGTGAACTTCCTGTCAACGAGGCCATCGATGGTAAATGACCAATTGCTGTTATCGAAGGAAGGGATATCTGTTACGGTATAGACTCGAAAACTGCCTTCTGCTCCGCCTCCAATGGGTGGAGCGGAATCCGCCAGCGGCACAGGGTCAGGAATCAGGGCATTGGCGTTGCTTGCAGCATATTCGGCGGCTCCAGGAAGCTGTAATGATTTGCCGATCCAACGTACAAAGGTTGGACCGAGCGTTATAGCGAGGCCTGCTCCGACAGCCACCTTAATAAAACCCCGCCGCGTATACACTGGTTGAGGTCCGTTTACAGCTGCCGGTTTCTGTTTAACTCCATAATTCAGGGGCTCACCTTCTGGTGCCATTTCCGGTACAATGGAGCGCTTCTTGGGCTCTTTCAGCCATTTGACCCTGGTAATGGAGTGGTAGATCATGACCGGAAGCCCCACCCAGGTGAGAAGATCATGAACAAACAGCGCCGCATTGGCCGCTCTCGGTCCGGCAAGCCTGAACTGCCAGAGGACAATCCCGGATACAATCCAGCCGGTCAGCATAGCCATCACAAAAACCACATTGGCTTTTTGCGAATTTTTTCCGTTCAGTCTTTTCCAATGCTTGGCCGCAAGCAGCAAATAGTAGAGGACCGGAACAAGCAGTACCAGCCCAAAAGCAATATGAGCCCACTTCAGCCACACCCGACCCTCACCAAGCAGCTCCCGCCAGAAACCACCAACCAGCATTAAACCGCTCACGGCCAGAATCAATACCAGCCATGCATTCCACATGTGAATGGAAACAAGCTTTTTGCCATACCCTTTGCGGAGCCCCGCCAGTGCCTTTTTCAATGATGTCCCTCCTCTAACCCGTGATCGGTGGTGAATCATTCAACTTTTAACTAATTGTACCGCATAACTCAGCGAATGAATAATTCTCTTTAGGGTAGGCTTGTCCATACGCTTATCAAAAAGCCCATCATTCTCAACAAAGGAGAAGGATGGACTCATCACAATAGTTTGAAGAACGTGCAACTTGTTGTTTATTACTCTGCTGCCCATTCCTCCAGTTTTTGATCTCCGGGGAGCAGCAGTGCAAGCAGGCCTAACAGGGGCAGGAATCCACATGCTACAAATACAGTCCCGATACCGATCCGGTCAATGAGCGCACCAATGACAACAGAACCAATACCGCCTAGTCCGAAAGCAAGTCCGGTGATCAGTCCTGAGACCGTCCCGATATTTCCCGGATACAGCATTTGGGCATAAATTACGGTTACGGAGAAGCTGGATAACAGGATGAAACCTGATATGACCAGCAGAACAAGCGCCCAGGTTTGACTTACAAAAGGAAGCGCCAGTGCAAAAGGGACGGTTCCCACCATAGAGATCAGTATTAGATTGCGTCGTCCAAAGCGGTCAGCAAGCGGGCCCCCAAAGAATGTGCCAACCGCCCCGGCAGCGAGGTACATAAAAATATAAATTTGAGCATGATCAATGGTCATTCCATAGTTCTTCATTAAGTAGAAGGCATAGTAACCGCCGATAGAGGCGCCGTACCAGGAACGAACAAATACGAGAAAGACTAGAATGATAGTGGCAGTCAAAATACTTTTGCTGCGTGCAGGATCTATGGTGCGTGCAGCTGACTTTTTACGGAAGGTGTATCCTTCGTTTAGCATTTTCCGGTACCATCTGGCTACGTAGGTTTGAACAGCAATACCTGCTGCAGCGATGACAGTGAACCCGAGCGCGCCCATCTGCCCGAAAGGAATGAATACCCATTTCATCAAAAGCGGACCCAAGGACTGTCCGGCGTTGCCGCCAACCTGAAAGATGGATTGTGATAGTCCCTTCCGCTGTCCCGCAGCCATATGAGCTACACGCATCCCTTCGGGGTGAAACGCTGCTGATCCGAATCCGACAAGCATAACTGAAAAAATAACCAAGGCATAATTACCGGCAAAAGCCAGCAAAAATACACCTGCGAAGGTGCAGCACATCCCTAGCGGAAGCAATATAGGGCGTGGTTTGCGGTCAGCGGCATAGCCGATAACGGGCTGAATCACGGAAGATGTGATATTGAGGGCAAAAGCGATCCATCCCACTTGAGCGTAAGAGAGCAGCATATTGTTCTTAAGGATAGGAAACATTGCTGGAATGAGCGCTTGAATGGAGTCATTAAATAAATGAACAAAGCTGACTGCTAATAAAATACGGTATATCGTAGCCTGCTGCAGGTGGCGCTGCTGTTCTTCATTTATTACTGGTGGGGAGGCCGGAATGGAATTGTCGTTCATTGGATCTCCTTTCGAGATGGTTATGGATATTGGTTATTGCTGATTTTCATTTAGCCTTATTGTAGCCATAAGTATTGTACTATGGAAATCAATTTGTGCCCTATCCATGCTAAATATACGCCGCCTTATTTATTTATAAAAAAAGCTTGCAAACATTAGGACGGCATGATATATTATCTCTTGTGCTTATGAGGCATCGACGCTGATTGAAAGAGCGAAGAAGAAATAAGTTGACAAGAAACAACGGAACATGATATGATCTAATTCCTGCGCTTGACACGAAGTGTTGAGATGTTAGGAGCAAGTTCTTTGAAAACTGAACAAATGGAACGCGTTAATTTTTATCAGATTCATTTAATGAATCGTCAGTTTCAAAATGAGCAATCGCTCTTTCTAAATACCAATTTGGAGAGTTTGATCCTGGCTCAGGACGAACGCTGGCGGCGTGCCTAATACATGCAAGTCGAGCGGAGCTTATCCTTCGGGATAAGCTTAGCGGCGGACGGGTGAGTAACACGTAGGCAACCTACCCTCTAGACTGGGATAACTACCGGAAACGGTAGCTAATACCGGATAATTCCTTCACCCTCATGGGCGAGGGATGAAAGGCGGAGCAATCTGCTACTAGAGGATGGGCCTGCGGCGCATTAGCTAGTTGGTGGGGTAA
>NZ_LVYY01000034.1:0-9055 GCF_001909085.1 Paenibacillus sp. P32E | reverse complement strand
ATTCGGATAAGATATCATGAATCCAAAAGGCGTTGCTGGTCGCTTCGAGAACGATGCGAGTATTGGGATCTAGGGTTTGGCCGAACTCCTCCCAAGCTTCGCGTGTGTTAGCGATCCGGAATCGTCTTTTTTTCTTATCGGTGCCGATTTCACATCCTTCCGCATATTTTTGATGTACATCCAAACCAATAAACCGCATTTCCCTTCCCTCCCCTTAATACAATTACAGGCGGAGTTGCTTGTACATTCACCTATCCGTGGGCTATGCCACAACTGGGTGAGGCGAGGAGGCGGTTAAACACACCAACGGGCTTATTTCATCCCAGCGAGAGGGCAACCGCCCCGCCTGCAGCCTTCTCCGAAACCCTGTCTCCATTGTAACAAGAACGGGCCGGTACGTTTATCATACCAACACACCACCGTACATGCGGGTCCGCATACGGCGGTTCCAAAAGGTTAACCAAGCTCCAGATAACGTGAAAGCAAACTTTTCAGCCCTTTCGCTTCCCAATAGGAAGCCCTTAGGGCATTATTTATGTTCCGGGACATTTCCCATACGCCTCTGCGTGAGTTTCCCATCATGAAACAGGCCCATTCGGGAACGCCGAGCGCTCGTAGTTCCCGAATTCGTGTACGGACTCGTTTCCATTGCTTCCATAGGCACATTCGGAGTCTTCTTCGAATCCATTGATCCAGGTTCTGGAGGTGCGTCTTTGCCGACGCTAGTCGAAAGTAACCTATCCAACCCATCATATAGCGGTTTAAGCGGCTAATTCTCTCCTCCATCGAAATCGACCACGTTCGATTCGTCAATTCACGAATCTTTTCCTTAAATCGTGAGATTGTCTTCGGTGCTAAGCGAATCGTTGCCTGTTTCTGGCTCAGGAAACTGAACCCTAAGAACTTCCGGTGCCAGGGTCTGGCCACCGCGCTTTTCTCCCGGTTCACTTTCAGTTTTAGCTTTCCTTCTACAAATCGGCATACCGATTCCTTGACGCGTTCACCTGCTCGCTTACTCGCCACAAAGATGTTGCAGTCGTCCGCATAACGTACAAATCGCAACCCTCGCCCCGTCAATTCCTTATCCAAATCATCCAGTAGAATATTCGCTAAAAGCGGACTGAGCGGACCACCTTGTGGCGTTCCTTCCCAACTGCGCTCCAACTTTCCGTCCACCATGACTCCGGCGTTCAGATAGGCACGGATCAGTGTCAGCACTCTTTTGTCTGCCACTTTCCGCGCCACTCTTGCCATCAGCATATCGTGATTCACCTGGTCAAAGAATTTCTCCATATCCAAATCCACGACCCATCGGAGTCCACTTTGGATATATCTTTGGGCTTGTTTGACTGCGCCATGCGCACTCTTCCCCGGGCGAAAGCCGTAGCTATACCAGGAGAATTGCGCGTCAAAGATCGGGTTCATGACTTGTAGAAGTGCTTGCTGGAGAAAACGGTCCATTACGGTCGGGATCCCTAGCAGCCGTACACCGCCTCCGGGTTTAGGGATTTCCACCCGTTTGACTGGCGCAGGTCTATAGGTTCCCGTCAGAAGCTCGGCTTTCACCGTCTCCCAATGTGTTTTCAAGTAAGCTTGTAGATTTGCTACCGTTACATGGTCCACACCGGGTGCTCCTCCGTTTTGCACCACTCGTTTGTAGGCGAGCCGAAGGTTATCCCCTTCGAGCAATCGCTCCAGCAAGTTGTTCTGGTCTTCGCGAGAGGAAGGGGCGACTTGTGCCGACGAAGAACTCGGCGCTCCAGCATACCCTGACGGCTTCACCGCTTCTCTTTGCTGGCAGCTCTCTTGCGAGATATTCGGCTGTCGTTGCTCTTCATGCGAACGCATCGGTTTCCTCTCTCCTTTCGGTTCAGCCCTTCCGTAAGCTGTTGCAACAGCTTACGTACTATGGCCTCTGCTGACTCCTGCCAGTTCAGCGCAGCCTCTCAGCTACGGTTACAAGTTTTTTTTCTTGATTACCTGGCAGGTCTCCCCAGATAAGAACGTCATCTTTCCGCCCGCGCCTGCCCAAGTTTACGGCTGTAGCCTTTGGCAGCTTAGGATTTCGTCATGGTTTGGTGACTTATCCGGCTGCAACCGCCTCCAATTGGATTCGTGTACCTCAGGCCGTGCTTTTGCCTCCAGCTTCCTTCAGATTCCACCTCACGGCGGACACCCTTGCTCTTGGCTAACGGTAGGCGCTTGCCAGCCCCCGCTCGGGACTTTCACCCTAGAGATGACGCCCATGCTGGGCGTACAAACGAGCCCAGTCGACCACTTAAGGTTACTGGGCTTTTGTTTCAACTAGAATCAAACAAATGGCATAAAAAAAGAAAATAACGTCCTTCACTCACTTTATTGCAGATATAGACATATATGTTTAGACAATCCTTGTTAAGTTTTGTAAATTGAAACTTGTTATAAATTAAATACATATTAAGGAGATGTTACTTTGAACACCAGAAACAAATCTTTATTTTTTTTATGCTTCATTCTCATATTGACATTAGTTCAATCGAATCTAACCTTCGCATCAGGAAACAAGCAGTGGATTGAAAAAGCTCCGACTCCAACTGCGAGACAAGATTCTGGATCAGCCGCTGTTAATGGTATTATCTATGTAATTGGAGGGCATGACGGAAAATCTGTGACGAATACAGTTGAGGCTTATAATCCTAGTACAAACACATGGGAAACCAAGGCTCCTATGCCTACTAGTAGATACAGACTTGGTGTAGTTGAATTAGACAACAAAATTTATGCTATTGGTGGCACCGACAATGAAACAAATATAAAAAACGTCGAAGTGTACGATCCAACAACAGACTCATGGGAAAAAAAAGCTGATTTACCAGCAGGACGAGGTGCACTTTCTGTTGTTTCTCTAAATGGGAAAATATATGCTATTGGCGGAATGGATACCACAGGTAATTCTACTGCTACTACATTTGAGTACGATCCAATTTCGAATAAATGGACTAGTAAGGCGGGTCTATCAATTGGTAGGATACACGGAGCGGCTGCTGTTGCAAATGGAAAGATATATTTTTTCGGAGGAATTGAACCTAATTCACAAGCCTCTTTCTCTCAGAGAATGGAAGAATATAATCCAGTGACAAATGTGTGGGCTAGTAAGGCGAGCTTACCAACGGGAAGATACGGCGTGCGGGCAACCACATTAAATAATAGGATTTTTGCAGTAGGTGGTTATAACTACAACGCTGACCCTGGTGGCTATTTAAAAACAGTTGAAGAATATGATCCAATTCTTAATACATGGGAGACTAAAGAAAACTTAAAAACTGGCAGATCGGTATTTTCAATAGCTACAGTAAATGGCAAGGTATATGTCATGGGAGGCAAAAACACTTCTATACTTTCAAGTACCGAAGTATATTCAACCCCCTCCGAGGAGATATCCAGTCCATCAAAATTGACTGCAATACCAAGTAACAAAAGGGTAGATTTAAATTGGGCTGGGATTAACGTAGATGCTTTGTATAACATAAAGCGTTCAGAAAAAAGTGACGGTCCATATACTACAATTGCGAATAGCGTAACTGGGACAACTTACAGAGATATTAATGTTATAAATGGAACAACTTACTATTATGTAGTTACTGCGATAACTCCTGAAGGAGAAAGTAACAATTCTAATGAAGCATCTGCTACACCACAGAATGATTCACCCTCTAACCCAGAACCATCAGGTGATCACGCTATTCTTACCATCACTTTATCAAATGGTATCGAGAAAGAATTCGACCTTTCAATAGAAGAAGTGAACGCATTCCTAAATTGGTACGATGCTAAAGATGCTGGAACAGGTCCTGCCAAATACGCAATTGACAAACATAACAACAACAAAGGTCCATTTGCTAAACGTACCGAATACGTGATATTCGATAAGATCCTCACCTTTGAAGTAAGTGAGTACACAGCTAAATAAACAAAGACAAACCCGCCAGACGCACATACCTGGCGGGTTATTTTATGTATGCTCTAAACTCAAACCGCTTTCGGATAAACCATCCACCAGCAATCTTGATACTATTCGGGGAATATCCCTCTACTATCCCCCCATAGTCCATGATATGCCCTTCTGGATCATCCCCAGGACGGAACATACTGATACCTTAGACTGTGCCAAGGCAGCAGTCAGGAAGTCTGTATCACTCTCCAGGACTTTGTATGCAGTACTCAAACAATCACTCCTCAATCGAAAGCAAAACATCTTCGAGTATACTCAACAGTTCTCTTCTATGATAAAATTCCTTTAAAAATTCTTCTTTCATCTCCAATATCTGTTTACTCAGGTAGTTCACAAAGAAAACTACTGCAGCAGTAATCAGGAAAGAATAGACAAAAACACTAATTTCATTTTTTTCATTTTGACCATATAAAAAGGTTAAGAATTGGTTTACATTTGGAACTGTCAAAGATATAAATACTGCAGGAGCTATTAATGGTGGAATCTTCATTCGTTCTTTATCTTTGATTAAAGATTCAATTATATTTTCTACCTTCCACCTTTTTAATAGTCCTTTTTCATCTAAAAAATCCGCTATCTTTTTTCTCTGAAATTCATTAAATTCTTCAGTTCGCCAACGCCATCTTTTACTGTAAGATGGAGTTTTAACTTCCTTCCTTACTATTTCTTTTGCTCTCCTAACATACAAATCTATAGCTACTAAAAGACTAATACAAGATAGCACAAACACTGTAAGAGATACCAAAACAGGATTTTTCATTTTACCATATACTAATAACAAAATACTAAGAGTCGAACAGATAAAAGAAATAAACGAAATCCAAAATGAGGCATTGAAAAAACGATTTATCCAAGGCATGTGCGATAATACCAATGCCTCCACACTAACCTCTGTTTTGTAATAAGCAAGTAACTTCTGTCTCATAGTTATACTCTTACCTCGCTATTGAATTTAGAAGTAGCAACCCTCTACTTTACCCTTCTATTGTAATTCTAGTTATTGTACAAACAGATTAACATGATATGGCACAATATGTATGTGTCGATAAGGATAATTATCCTTAACGCAAAGAAATACCCCGTCATTCTGGCAGGGTATCGTCATGCTTGAACATATTAGACGATCAATTTAGGATTCTTATATTCTATAAGAGAATATTTTAAACAATTTTTTTCTAAATTAACAAGATCATCATTCCATATTTTGATTTCTTGCATAAAATCCTTAATACCATAGTAGTTGTCATCTTCAAATAATGCATATGAACATATTGTACTGTATTCCGCATCTGGTTGGCATGATTTTAAAAGATTCCGTATTTTACAAATCAATTCATTTTGGTCCTCTATAGTACTATTGTCCTTAATTTTCCCAACCCACTTTCCAAGGCCATCGAGTATATCAGAAATTGCATTCCCGATTGTCACGCGTGGTAAGAAAAGGCGATCCGAATCATTTAAACTTAAAACGCCTATAGTTTTTTTTCCTAATTCATCTTTACTGAAGAAGCGATACTTTTTTATTGTTAAGTGCTCACGAGGATCTATTAATGTTGGATTAATAATAGGAACTAATTTAGTATCATGATCTCTTTTCAAACCGTTGCATCTTTTACAAATCGGAAGTAGGTTTTCCCAATCCACGACTTCTTCCGGATATAAAGATTTCGGGTGAAAATGCTCAACTTCTATGTATTTACTTTCTTCTCCCAAACGACATTCACAAAAAATACATTTATTATTGCTCATTTTCAATAATGCTTTTTTTATATAATCTTGATTCCAAACATTATTGCTAGTCATTAAGTATTCTTCAGTTAATTCTTTTCTTTTTTCCACAGTTAATTTTGTTGGTGATTCTATTCTTTCTACTTTTATCATTTTTTCACCCTAATGAACCTAACTGTAATTGATATACTTTCCTCATAGGGCTTCTCGGATGTAGCATTTCTTCTAAAATTTTATATGATTCCAAAGCAATTTCGTAATTTTCAGCATCTAAAGCTGACTCAAACTTTCTTTTTGTTATCAGATATTCATCGGATCTCGTTTCTGCTAACCCCATAACATCTTCTAGTATTTCTTCAACAGTCCAACCTTTAAACCCATATTCTGATTTTATAGTATCCAATTGTTTAACTTCTCCATCCTTATCAATACCAAGTACAATTAACTCTTCCGAACCAGCTGCTTGGATCATGTGAGGACTATGAGTAGTTATTATAATTTGTGCATTAGAAAATGTATCCTTTATTGCATTTAAAAAAGGCCCTTGCCAATGAGGGTGTAAATGTGCGTCCGCTTCGTCAATTAGGATAATACCAGTAAAATCCGATGCTTTAATTTTCGGATTAGTATTAAATTCTATCTCTTTAATTAAACCTAACAAAATAAACAATGCAGACTTAAAACCTGAAGATAGATACTCGAAATAGATGCTTCCTCTTGGTGTATCTATGATTAAATCCAGTGAAGTGTGATTGATTCTTTCATATTTAACTGATTCATCTAAAAGTGAAAAACATTTTTTTGCTAATTTAATATTTGCTGATTCAGCTTCAGATAAACTACCATGAGGTTCAAATAAGACTCTGTTACTAAACCACGACTTAATCGTTTCTGGACGAAGACCATTTATGATACTAAATTGGTACTGTTCTTTAGTTCTGTCCTCATCACTACGTATTCCATCATTTTTATGATACTCTATTTGTCTTTGATCCTTTACATAAATAACTTGTAGGTTATCTTCAATGAAAGAAGCATTATAATTTATTTGTTGTTCAAATGGATGGAATGCTTCTGTACTAAACGTAATTTTTTTACCATCAATGCTTAAAGTCCAATTTCCATCCATAGATCTTTGATTTCGTTTAATTATACTGGAGTTTGTAAACCCAAAAGAATGAGCGATGCATTCTAAAATGGTGCTTTTCCCAACTCCGTTCATACCGCAAATTAAATTAACCCCATTGTTAAACTCTATATCCAGTTTTTTAATTCCACCTATATTTTCAATAGAAATATTATCAGCATTCATGATACATCCTCCCTTATTAAAAAAGTGTAACACATCCTTCCTTTTACTGGCAAAGAATAAAGTTACTAATTAATTCGTATTTAGAAATTTCCCTACATTGGTTGATCCACTGTGAATTCCCCTCACCTATTTCTCCGATTATCGCTATATCTCCATTTGAACTTACTGCATAGAATATCTCTTTCACACCTGTTATTTTATTTTTAATAATTACGCATGGTACTGAATATGGTACGAAAAATCTATCCAACTCTTTCATTAAACCTCACCTCTATAACCAATATATGAAGAACTAATTCCAATACTCCACCTATCAGCTCGGTAGGGTTTTGGAATTAGCACAAACGATTATGAATTATTTATCTGTATATCCCTTTCCAGCCTCTGGGTTACTTAAGATCCCTAGGACCACCAGCACGCCCAGTAACGCATTGACCGCAGTTGTAACCTCATCGTACTTCTCCGGGGCCAGTTGTACCCCGAAGATTGCTCCAGTGGTCTGTACACCCAGCAGTACAGCTACCGTCAAAGATACCCACAACCCATAATTACGCCATTTGCTGTTCATTATTTAGCCCCCTTACTCAATGTTACTGTTTTGCTTACTTGATCCCACCCCACAGTCAGCCCTAGAGCCTCTGCCACAGCGCGCACCGGTAGATAAGCAACTCCCTCATCTAATACGCTGTCCTCAATTTTCTTGCCATCTACCTTTACAGTTACTTTTACATCCTTCTTCACAACCTCATCCTCCTTCAATTTATCTATAACGGCATACGCCGCTTTAACCGCTGATTCCTTTAGTGAATAGCCTTGTCGTAACGCAGATGTGCTCAGTCCAAAAGTCATTTGGAAGTGCGGCGCATCCTTAATGCTCTTAAAATCCCCGCCCCACTCAAAGCCCAGCGCCTTTGCCTCCTTGACAACCTCCTGCCAGTCAGATACCTTTATCGCCGTCGCCGTCACGGGCGGTATCCCAGGAGACGCTGGAACCGTTTGGCAGCAGCAGCGCGAAATCAACGGCCAGACCAAAATTGTGGTAACTGGTCCTACCCCTGGCATTGGTTACGATCTGGCCGGGCTTGGTTCGTCCTTGGGCGTAGAGCGCGTCCTGCTCAGCTATTGTCCGCAGCCCTTGGGTTATTACTATATTTGACTCCTCGGGCATAGCAGCGCTCAATAAGCGCAACCGTAGCCGCCACTAGCACCGGATGCAGCCCGACAAGCCGGACCTGAGATTTTAGCTTTACATGGTCTAATGTTAATGACACCTGTATCCCTCCTATGCTGATTGGCCATAGTCTGGATGTTCCGGCTTGGCCGGGTTGTTCTTACTCTTGTCCTCGCTGAGCTGTAGCAGAAAATCTTTCATAGCCTGTGGCCACGGCACACCAATAACACCGAAATTTTCAATGACTGATAGACCTTCTCGACCTGCGTAATAGAGAATTGCAGCTAATCGGAATACCGGCGCTCCAGGCTGCACCCAATCGTCAATTAAGGCAGCCAAGCCGACAACAAAAAGGACGGTGATCTTCCGAACGCCGCCCCAAAACATAATGTCGCTGCTGACTGTCTTAGTCTTAAATGCTCCTGCAACCCCACTGACGTAATCAGCCAGCATGAGCACAACTAGAAATTCTGTGACAATCTCCCGGGAACAACCCCGAGGGCAAAATAAAAACGCCTCTAAGGGCGTCGATGTGTTGTTATTATGAAATAAAGAAGGGGCTGTCTCATAAGTAGATTTTCAAAAAAAAGAAACAGCCCATATGTATTCAAGAGGCAGTAAAAAGACAGCAAGGCCGCGATTCTCCTGTTATTGGAGAATCGCGGCCTTGCGTTTTTGGTCCACCGTGGCTTGCTTCAGCATATTATGGGCAAGCGAAAGCCAACCGACCTCAAGCGTCACTTTTTCCATGCCGCGAAGCAGAAAGCGCCGGAAGCCCCGGTTATTCTTCAGTTGTCCAAATACGCTTTCCGGTTCCGTCATTCGGCGTACGGCCAGGGCATAACCTTCCTCG
>NZ_LVYY01000033.1:0-15267 GCF_001909085.1 Paenibacillus sp. P32E | reverse complement strand
TTGGCACCTCGATGTCGGCTCATCGCATCCTGGGGCTGAAGTAGGTCCCAAGGGTTGGGCTGTTCGCCCATTAAAGCGGTACGCGAGCTGGGTTCAGAACGTCGTGAGACAGTTCGGTCCCTATCTGTCGTGGGCGCAGGAAATTTGAGAGGAGCTGTCCTTAGTACGAGAGGACCGGGATGGACGTACCGCTGGTGCATCAGTTGTTCCGCCAGGAGCATGGCTGAGTAGCTACGTACGGACGGGATAAGCGCTGAAAGCATCTAAGCGTGAAGCCCCCCTCAAGATGAGATTTCCCAATTAGTAAGACCCCTTGAAGACGACGAGGTAGATAGGTTGGAGGTGGAAGTGCAGCAATGCATGGAGCTGACCAATACTAATCGGTCGAGGGCTTATCCAAATCATAAAACGCAGATTCGTTTCGGATTCAGTTTTCAGGCGATCCAGCCTGATATATTCCCTGATAGCTCAGTTGGTAGAGCACTCGACTGTTAATCGAGTTGTCACAGGTTCGAGTCCTGTTCGGGGAGCCATATGGAGAGGTGTCCGAGTTTGGCCGAAGGAGCACGATTGGAAATCGTGTAGGCGCCACAAGCGTCTCGAGGGTTCGAATCCCTCTCTCTCCGCCACTTTTATTAAAGGTATGGCCCGTTGGTCAAGGGGTTAAGACACCTCCCTTTCACGGAGGTAACATGGGTTCGAATCCCATACGGGTCACCAATTATTTATACCAGGCGCACATATGGAGGCTTAGCTCAGCTGGGAGAGCATCTGCCTTACAAGCAGAGGGTCGGGGGTTCGAACCCCTCAGCCTCCACCATAGTGCTTTTGATAAGTTTTTACTGACGCGGGGTGGAGCAGCCCGGTAGCTCGTCGGGCTCATAACCCGAAGGCCGCAGGTTCAAATCCTGCCCCCGCAACCAATTTGGAACCGTGGTGTAGTTGGCCTAACATGCCTGCCTGTCACGCAGGAGATCGCGGGTTCGAATCCCGTCGGTTCCGCCATTAATTTGGCCAATTTTATATGGCTCGGTAGCTCAGTCGGTAGAGCAAAGGACTGAAAATCCTTGTGTCGGGGGTTCGATTCCCTCCCGCGCCACCATTTAAATACAACTTAATATGCCGGTGTAGCTCAATTGGTAGAGCAACTGACTTGTAATCAGTAGGTTGGGAGTTCAAGTCTTCTCGCCGGCACCATCCTTGGAGGCTTAGCGAAGTGGCCAAACGCATCAGACTGTAAATCTGCTCACGTACGTGTTCGGTGGTTCGAATCCATCAGCCTCCACCATTTTTAGGGGCATAGTTTAAAGGTAGAACAACGGTCTCCAAAACCGTTGGTGTGGGTTCAATTCCTGCTGCCCCTGCCAAACTAATTTTAAAAGCTTAATATGGCGGCCGTGGCGAAGGGGTTAACGCACCGGATTGTGGTTCCGGCATTCGTGGGTTCGAGACCCATCGGCCGCCCCATTTCTTTTAAAATGATTGTTTTGTATGTATTCTAACAGTTTCATATGGCGACTGTGGCGAAGGGGTTAACGCACCGGATTGTGGTTCCGGCATTCGTGGGTTCGAGACCCATCAGTCGCCCCATCTATCTAAATTGAATATTGGGGATTAGCCAAGCGGTAAGGCAACGGACTTTGACTCCGTCATTCATAGGTTCGATTCCTATATCCCCAGCCATTTATGCGGACGTGGCTCAGCGGTAGAGCATCGCCTTGCCAAGGCGAGGGTCGCGGGTTCGATTCCCGTCGTCCGCTCCATTTTTATGGCGCCATAGCCAAGTGGTAAGGCAAAGCTCTGCAAAAGCTTTATCCCCAGTTCGAGTCTGGGTGGCGCCTCCATTTTTATTTAAGAACTAATTCATATGTATATGCCGGCGTGGCGGAATGGCAGACGCGCTCGACTCAAAATCGAGTGGGAAACCGTGGAGGTTCGAGTCCTCTCGCCGGTATACCAAAAGGGTTTATAAATTTGCTGATAAGCAGATTTATAAACCCTTTTTTATGTTTTTATTTATATATTGATGAGTAATACAGCAGATTATTTCATATACATTAATTGCAGTTTTTAGTATTAACCACTAAGACTATTTATAGTACGGTGAGCTAAAAAGGATTTTTATGGATAAACAGGTTTATGTTATAGTGTAGCTAGACTTTATTTTTGGGTTATTACTTCAATCTGAGTAAGAAGGTATCGATTATGAAAGACATGTATACCATGGACAGTAGAATGGTTGTGCAAAGAATGATTAAAGGTTTTTCTTTGTTCTCCATATTCGCCACTATTATTCAAAAATATCCGGCTGATTCACAATCTATTCTGTATTTTATCCTGGTTACTGTAGCTTTACTCGTGAATGATTTCACCAGAGGCAAATTTCAGAACCAGTCTAAGGTTCTATGGTATGTATCCTTTATCGTTAGTAATATTTTAGCTGGTTTTTTGCTGTTTAAGGTTTACTGCATAGGCACACAAATTTACATAATTATTTTACTTGTTGAAATTATTGTGAGTACTCAAAAAATCCCTATGTATGTATTATGCTTGCATTTTGCTATCTTCACAGCTTCACTGATAGCAGATCATAATGCTGTTAAGGATATCCTGTCTTCATATTTAGTAATTATCGCAATTGTCTACTTATTTCGAAATGTATTAATAGAAAAAACTCGGACCCAAGAACTCAATCAAGAATTACAAATTGCCAATACCACATTGCAGGAGTATTCAGGCAAGATTCAGGAGCTGACTATCTCCAAAGAAAGGAATAGGATTGCCCAAGAACTTCATGATTCACTGGGGCACTATCTTATAGCTTTAAATATGAATCTAGAATATGCAAATACAGTTATGGATATGGAGCCAGGTAAAGCAAAGCTTACGATAAACAAATCTCAAGAGCTTTCCAAGGAATGCATCGTCAAGCTTCGTAAAACGGTAGTTCTTCTTGGGGAGGAGGGATCCTCTAAGGAACTCCGGCAATCCTTTCACGAGATCTTTGACAACTTCCTTGAAACGAATAAGATTCATTTTGAACTGAACATGGATGAAGAAATTGAATATGTGGATTCCGACATCAAAAATTGTATTTACAAAACGGTTCAGGAGTCTATCACCAATGGCATTAAACATGGTGAGGCTACACACTTTTCCATTAAAATCCATAAATTTTCTGATCAAATCTCCTTGCTCATTCATAATAATGGAGCGGATTGCACAGAGATCATTAAATCGAAGGGGATTCAGGGGATAGAAAACAGGATCGTTGCCCTAGGTGGGAAAGTTAATTTTTACTCGGGGGGATCTACAGGATTTAGTGTTGAGGCCAATATTCCTAAAATTGCTCTTGATTTCGAGTTTAATAAATAAGGAGGCACACTCATGGTGAATATTATTATAGTGGATGATCAGCAAATTGTACGGGAAGGCTTGAAGATGATTCTTAGCCTGCATGAGGAAATTCATGTTATCGGCGAAGCATCCAATGGAGAAGAGGCGTTGGAGCTTCTCACATACACTTCTCCTGAGGTTGTTCTAATGGACATTAAAATGCCGGTAATGAATGGAATCGAAGCTACAAAACTGGTGAAAGCTAAGTACCCTGAGATCAAGGTTATCATTCTTACCACTTTTAATGATAGTGAGTATATTTTTACCGGTCTTAAAAATGGGGCGGATGGGTATATTCTAAAAGATTCGGGCTCTCAGGAAATTTTGTATTCCATTAAGACTGCCTGTGAGGGGAACATCCTGTTGAATCCCAAGATTACACGGGAAGTAGTGAATGCGCTGAATTCTGTGAAGAACACAGGTTCAGAGAACATACAGAATGAGCAGATTCTACAGTTGCTTACGCCACGTGAACTTGAGGTTGCCAAATGTATTATGGAAGGTAAGAGTAATAAAGAGATTAGTAATGACCTATTTATTACAGAAGGTACTGTCAAAAATTATGTCTCAAGAATGTTTGAGAAACTAGAGCTGAAGAATAGAACTGAATTAACACTATGTCTGCAAAAATCGCTGTAGTCCTGCAGTATTGCTTGCCCACATTTGACTTATTCCAATTTGCTCCTGTATGCCGTCCTGCAGTACTCTGTCTGATCTACAGACTGATTACTGTATGGACGGCATATTTTAGTTTCTCCCCACTATGCAGTGCCATTCCTATATGACTAAAGTAATGATGTAAGTGATAACTAAAGTAATACTCAGATTGAGTACTATAGTAAATATTTTTAAATTGGATGGGGGGGTAGAATGATAACAGAACAAGAAATGAACGAGAGGTGCTTTACAGATGCTTGAGTTAACAAATTTGACCAAAAAATACAATGATGTCACTGTAGTTAATAATATTTCGCTACACGTGAAGCGTGGTGAGATTTTTGGTTTGTTAGGACCAAATGGAGCCGGTAAGTCGACGACCGTATCTATGATAAGCACGGTGCTTGCGCCAACCAGCGGGAGTATAACGATTGATAACAAGTCCCTTAGGGAAAAACCTATAGATATTAAGAAAATCATGGGTATTGTCCCGCAGGATTTAGCATTGTATCAAGCCTTAAGCGCCAAAGAGAATCTGGAGTTTTTCGGCAGCCTATATGGACTTTCCGGGAAAAGGCTTAAAACCAGAACCAATGAAGTACTGGAAATTATCGAACTACAGGACAAGAAAAACCAGGATGTTGCCGAGTTCTCCGGAGGGATGAAACGCCGGGTCAATATCGGTGTTGCCCTAATGAATGATCCCAAATTGTTGATTTTGGATGAACCCACTGTAGGTATTGATCCCCAATCCCGAAATCATATCCTGGAGACTGTGAAAAAACTGAATCAGGACAGAGGGATGACGGTGATTTATACAAGTCACTACATGGAGGAAGTGGAATACTTGTGTAAGAATGTTGCCATCATCGACCATGGCTCCTTGATCGCACAGGGAACTAAAGAAGAACTAAAGCAAAGCCTGGCGGCATGTGACACATTGACCGTTAGTTTTAGTGAAGCGAGTGAGGGTGCACTTGAAAAGTTAGACCGGATTCCCGGAATTTCCAAGGTTAGTATAGCGGGCAATCAGATCAGTATGCTGGTTTCTACGAGTGACAAGAATGTGATTGAGTTTGTGGATGACATCAAAAAATTAGGACTTAAGCTTACCAGTTTCAAATATGAGGAAGTGAACTTGGAGAGTATTTTTCTACAGATCACAGGTAAGGCCTTAAGGGGGTAGCGAGGGGGTGAGATTTTGAGAAAGCTATTACGGCTATTTCTATTGGATCTGCGGTTGCTGACTAAAAATAAAACATTTTATCTAAAGCTTATTCTGTTTCCATCCATACTGATACTCATCCTGGGAACGGTATTCAGTGATTCGAGTTCGCAAATCAAAACGTTTAATGTAGCTTTTTATAATTCAGATAAGGGCACTTATGAGGGGACTGAGTTCGTATCCTTGGGGAATGTCTTAAGAGATAACGTATTTAAGCAAAAGGATCTGGAGGGAATTGTAAATTTAAAAGAAGCCACCAGTTATAACCAGGGCAAGCATTTACTAAAAGATGGTCAGGTTGCAGTATTTGTATACGTACCGGAAAGCTTCACTAAGGCCGCTATGAATAATGAACAAACGAATATCGTCTTGATGGGTGACAACGATAAGCCTCTGGATAAAGAGATAGTCGCAACTATTCTGGACCGGTTCAGTGCAAGTGTCAGGACAAAGAATGTTGAACAAAGTACGATCCTCCAGATCATAAGCAGCAAAGGAAATGTTCCTAAAGATAAAATGGAGAAGGTTATGAGCCAAATATCAGGAAATAAGGAGCTCAGTCTTAACATACGAGAGGTGCCAACCAATAAAGAAGCCGTACCCATAGATGCTATGCAGTATTATTCGATCGCTATGGTAGTTATGTTCTCCATTATGACGGCATTTGTGCTGGTTCATAGCATCGTGGATGAGAAGCAAAACCACACCATGTTTCGAATCAAATCTACACCAACATTAAATATACAGTATGTGCTGGGCAAACTTTTTGGGATTATTTTATCCGTTGTTATCCAAATGGTTATTGTGATCATTATTAGCCGGGTTGTGTTCCAGATGAAATGGGGGAATTATTATGACCTCCTTGTCATTACTATTGTTTATGCTTTTGCCATTGGCAGCATTATTCTGCTGTGGGGCTTTACCGCGAAAGACCATGTGGCTGTTTCCAGTTTGGCTTCTCCAGTGCTGTACATTTTCAGCTTTTTGGGCGGGAGTCTTATCCCTAAAAGTGGATTGCCGGACAGCCTGCGCGTTATTCAGGAGATCCTCCCCAACGGTAAAGCAATAAATTCCTATGTAAAGGTATGCCAAGGGATGGGTCTTGACGGCATGTATATTGATTTGTTGGAGCTTATAGGTATAGGGCTGATATTTATTATCTTTAACATTAGGGTATACAACGGAAAAGGGTGGAGTAAACGTGCAATTTATAGTCATGGTAAAAAATCAGCTGAAACTGATGTTTCGAAATAGAACCGCGGTTTTTGCAACAATCGCGCTTCCCCTAATTTTGACCTTCTTGTTCTCCTTTTCACAAGGAAGCAGCCAGGAAAGCGTATATGTAGCTGATGCGGACCATAGTGAGTACTCAAAACAACTCATGGATATGATTCAGAAACAGACCCAAGTGAAAATTGTACATTCTGATGAAGCCACTATCAAAAAAAAGGTAGATGATCAGGATATTCCCTTTGGTTTGGTTGTGAATCAGGGTTTTGGCAGCCATCTATTATCTGGGTCCGGTGAAGATTTGCCTATTTATTTTGTGCAAAATGTTGAAAACGGTGAAGGGACGATTCTAAAAGAGATTATTACCGGTGAAGTAAGCACACTCCAAAAAGTGATTCATGACTCAAAGGTGATCTCTACGGGATTCAATGTAGATGGCCCCGGAATTACAACCAGCGTATTTAAAGGCATCAATGAGATCTCGAATCTAACGATAGATGACCAAACTCTAAGTAGTGGAGAGAAGACTCATGACAATGCCACAGCAAGGCTAATCGGTTTTCTGGTTATGTTCATTTGGTTCGTTGTTATTCAGGGATTACGGACCCTAATTGATGAAAGAGAAAACAATACCTTAGACAGATTATTGAGCACACCTATTGATTATAAGAAATATCTGCTGGCAAAAATGACGGCTACCTATCTGTTCGGGACTGTCCATGTTCTGGTCATTTTGGCTGCCGGTAAATATTTGCTAAAGATTAGTATCGCAGACAATGCGCTTGCGGTCGGAATTCTTTTCGCTGCTTATTTATTTGCATTGACCAGTATCACTATGATTGTTATCCCGTTTATGCGGAATCAGAAACAGTTTACGTCCTCTGCTTCAATTATCATAGCGGTAACCGGTATGCTTGGAGGCTCCTTCTTCTCTATGGAAATGGCACCAAACTTCATGCGGATCATATCCAAATTCACTCCGGAATCGTGGGCTATACAATCGTTATCGGCCGTGATTTTCGACCATCAGGCGATTGCTTCAGAATGGATTCCATTAGCTGTATTCGTTGGAATTGGAATTATAGGCTTCGCAGCCGGCCTCTTATTTATGAATAGAGAACTCAAGGTATTGAAGGGCTGAAGGAGATTCAAAATATGAAATCGGGAAGGGATTAGATTGGGTACAGTGGAACTAATAGGGATTGTGGAGCTTATTGTTGGAATACTTATTAACGTGTTTATTGGAACACTTGGTCAGGTCATTTTTAGAAAAGACGACAGAACCTCGAGATTCATACTGAGAGTTATAGGGGTTTTCCTAATTATTAATGGGATTTCAAGAACATTTCACGTTTGAAAAAGGTAACAAGCAGCCAACTCGATTAGTGCGGGAAATTGACAAAATGAATAATAGAAAACCCATTCTCAGGGCATGGGGCGCTGAACAGTGACGTTGACCGCTGTGCCTACGGCTGTTATGGGTCCGGTTTCTTTTGTCTGGCAGCGCCCCAGATGGCCATATAACCAAAATTATTGTTGACCAGGAAAAGATTGGAGATTATAATCATAAAAGTAAACTTGCAAACGCATACAATATGTGAAATAAGGGGGTGAGATATGAACAATGTTGGAGGACTTATTTTTTTTCTTTAAAATGCAAACGTTTGCGCAGTGATAATTTTAAAAGGAGGTTGTTTGCTTGCAACGGCAAAAAACTAGGTCTTTTATTTCTTGGTTGATCATTTTTGCGCTATGTTTTGGCTTGTTTGGTTTATCCGGCGGGGCATCTGCCAGCAATACTGATTATACAGTTAACTATACGAATTCCACGGCAACAGCAGTGACGCTGCATTGGAGCACTAATAATTGGACCAATATTACGGATACAGCGATGTCGAAGACAGGGACTACATTTACAGCAAATATTAATGCCCCTGAGGGCGCCACATTAATTTATTGTTATCACATCACAGCTCCAACAGACATCTGGGATAACAATGGCGGAAAGAACTGGACGGCCGTTATTCCGGTCGCCGGGAAATATGAAGCTGAGAGCGCAGCCTTATCAGGTGGGGCGAAAATAAATTCGGATCACACCGGGTATTCGGGAACCGGGTTTGTTGATGGGTATACAGCCAGTGGAGCAGCCACCACTTTCACTGTTCAGGCTTCTGCCTCAACAGCCTTTAATACCACTCTTCATTACACAAATGCCACCGGAAGCGCCAAAAACGTTTCTATTTACGTTAACGGAACAAAGGTGAAGCAAACGGCTCTCGCAAGCCTGGCAAGTTGGGATACATGGGGCGACCAAACAGAAACGCTCTCCCTGCAGGCGGGTAATAATACAATTGCATATAGATACGATTCAACCGACACTGGAAATATCAATATTGATTACATCAAGGTCGCGGCTGGAACTTCGCCAACACCGACAGTCACGGCATCTCCGACAGTCACACCAACACCAACACCAACACCAACACCAACACCAACACCAACACCAACACCAACACCAACACCAACACCAACACCAACACCAACAGCCACGGCAACAGTCACACCAACAGCCACGGCAACAGTCACACCAACACCAACACCGACACCGACACCGACTGTAACGCCTACGCCTACTACAGGGGTAACGGTTCACATTAAGAAGCCTTCGAGCTGGAATTCGGCGCTGCGAATCCATTACTGGAATTTGAGCCCTGCAACGGTTCCTGCAAGCGGAGCGTGGCCGGGGATTCTGATGAATGCGGACGGAAATGGCTGGTACAGCTATACTATTACTGGAGCTACAGGCACAAGTCTTATCTTTAATGATGGCAACGGCAAACAGACGGCTGATTTGTCCCGCGGTGTGAAGGAGGGCTGGTACTACACAGATAACGTGTGGTATGATGCCAATCCGGAAAGTCCCAAGATACCGGTGGTTTCAGCCGCCCCTGTACCAAAAACATATGATTCCGCCCAAACAGTGACGCTTTCAAGCAGTAACAGCGGCGATAAAATCTACTATACGACAGACGGATCGACGCCTACAGCTTCATCGACTCTGTATACTGCTCCAGTTCAGGTTGCTTCCTCTGTAACGATCAAGGCCTTCGGTGTCAACGCACTCGGTCAAGCTGGAAGCATTGCTTCTTTCGCTTATGTCATTGATCTAAATGCTGATCTGCAAGCGCCTACAATTACAGCCAATCTGCCAGTTGGGCATTCAGATTCCGAGGTTACTGTATCTTTTAACATCAAAGACAACAAAGCGGCAACAACTAAGGCCTATTACACAGATGATGGTACGGAACCAACGACAAGTTCCAAACTCTATATCTCCGGTAATGCGTTGGCTGGCCTGGCAGGGCCGTCTATTCTCATTTCTAAGACTACAACTCTGAAATTTCTTGTGGTAGACGGTGCCGGGAATCAAAACACACAGAGCTTTGTGTACAACATTGGAAAGTCAGGCGATTTCCGTGAGGACTCCATTTACTTCGTGATCACTTCCCGGTTCTATGATGGCGATCCGAGCAACAACGTACACGCATGGGATGATGCGAAGGCGGGAAATCCGGACTCCGACCCGGCTTGGAGAGGAGACTTCAAAGGGCTGATTCAAAAGCTCGATTACATCAAGGCTCTTGGCTTCAGTGCCATCTGGATTACACCTGTTGTGCAGAATGCGAGCGGATATGATTATCATGGCTACCACGCGATCAATTTTGCCAAAGTAGATCCAAGATATGAATCGGCAGGAGCGTCTTATCAGGATTTGATCAATGCGGCGCATGCCAAAGGGCTGAAGATTATTCAGGATATCGTTGTCAATCATACGGGTAATTTTGGTGAAGAGAATCTGTTCCCTATGTTCAAGAAAGATCCAACTAAAGCGGACACTGTGAATAACATGATGAAAATAACAGATAAGCTGCCGGCAAACTATGACTCCATGACCCCCGATCAGCAGTATCAGGCAAGACTTGCCTTAATGAAGACTGCAGAGACCAATAATAACATGTACCACACGGAGAAAAGCTTGTCTTGGGAGTCTTACACTGTACAGACAGGGCAGATCGCCGGAGACTGCGTTGACCTGAACACGGAAAATCCTGTAGTGGATCAATATTTAATCAACTCCTATAACCAATATATTGACATGGGTGTGGATGCTTTCCGCCTTGATACAGTGAAGCATGTGAGCCGGTATATATTCAATAAATATTTTATTCCTTCCTGGAAGGCCAGAGGAGGCTCTGATTTCTACATCTTTGGTGAAGTGGCTACCCGGTACAGAGATGTATGGAACAGTGGGATTCCGGCAATCTCAACCCCGTTCTATACCTGGAAAGCTTCGAAATCGTACCCGGGTGACAGTACCAATGACTACGCTTCCAACAAAGCTTCGGTTGAACAGGAGTGGGCGGATAATTCGACAACAGCAGGACAGCCAACCTCGAACAATGCTTTTTTAAACGGTAATACTTATCATGCGCCTGACTATTCAATGAAATCGGGGATGGATGTGATTGATTTTCCGATGCATTGGGCCTTTAAGTCGGCACAGGAAGCATTTGGTATGAGAAGCGGCGACCAATACTATAACGATGCTACCTGGAATGTCACCTATGTGGACTCTCATGACTATGCACCCGACCAGGCTCCAGAAAATCAAAGATTCGCAGGGACACAGGACACTTGGGCGGAGAATCTGGCGCTGATGTTCACCTTCCGGGGAATCCCCGCCATTTTCTACGGTTCAGAGGTCGAATTCCAAAAGGGGAAGGTCCTTGATCCCGGCCCGAACGCACCGCTCAGCACTACAGGCCGCGCTTACTTCGGCGATCATATGGAAGGAAGTGTTACGGTTCAGGATTACGGCAAATATACAAATGCAACCGGCAAACTTGCGGAATCGCTAAATTATCCATTGGCGAAGCACATCAGACAGCTTAATTTAATAAGAAGAGCTGTTCCAGCCTTGCAAAAAGGCCAGTATTCCACAGAAAATGTATCAGGCAATCTGGCTTTTAAGAGAAGATATACCGACAACGCCAAAGGCATCGACAGCTTCGCACTCGTTACGATTTCGGGAAATGCTACGTTTACCGGAATTCCGAACGGAACCTATGTGGATGCAGTCACAGGCGATACCAAGTACGTTAATAGCGGCTCGATTACATTAACCTGCTCCGGCAAAGGAAATGCAAGAGTGTATGTATTAAATGGCAAGGGCGGAATTGGAGAGACGGGAACTTATTTGAAGTAAACTGTGGTAATAGGCATGAACCCGTAAAAACCTTTGTTCATAAAGGTCTTTACGGGTTTTCTATTTCTGTAGCTTATTTACGGAAGTATGTTGCCTGCCGCACGGTATATTTCGTACCATTCTTCTCTGGATAGGGTAATGTCCGAAGCCTTGGCGATGTCCAGCAGGCGCTTGGTATTGGTAGTACCTACAATCGGCTGCATCTTGGCAGGGTGTCTGAGGAGCCAGGCGATAGCGATGGCAGTGTCGGCAACACCTTTTTCGTCAGCCAAACGGTCTATGACCCGGTTCAGTTCAGGGAACTTGTCATTGCCCAGGAATACGCCTTCAAAGAATCCGTATTGGAACGGAGACCAAGGCTGAATGGTCATGTCGTGCAGACGGCTGTACTCCAGGATGCCTCCATCATGTACCACGGAAGCGGAGTTGGTCATGTTGACGTTGAAGCCGGAATCAATCATGCCGGAAACCATAATGCTAAGCTGCAGCTGATTGAAGAGCAGCGGCTGTTTGACATTTTTTTTGAGCAGCTCAATCTGCAGCGGGTTCAGGTTGCTGACACCGAAGTGCTTAACCATGCCTTTTTGCTCCAGAACATCGAAGGCTTCAGCCACTTCCTCAGGCTCCATCAAGGTGTCGGGACGGTGCAGCAGAAGTACATCCACATAGTCGGTTTTGAGGCGTTTCAGGCTGTTCTCTACGGATGACACAATATGTTCTTTGGAGAAGTCGAAGAAACCTTGCCGAATCCCGCATTTGGTCTGAATCATCAACTTGTCGCGCATGCCCGGGCTGCTCGCTACGACTTCGCCAAATACTTCTTCGGCTTTGCCGGCGGCATAAATGTCTGCATGGTCAAAAAAATCAATACCTGCTTCCAGGGCACTGTGAATATGAACGTCCGCTTCTTTGGCCGACAATTCGGCAATCCGCATACATCCTAATGAAATTTGGGCAACCTCCAGCGTACCGTTACCCACGTTAATTGTTTTTACCATGAATCATTCACTCCTTAAATGTAAGGTACAGTGTAAAGTGTAGACCTTAGAGCTAGGTGTAAGTCAACAGTTTTGTTAGCGCTCTTTTCATAGATTCGTATTGGTGGTAATTTAGATGTAGATCAACTTGCCGGAGCTGAACGCTGAATCGGCGGAATGGAGCAGAAATATGGGGTACAGCATCAAAACAATAGCACAAAAAAGCGGACTAAGCCAATATACCCTGCGTTATTACGAAAGGGAAGGCGTTCTGCCTGTTGTAGCACGGGATGAGCACGGAAACCGCTGCTTTCAGGACGAGGATTTGGAGTTGATCTCGCTGATCTGCTGCTTGAAGGACACGGGGATGCCGATAGCCGAGATTAAGCAGTTCATCGCATTATCCCAGGAAGGGACAGGAGCACTGCCCGACCAGCGGAAGTTGCTTCAGGCGCATAAGCTGCAGATCGATGAGAAAATTAAATTTTTTCAGAGCTTTGCGCAAAAGATTGAGCATAAGATTGCTTATTTTGCGTCACTAGAGAGAGAAGCGGAAGCTAAAATTAGGAAATAATATCTGCGCACTCAGCGATACGGTACAGTGTGTCATTTTCTAACCCGGTGTGGGGGTTTTTGCCAGTGTACTCTTCTACAAATCCACGCAAGATAAGACTTTGAAGATTTTCATTAATTTCTGTTGTTTTTATACCCATATTATTACATTTAAGAGCAGCGAGAATTTGATTGAAATTTCCAATGCTATGGGATAGGCCTGCTTTTAGAGCATAATATACCGGATATGAAGAGTCTCCCATCAATGGTCTATTCATTTTCAGCCTCCCAATCTAAATACTCTACTACTATAACTTGGTGAACAACTTTATTAAGGCGTTCATAGATCAAAGCAGCATCCTCCACAAAAAAACGGGTGAGCTGCCTGGGCATTACGATTTTCAGACTGAAATTTTTATCATGACTTATATTGTAAGTATCAATCTTGCATTTCTCTTTTTCCAAGGTATCCATATACTGAACTATGCAATTTTTAAAGTACAGGTCGTCGTCCTTGCTAGCTGGCAGATCACAGGGCTGGATGTCGAACAGGACCCCGGTAAATTCACTATCGTTATGGTTATGGTTAAACTGGATAATGTGATGTATAAGATCCCCAATGAGCCAAAGACGCAACGGATTAGCCCAATCTGACTTATGGACATAGACATTGGGTTTATACTCCAGGTTATGTGCTGTATGAGTGAAACTATTTAGATAATGTGATCGGGAGCTCTGTAATTGATAGCTATCGGTCTCTATATACACATCAAAAATACGATTGTAAGCCAAGGTTTTCACGAAAAAGGGGCATATATCCAATAGGACCGTGTTCTTTGCACCTAGTCCACGTCCGTCTGCTGTTTTAAATATCAATTCCATAGTGTATAACTCCTTCATAAAATAGACTAAAAAAGAAGGCGGGAGGAGGTCCCGCCTGGTGAGGGCGGCCGGGAGGCCGCTTATAATGAAACAGTCTTGGGAGGACTGTGGAAAGGGGACGAGGCTTTTACTGCCTCACTATCACATACGTAGCCACTCTCTGATTGTTTAGTACCGATTCGGTATACTCTACAAAAAGAGGTGAATGCGAATGTTTGATAAATTCAAGGAGTTTCTTAGCAGGCAAATAACTGTGGAGATTAAGCATCCAATGACGATAGTTGCTCTATTAGAAGGAGATTATAAGGCTCCTGCGAACAATCGAACCTATACATTAATGGAGAACTTGGCGCGTCTAGGGGGAGATCAGGTTGTAATTATTTGTTTGCACCAGGGGGGCGAAAGCGGGGCAGCAGCGCGAGTGAAACCATTCAATAATTTTACGGTTGCCAAAATAGGTTTAGATGTTCGTCCATTATTTCAAGGCCGTATCATTATGTGGACTGATTCACCAAGGTATGCTGACACACTTAGATCTGCTCACCCTAATTTAATTGTGTATGACGATCGAGAGGATCGTCAGGAGGAAGATATGTACGATTTAGCCGATATTGTCTTTAGGTATGATGTGGACCAAGCAGATAACTATATTCCGGCTAATGCAGCAGGTGCAGGAAAAGTGATTAGAATCATACAGAATACACCCAGCAGAAAGCCGCCACGTCAATAATCGTCTTTGCAGCTTGGCTGAAGACTTAAGCCCAGTACCGTTACGGTGCTGGGTTTTTGTGTGCGCCTCACAGTCGCACTATCTAGGTGGTTCAAATCCACCCGGTGACTTTACCCTTTAAAGTGCCGTAGCCGAAGCAGACTTCCGGCAACCGAAGGTTGCCGGAAGGGCAGGGTGTCTTCCGTAAGGAAGAATCCGAAGGGCCTGCAGGCAAAGTCCAGCCCGGAATGCAGTGAACCAGAGGTGGCGGCGATGCTGGGTGACCCGCCGTAAAAACGGGGAAACCTATACGAAATCGTATATCTTACAGGAAAACACACAAAGGGAAATGACCTGCAAGACTCATCGACGT
>NZ_LVYY01000032.1:0-15551 GCF_001909085.1 Paenibacillus sp. P32E | reverse complement strand
TGAAATGGTTGGTCGCACTTCCATTTTACCAAAAGAGTGGTTTCTTTTTTGCGTTTTTATAAATATTGTAGTATGTTTCCCGCTTAAACAGCGGAGAGGACGGAACGATTGTGGAAAAGCGATAGCGTTCGCCTTTGTGTCCGGATTTTCACCGCTAAGGGGAATAAAAAAAATCTGGACACAAGAGCGATTGGAACAACGGTCCGTTCGCGGAGCGTCCTCACGGAGCACAACGTTTGTCCGACTCCAAAAACAAGGGATGTCCCAAGTAGCCATTTCATGGCTTATGGGACACCCCCCTTTCTGCATAGGAACAGGAGATTACTGTTGTTACAGCTTCAGCAGTTCTTCGAAACTGTCCAGTGTCAGCAGATTGCCGACATAGAACGGGCCAAATTCACCATAGCGGGCGCTGACCTCATCAAAGCGCATCTCGTAGACCAGCTTCTTGAACTGCAGCGCGTCGTCGGCAAATAGGGTGACGCCCCATTCCCAGTCGTCGAAGCCGACGGAGCCGGTAATGATCTGCTTCACTTTGCCGGCATACCCGCGGCCGATTAATCCGTGCGAATGCATCAGCTCGCGGCGCTTCTCCATATCGAGCATATACCAGTTGTCGGCAAGCTCGCGTTTTTTGTTCATCGGATAGAAGCAGATATGCTTCATTTGCGGCAGAACAGGCTTCAAGCGGGCTGCTACATGCGGATTCTGCATAGGATCACTGCCGTCTCCAGCGCTTCCGCCAGCGGCATAGTTGCTGAGCTCAACGATACTGACATAGGAATAGGACTTGGTAGTATACTGGGCAAAGGCGATTTTGTTAAAGGCGGTCTCAAGCTGGTTCAGTGCTTCCAGACTTTCCCGCAGAAACATCATCACGAAATCAGCCTTCTGGCCGACAATGGAGTACACTGTGGTGCTTCCTTCCTTGGCTTCCTCAACTGTATCCCATTCCTGCATGAAGGCATGCAGTTCTTCCAGGGCAACAGCACGTTCTTCGTCATCGGCAGCCGTCCAGGCCGTCCAGTTCAAAGAGCGGAAGTCATGCAGGGCATACCAGCCTTCCAGTGTCAACGCGGCTTCGTTCATGTATTCTCACTCCTTAGCATAAGTTTATATGTACATCCGCTTAATCTATTTGCATTGTATCGCATGCAGGCAGGCAGAGCAAACGCACAGCTCCAGGATTTGCTGTGTGAAGATCCGGGATGAAGATAATGTTCATTGCTTCGCTACATTTTTTCTAGTAAACTTACTATTAATTAAGGTTTGCTGTGCGGTTCTTTATAGAGAGAGGGGATGGCGGTACGATGGGGTTTATTCCTGTGTTGGTTCTGGCCGTTTTGTTCTTTGTTATGATGTTTGGCATTGGCTTTATCCTTAACATGTTAATGAAGACTACCTGGTTCCCTGCCTATCTGTTTGTCCTTGTGATTCTGCCTGTGGTCGTCTATTCGATCTGGGATCGGAGCGCCATGAGCCTGTGGGAGCATTTGTCCACCTTCCATGTCGTGGATTACCTCACGGGTATTGCGGGTCTGGCTGGAGCAGTGCTCAGCGGCTGGACAATTCAGAAGCTCAGGCTTGGCGGCTACAAAATGTTCTAATGAAGGGTTTCGTGCGCATACAGAGCGGCTGCTGTCCTTACCTAAGGATGGAGAGCCGTTTTTTCTTGGAATATAAGCATTTATCTGTTCACGCCAGCAATGGATAACAAGCTGTCGATATCAGGGGGATAAGCACTGAATTTGGACTTTTTTTTACATTTCCGGGCGGAAGTTTTGTGATAGAATAGAAATCTAAATGGATTCGTGTAGAAAAAGAGGGAGGTAATCCGCAGATGCGCATGAGTCACCTGCATCATTTCACCGAACATCATCGGTACTGCGTTTCCCGCGAATTCGGTCTAAGCAGTGTAGATGCACGTATGCTGGGCTCGGTCTATCAGCCGATGGTAGGCGCTTTTGCCATCAGTCTGTACCGTCTGCTGTTTGAGCATATTCCGGCTGAAGCAATCGGCTATTCTCCGGTGGAGCAGCAGCGCCGTCTGTTCATGACGCTGGGTGTGGAACCCAATGAGAAGGGCCGCAAATATATAGTGGATCAGGCTTCCCGGCTGGAAGCGGTGGGACTGCTGCAGACCTGCCGAATCTTTGTAGCGGAGACTGATGATTATATGTACGAATACGAACTGCTGCCGCCGCTGTCGCCGGCTGATTTTTTTGCAACCCAGCATTTAACACTGCTGCTGCGTGACAAAATCGGTAAATTTGCCGTGCTGTCCCTGCGTGAGCAGTTCTGGAACCGGGAACCGGAGGAATGGAGCCGCCGGTCGATCGGCAAAGAAAATATTTCCCTGCCCTTTTATGATATTTTTCAACTCAATACCCATGTGATCGATTACGAACTGGAGCAGGCTTTGGCTGAGGTGGCAACGGTCAAGCAGCCCGGCATGCGGGAAACCGGGGAACCTGCTATCGGGTACAGTGATATTATCCTGCGGTTTCCGCGGGAGTCGGTCAACCGGGTTCATGTCGAGAAGCTGCGTTTTGACCATACCCAGATGGGGATGATCAATTATGTAGCTCATAAGTATGAGCTTAGCCCGCAAGACCTGTCCCGTCTGCTGGATGAGGACGGGGTATTCACACCGGATGGCGAAGTGATTCTGGATGCACTGCAGTACAAGGCAAGCCAGCATTTCCGCCAGGATATGAAACGCCAGGAGAAGCGGGAGGTTGCCGCAGCGAAGGTGGTGGCGCTGCGCTCTGCTGCTGCCGTGGAAGGCGATGATTCCATCGCTCCGCTGGAGCAGTCCGTCGAAATGGAATATTATGTGGAGGTGCCTCCGCAATTTCTGTCCAAATGCGACATTCACCAATATAATATGATGCTTCGCAACGAGCCTTATACACGTCTGCTGCAGACTTTTTTCCCGGGTGCCGTGCCCACACAGCTGATGGATACTTTTGAGAAGATTGATCTGAATTATAAGCTGAGCGGGGAAGTCATTAATGTACTCATTCATTATCTGATGACCATGGTAGCCTCCGGGGGCGATCAGCGGATGAACCGTAACTTCGTGGAGGCGATTGCCTCGAATATGCTGGTCAAGCAGGTGAACACCTACGAGAAGGCTGTCCGTTATATCCGAGACCAGACCAAGGTTAAGGGTAAAGGTTCAGCAGCGGGGTCAACGGCATCAGGTGGAACGCGCCAGCGCAGCTACAGCAAAGCCGGCGGCCGTTCCGGCAAAGCCGAGATTCCGATTGTGCTGGATGACGGCAGCGCCGGGACGGTATCCGAAGAAGAGTTCGCGGCGATGATGAAGAAGGCGGCTGAAATCAAGGCCAGTAAGAAGAAAGGCGTATCCAAGACGCCATAAAGAAAGCGAGGTGCGGCTATGGAGTCTATGGGCGAAGTGCTGCGTTCGATGAACAATTCCGCGCTCCGCCAGCGCTCCCGTGATCTTGAGCAGAACCTGCTGAACCATCCTTTGGTGAAGCAGCTTCAAGCAGAGCATCCTGAGCTGGACGAGTCGCGGCTGCGGCTTCATTTAAGCCGCCTGTATCAATATGTAGAAGAAAGCCGCCATTGTGCGAATTGTCCCGGCCTGGAGAAATGCCCGAATGATTTCCAGGGCCACTACAGCAAACTTACTGTTGAGACGGTTAATGGTACGGCAGATCTGTACGAACGGAAAACAGCCTGCAACCTTAAGATTGCCCGGGATAACCAGGATAGCATCCGCAAGCGTATCCGCAGCTTTTATGTGGATGAACGCGTGTTGAACGGCGGCTACGATGAGATTGACATTATGGGCAAGGACCCCCGCCGGGTCTCCGCTGTGAACCGGATATTTGATTATATAGCCAGTGCCAAAGAGAATGGCTTAACCTCACGGGGGATATATTTGCAGGGCTCTTTTGGAACAGGCAAAACATTTTTGATGTGCTATATGCTGCATGAGCTGGCGATTGCCGGGTACAGCGGCGTGATCGTATACATGCCTGATTTCATCGAGGAGCTCAAGCTGATTATGATGGATAATCAGAAGCTCAAGGAAATGGTGGACACGATGAAGAATTGTGACCTGCTGATCTTTGACGATATCGGGGCGGAGAACCTCAACCCCTGGGCCCGTGACCATGTGCTGGGTGCGATCCTGAACCACCGGATGAACCGTAAGCCGACTTTTTACACTTCAAACTATCCTTTGGACGGGCTGGAGAAGCATCTGAGTATTACAAGCAAGGACGGCGAGGAGATCTATAAAGGCCAGCGCCTGATGGACCGGATTGCACCGTTTGTGGATGTGATTCCGCTTCACGGGGAGAATCAGCGGGGAATGAGCAGATAAAAGATATCCTATAAATTAGCAAAATCCGGCTTCTTCCATATAGGAAAAGGCCGGATTTTGCGCTTTGGCAGGCAATACGGGGTATGGCCCGGTAATTACTCCGACAAAAACTTGATAATCACCATACCAAAGAAAACAACGGTCATGAATCCCGTCATTCCGAAGAAACCAGCCAGCAAATCGCCCAGGTCATTGCGTGGCTCCTCGTTGACATGCTCCCGCGGATCACGTGCTTGCGCGTTGACATCCATCTTTTTTCCTCCTTGCAGTTGCATGACTGCAATTAGTGGGTTACAGTTAGACGTGTGAGAGAAGTCATTGACAATTAATGCGCTTTCCTCAAGTATACGAAGTCCCTGGAATGTTGTAAAGCAGAGACTGCGGCGGAATATTTGATTTTATGCAATTTAATTTCATAAAACATTACACAAAGTCACTGTAAATATGTTATACTGTGGATGTGTCGGTAAATGGTAATCTGGTTATCATATTACATGAAACATTTTATCCGTTATAATTTCGGAGTGAATTCGCCACACTAGGCTTATGAGTTATAGAAGCGGATGAAAGCTTCGTACAACTTAAAGGAGGAACAATATCATGGCTATCGTGAACGTGTCTGACCAATCCTTTGTGGGTGAAGTTGAAGGTCAAGGTACTGTAGTAGTAGATTTCTGGGCACCTTGGTGTGGCCCTTGCAAAATGCTTGCCCCAATTCTGGAGGAGCTGTCCACCGAGCTGGGTGACGATGTGAAAATTGCCAAGCTGAACGTGGATGAAAATCCGGAAACGGCTTCCCGTTTTGGAGTCATGAGTATTCCTACCTTGATTTTCTTCAAAGACGGCCAGCCTGTGGATAAAGTTGTAGGACTGAACTCCAAGGATTCCCTTAAGAATATTGTAGCCAAACATCAGTAAGATGATGCTGTTTTCCCCGGGGCATCTGCCCTGCCTCCAAAGCGCCTTCGGTTTATCCGAAGGCGCTTTGTGCGTCGAATGGAAACCGCGCTCTTTTGAAATATACGAATGTTTGTGGTATCAGAAATAAGTTGGATTCCGGGGTTTGGGGTTGAACCCATAGCGACTTATATCTTAAACTTAAGTTATCACGGTGTTGTACAGGTGGGGGAGAAATCATGGATTATATGGATAATATCCGCAACAAACTGGCACTATTGCCCGACCTGCCCGGGTGCTATCTGATGAAGAATGAAGAGGGCACGATTATTTATGTGGGCAAGGCCAAGGTGCTGAAGAACCGGGTTCGCTCATATTTCACAGGCAGCCATAACGGGAAGACGCAGAGGCTAGTCGCCAATATTGTCGACTTTGAATATATCGTTACGTCCAGCAACATGGAAGCGCTCATTCTGGAGTGCAATCTGATCAAGAAGCATATGCCGCGTTATAATGTGCTTTTGAAGGATGACAAGACATTCCCGTATCTGAAAATCACGAATGAAGCTCATCCGCGCCTGGAGGTTACGCGCCGGGTGATTAAGGATAAAGCAAAATATTTCGGACCGTATCCGAATGCCTACGCGGCCCATCAGACCAAGAAGCTGCTCGACCGGATGTATCCGCTGCGCAAATGCGGTGTAATGCCCAAGGAAGTCTGTCTGTACTATCATATGGGCCAGTGTCTGGCGCCCTGCGAGAAGGAAGTGCCTAAGTCTGCTTACGAGGAGATTACCCAGAGCATTGCCAGTTTCTTGGGGGGCGGCCATGAGGCAGTCAAGAAGGATCTGCAGAAAAAAATGCAGGAAGCCGCGGAGGAACTGTATTTCGAACGGGCCAAGGAGCTTCGTGACCAGATTATCAACATTGATGCCTTGATGGAGAAGCAGAAAATCAACACCGCTGATACCAAAGACCGCGATGTATTCGGTTATGCTGTGGACAAGGGCTGGATGTGCGTACAAATCCTGTATATGCGTCAGGGGAAAATGATCCAGCGTCACTCCTCGGTGTTCCCTTTCTACGGGGAGGCGTACAGCGATTTCATCTCCTATGTAACGCAGTATTATAGCGAGAACCCGGCGCTGCCGCAGGAAATTCTGCTGCCGGAAACCGTGCTTGAAGGCACGGATGCACCAGGCAAGCCGCAATTGGCTGTTAGCGGTGAGGCTGAAGGGGCAGATACCGAAGATACGCCGGATAATATGGCGGGGCTCGCGGCTGAGACTGCTGGTGAAGCTGAGGCGGCTGAGGTGGCTGAGGTGACTGGGGCGGCCACCGAAGGAAACGTGGACGCAGCAGGCGGTGCAGCTGCGCTTCAGGAATGGCTGGGTGTCAAGGTACTGGTACCCCAACGCGGCTTGAAGAAGCAAATGGTCGGAATGGCATGCCAGAACGGCCAGGTGGCACTGGATGAGAAGTTCCGCCTGATCGAGCGGGATGAAGAACGCACTTCCGGTGCAGCCAGCAGCCTGGGGCAGAGCCTGGGCCTGGAGTCGCTTAGCCGGATTGAGGCTTTTGATAACTCGAATATCCAGGGAACCAACCCGGTATCCGCGATGGTTGTGTTTATAGACGGCAAGCCGGCGCGCAAGGAATACCGCAAATACAAGGTCCGCTCGGTACAGGGACCGGATGATTACGAAACGATGCGCGAGGTAATCCGCCGCCGCTATGAACGAGTGCTGAAGGAGAACCTGCCGCAGCCGGATCTGATTGTGGTCGATGGAGGGAAAGGGCAGATCTCCTCCGCCATTGACATTCTGCAGAATGAGCTGGGGCTGTACATCCCGGTCTGCGGTCTGGTGAAGGACGACAAGCACAGAACGGCGCAGTTGCTGGTCGGGGATTCCGCCGAACCGGTGAGCCTGGCACGGGACAGTCAGGAATTTTATCTGCTGCAGCGTATTCAGGATGAAGTTCACCGGTTTGCGATTACGTTCCACCGCGAACAGCGCGCCAAATCGATGGTGACCTCGAAGCTGGATTCCATTCCGGGCATCGGCGAGAAGCGGCGCAAGCTGCTGCTGAAGCATTTCGGGTCCCTCAAAAAAATCAAGGAAGCCGCAATCGAGGACTTCCGCCCGCTGTCGATCGGCGACAAGCTGGCTGCACAGATTCTGGATGCCCTCAAGGATGAAGAACCGTCATTATAAAGTACTATCATTTATGCATCAATGCAGAAACGGCTGAGCTTTCCTTATCATAAGGAGGCTCAGCCGTTTTGTGTGTGTGCTCTTTGAGTTATACTAGTGGATTCACCGGTTCAGCCTGCTCCACTTTGCGCGGCGGATTGAACCGGTACACGATATAACCCACGATGAACGGCAGCACGATGGTGACAATACCCGCGCTGATATTTACGGATTCCTTCATAAAGATCAAGGTGGCGCCCATCAGGATGCTGTCAAACACCACGTGGCTGAACATAACGGCGATGAAGCCGTAGCGCAGGAAAATGTAGCTGAACAGCAGGCCGATCACGGTCAGCTCAATCGGACGCGAGCTGATGGGATAGATCGGATACAGGGTGTGTCCGAACGCCCAGACCAGTGTTGTGATCAAAGAGGCCAGGAAGGTATTGCGAACGATTTTCTTGACCATACGGATACCGAACAGACGGTAGATGGCTTCCTCGGACAACCCGGCAAGCCAGGCGACAATAGGCAGCAGCCAGGCATATCTCATGTTGTATGGAGACTGGCTGGCGTCGGTGGTGGACCAGTTATGCAAGGTGAATGACAGGATAATGAACATGATGGTCTGTACGCCAAGCAGGATAAAGGCCCAGACATAGCCGGCACGCATACTGTCCAGCACATACCGCCCATAACCCGGTTCTTTGGCCCGCGGCCAGGGGTTCAGACCTTCTTCTTTACGCCACAGGCCGTTGCCTCCCACCAGCGAGAAGTAGAGCATCAGAGACATCAGCAGACTGTAGAAGATATAGAAGATGAGCGTGATGAGGCCCGTTAAACGGCTCTGTAGGCTGTCTCCGCTGGCCTCCGGCAGCATGTTATAGGTGCTGACCAGCATGATTACAAAATGGGCGGCGCTGAGGAAGATCCCCCGCTTGAACGAAGTATGCCCTCTGCGCAGAATGCTGTAGATCAACGCCAGAATGCCCAGTGCCAGTGTGGGTATGCCATAGCCGAGCCCGGTCACCCAAGTGGCCATGGACGTTTGATCTTTGACATAGCTGATATGCCAGGCGGGAGCCGAGAATCCAGCCCGGAAATACGAGACCTGTTCCTGCTGGAATTTGAACCGGTATTGCAGCTGCGATTCTCCAACCTTGACGGAGCTGTCGGTATAGACCAGTCCATAATTGTCACTATCCGCCTGGATTTGCAGCTTGGAGGGATTGGCTCCCCAAGACTGAAGCCAGGGACGGGCGAGGTTCTCCTTCTGCTCAAGTGAAAGCTCCGGCTCACTGGCCGCGCTTTTGCTGGAAAGAGCGGTAGCAGAAGTTGTCTCCGTTCCCGTGCTGAAGCCGGAATGTTCGCCGCGCCCAAAGCCTACGACCTTGCCGGTATACATATTAAGATCCACTGACAAAATCGGGATGGCTTGGCCGGGAGCGTGCAGCACGGCATGAAAAACATCGAACGGATAACGCTGATCGAGCTTCTTCTTGGAGTATTGATCCAAAAGTTTTTCCCGGGACATATAGCCGTAGAAAGAAGAGTCGGTCCGGTAGCTTACAGCCCACTTTTCTCCTGTGGACTCCGGATGGCCAAGCTGCTTGGCTGCGAATACGGCGGCTTGCTCGCGGGCCTCATTCTTGCTGATTGGGGTGGTGTCAGACTCACTTGTGCCCCCGAGGAGCTGGGGAGCGATCTGGAACAGAATGAACACGATGAGACCGATAATACCCGCAAGAATAAGTCTGGTAGTAAGGGGCCGCTGCTGTAGGGGCTGGCCGACGGAATTCATGTAACGCCTCCTTGTGATGATAATGATGCTGTTATTTTTCATTATAGTATTTCTGGCAGACCTTTTACAAAAAAATACTGTATTATCCTTTTACGTGAAGATAGCTGCACTTATGCTTGTTTTGTCCGTACGGCTTCATTCTTCTGCATCAGCACAAGATGGTAATATTTAGAGCCTGCAAGAATACAGCATACCGCAAAAGGCAGACCCAATACAGCGGTCCAGCCGAGTAACGCCCAGTCGGGATGCCAGCCGCTGCTATAAGATGCCGGGAACATATATGTATTGATCAGATTGCTCTGTAAAGGAACCGCAAAGGCGACGGGCAAAAACAGCAGGGAGAGTGCTCGTGACCTCATCAGATAATAGCTGATTTGCAGCAGGCCAAGTGCCAGTGTCAGGGCCAGTGTATAGACCAGAAATGAGAAAAACAGCCAGAACATATATTGGGTCATCTCGTGAAAACTGGACTTGCCTGCGGCGAGACCGGCCAGAAGGCCAACAACAGCTGATACCCCCAATACCACATTCACACGCATCACTGTAACCCATACAGCGGCAATCCCTGACAGCAGCAGCCGCAGCCGGCTCTGTGGAAATCCCAGCCACCAGGGTAATTGCTTGCGTTCAAAGCTATTGCGCAGCAGCATCCAGAATGAACCGAACAATACCGGAAATATGAAAGGTAAACGGATTGCGGACTGCATCGCATTCAGATTGCCGGAGGTGAAATAAAACATCGCAATGGCAATAACGGGCGCGGCAAGCTTCAAGATGCGTACAGCTTGATGCTTCTCCATCTGTTGCAGACGGCTGGAGTCAAGCTTGTATAGGGTGACGAATGGTGATTGGCTCCTTGCCGAAAGGTGTCTGTCCTTTTCCGGTTTTCGGACGGACTCTGCCTTTGAGGATGCTGCCGCAGGGATGCTGCGTTCCCCCATTTGTCCAAGCCCGTTCACCGCAATCCGGGGCATCAGAAAATAACAAGCCGGCCACCCGACAACGAGGAGTGCAGCTGTATAGAGGATGATATACGATGGTGCTGTATATTGCATATCATAAATGCCCAGAGCCTGTGAGTTGAGAAGCCCTATAAGAATAAACGGCAGCATCCAGAGAATTGAATACGGGAGGAGCAGCACCCGCGCAACTCTGCCGGGACGCATGATGAGGCTCGCCAGCAGGCCGAATACAACGGCTATTGGCAGAAGAACAAGGATGAACATTACGTAAGCTGTAAGGGTATAGATCAGCTCTCCGGCGGGAAGCGGCGTATAACGTCCTGTAAAGGTTGAAAGGCAGTACAGGACAATCGCCTCTATATACAACAGGAGCGTAAGATTGAGGCTGTGTCTAAGCAGGCTGGCCCCTTTGGCATAGAGCAGGGTGAGCCGGCTGTGGGGAAAGGTAAGCACCCAATCCCTATTCCGCTGCCCTGGAAAGGAGGCCATATGAAGAAAGGAGATGCCCACGCTCACGGTCCACAGCAGGAGGGCAACGGTTATGAACGGAGACCGCTGCGATGTGTTGAAGCCCGGGAGATACATACCGAGAAGCAGCAACAGAGAGAACAGGACCATCACAGTCAGACTGCGCTGCTTCTTGCTGAATCTGGCTGGACCATAGCGGCTGTATTCCAGGTTGATTAGTGTTCTAAACGCGCTCATGCGAACACTTCCCGGTATCTGGATTCCACTGATTTGCCGGAGCGGCGCAGAGTGTCAACATCCTCGATGCCCTGGATTTTTCCTTCGCCCATCAGGATCAGCCGGTCGAACAATAGCTCCATCTCACGGATATCATGGGTTGCAATGAGAAAGGTCCGGGCGCCATCCGCCAGCTCGCCGACCACAGCCGAAGCGATGCGTTCTCTGGAGATCAGGTCAACGCCGGTAAACGGCTCATCCAGCATAATTAGCGGTGCCTTCCGCGACAGGCAGGTCAGCAGCTGGAGACGTGCCTCTTCTCCCCGGGACATTGCGGAAATGAGGACCTCGGTTGAGACGGAGAGCTGGAGCAGCAGCTGTTCAGCTTTGTCTTCGTCCCAGTCCGGGTAGATGCCTTGGGCAAAACCCAGCCATTGCTCTACAGTCAGCCAGCCGGGAAGATTCGAGCGGTCAGGCAGCATAGACAGTACACCGAGCCGGTCAACTCCCGAAGGCTTGCTGAAAATCTGTGCAGAGCCTGAATCCGGTAGGGTCAGGCCGGCAAGAATACGCAGCAGAGACGATTTGCCTGCGCCATTCGGTCCGAGCAGGCCGGTAATGCTGCCTGTTGGGATCTGAAAGCTGATTCCGTCCAGTATCATTTTTTTCTTCACTGTTAGTCTTACATCCTGGCACTCCACCGCCACGGGTTCATCATAGGGTACGGGAAGCTTGTTATTGTCTATCATTTGAATCCTCCTTATCGAAATTCAGCATTTGCTCTGCCGTGAGTCCGAGTGACTCCGCTATGAACTTGAACTCTAGGATGGCCTTGCGCATGATTGTCTTGCGTGCCTCCGCAATGACCGCCTCCTCAAGGGTAACGAAGGTTCCCTGGCCGCGACGGGTGACGATTAGACCGATACGCTCAAGCTCCGTGTAGGTTCTGGCTGCAGTCGTCGGATTTACACTTCTTCCCGCGGCCAGTTCCCGAACAGAGGGCAGGCGCGAGCCGGGCGGGATGAGCCCGGTTACAATCCGTCCACGGATGGCATCAACAAATTGCTCATAAATCGGGAGCGAAGGATTGATCTGGAATTGCTCCGGTAAAAGCTCATAGGATTGCTCCATCGGTTCCTTCCTCCAACCTTGTTGTTATGTGTGTATGGATACATGCCATACACTTAATAAGTGAAGTGTACCATCTTACACCATACAATAGCAAGAGCAGGAATGATGGATGTAAAATGAACCTTTGTGAAGTTGGGTAATAACGATTATAATTTGTATGTTTATTACGTAAGTTGCGAAAGGATGAGATGTTTGGCTTCACCCATTCCAAAGATTACAAATTTCAGATTTCTGAAGCTGTCTCCGCCGCAGATTCTGGTGCTTGGCTTTGCTGCCGTCATTCTGACCGGGACCTTGCTTCTGATGCTTCCGATGTCGAGTACATCAGGAGTATCGCTCAAATTCATTGATGCATTGTTTACTGCAACCTCGGCTACCTGTGTCACCGGGCTTGTGGTGGTGGATACAGGTACGTATTTCACTGTGTTTGGACAAATTGTAATCATGCTGCTTATTCAAGTCGGGGGATTAGGGTTCATGACGATGGCGACCCTGTTCGCCCTGGTGCTGAAACGCAGAATCTCCTTGCGTGACCGGCTGATTCTTCAGGAAGCCATGAATCAGAGCTCCATGGAAGGCATTGTACGGCTGATCCGCAAGGTGCTCATCTATTCGCTCGTCATTGAAGCCGCGGCTGCAGCTATACTCTCACTGCGCTGGGCATTTGATATGCCGCTGGGGCGTGCCGTCTACTTTGGTATTTTTCATGCGGTTTCGATGTTCAACAATGCAGGGTTTGATATCTTTGGAGACTACCGAAGCTTGACTGGATATGTAAACGACCCTATTGTCAACTTTGTGGTCATGTTCCTTATCATTTCCGGGGGTATCGGTTTCATCGTAATGTCCGATTTGGTGGAATTTCGGCACACGCGCAGGTTGTCTCTCCACAGCAAGGTGGTTCTGTCGATGACGGCGGCGCTGATTTTACTTGGAGCGGTTGTTATTTTTGTATTTGAATTCACTAATTCCCGGACTATGGGGCCGCTGAGCTTCGGGGGTAAAATCTGGGCTGCCTTCTTTCAATCCGTCACCCCGCGTACAGCGGGAGCGAATACACTGGACATTGGCAGTCTTCGTCAGGCCTCACAATTTTTCATCGTCATCCTGATGTTCATCGGTGCTTCACCAGGCTCCACAGGCGGGGGCATCAAGACTACGACCTTCACTCTGATGATCGGTGCAGTAATCTCGATGCTGCGGGGACGCGAGGATATTGTCTTGTTCCGCTACCGGCTTGCACAGGAACGCGTATTCAAGGCGCTGACGATTACGCTGCTGGCGCTGCTGCTGGTTGTGTCTGTGTCGATGATCCTGTCCACCACGGAGGATCGGGCGTTTCTTATGATACTGTTCGAGACTACCTCGGCTTTCGCTACAGTGGGCCTCAGCATGGGGCTAACTCCGGAGCTGAGCCAGTTCGGTAAAATCCTGATCAGTCTGACCATGTTCGCCGGACGGCTTGGGCTTCTAACACTGGCGTATGCAATTGGGCCGAAACAGGGTAAGCAATTATATAAATACCCGGAAGGCAAAATGATAATTGGATAAGGAGTTACGGACATTATGAAAGCACAGCAGTTTGTCATCATCGGTCTTGGCCGCTTCGGCTCAAGCCTTGCCCTGGAACTGATGGCCATGGGCTATGAAGTGCTCGGTATTGACCATTATGAGGAACGCGTTGAGGAAATGAGCGGCCAGCTGACCCATGCCGTCGTTGCGGATGCCACGGATGAGGGGATCATGCGCTCACTGGGTGTGCGCAACTTCGACTGCGGCATTGTGGCGATTGGCGATAACATGGAGCGGAGCATCCTGGCGGCCATTCTGCTGAAAGAACTGGGTGTGAAGCAAGTGGTGGCCAAGGCGATTTCGATCCTTCATGGACGGGCCTTGTCCAAGCTTGGTGTAGACCGGGTGATTTTTCCTGAACGGGATATGGGTATTCGTGTCGCTCATCAGCTGACTACGCCCAACCTGCTGGACTATATTGAGCTCTCCAAGGATTACAAGGTGGTCGAGCTGACTGTTCCCGCCTGTATGGATGGCAAGAGCCTCTCTGAGCTCAACACGCGGGCCAAATACGGCTGCAGCATTATTGCCCTGAACCGGGAAGACGGTGTAATTGTCGCCCCGACAGCCCACGACCATGTGCATCAGGGGGATATTATGGTGGTTATCGGTTCCAATGCAAGCATAGTGGAGTTCGAGGACGAAGCGGTGAATGTGGAGCTGTGAGCTACTACTACTATAGGTTATGTTAAACGATAGAAACACAAACAAACGCCCGGATACGCATCCGGGCGTTTGTTTGTGTTTGGAGCGAGGTAAGGGTGATGAATATCCGTGAGTAGGCATCTTTGATATTGGCGGAATTTACTTTGTCATTGTGTAGTCCGTAGCCCCAAGATTGCATTTTGCCGCCAGCCTGATAATGGCCTGCGATACACATTCCCGACTGCATCTACATCAGGACTCGCTGTCAGGAGAAAATAAAGTTCTCTACTGAAAATAAAGGAATAGACTTGGCAAATATAAATGTAGACTGGGAAAATAAAATATGGGACTGACGATGCTTCATTAAGCTGACGGGCAGAAGAGTGCGGTGGAACGGCTGTTTATTATCGCTCTCTCTTTTGCCAGAGTAACACATCCGCTTCACCTACAATATGATAAGTCTAGAAATCTAAAGAGGTGAGCCAATGGCAGTCGTAAAATCCAGGAAACAGGATATTGATATGTTGGCAAGGTTGCTTCGAGCTGAAGCTGAGACCGAAGGGGAAATGGGCATGCTCCTTGTTGGAAATGTTGGCATTAACCGAATAAGAGCGAATTGCTCCGATTTTACAGGAATCCGGACAATTCCACAAATGATCAACCAGCCGCATGCATTCGAAGCGTTACAACATGGTATGTACTATCAAAACGCAAGAGACAGGGAACGCCGTCTGGCGCAACGGGCTGTGAATGGGGAGCGGAATTGGCCAGGCGAATTCTCCCTATGGTATTTCCGTCCAGGATCGTTCGAAAATCCCGGACCATGTCCGGCAACTTGGTATGATCAGCCGTTCGTAGGACGATGGAAGAAGCACTGTTTTTATCAACCGACCGTGGAAGAATGTGAAAATATATATAATACGTAAATGAAAAGAGCTCTTAGGATCTCTTAACTTGACCTGTCACAGCCATGTGTCGGTTGACAAGAACTTTATCCCATTAAGTGGGGCTGTCTCAAAAGCCATGAAATGGCTACTTGAGACAGCCCCGCTGTTTTTGAGTTGGATGGACTTGCGCACTTGGTGCGGACGCTCCGCGAACGGACCGTTGCTACAATCGCTGTGCTCTCCAGATTTTATTTATTTCCCGTAGCGGTAAAAATCCGGAGAGCAAGGCGACCGCTACCGCTTTTCCGCAATCAGTCCGTCCTCTCCGCTGTTTAAGCGGGGGAACGTTCCTACAATTCTTTCAAAAATCACAAAAAGAAATCGCCCTTTGGTAAAATGGAAGTGTCGAGCAACCAT